>NZ_JBICLK010000069.1:0-65696 GCF_043105275.1 Pseudomonas sp. TYF_14
GGTGTGCACGTGATCGACTGCCCGGTCGATTACAGCGAGAACGACCGCATCCTCAACAGCGAGCTGCGTGAGCGCGCCCTGGCGGTGTAAGCCCTGACAGGCCGGCGCCGTCTTTTTGCCGGCGCGGCCTGGTGCTGCAAAGAGGCCCGTATAGCTGACGGTAATGTGTCGGCTTTACGGGCCTTTTCGCAATACAAGGCTGCTTCAGTATCCCATTCACCCCAGCTCAAGCAGGCTTTGCAGGCTGGCCAGAATGGCATTGGCGTCATAAGGCTTGCGCGCGACGGGCACATGCTGCAAGTGCTCGGGAATGCTGATGCCGTCGCCATAGCCGGTGGCAAAGAGGAACGGAACCTGCCGGCGAACCAGCTCATCCGCTACGGAAATGGAGGTTCCGGTGCCCAGGTTGACATCCAGTATTGCCGCGTCCGGCTTGTGGCTGCCAAGCAGTTGCATGGCTTGGTCCTCGGAGCTGGCGGTGATCACGTCCTTGATTTGCGCATCGTTGAGAATTTGCTCCAGGCCTACCGCAATCACCAGTTGATCCTCGAGTATCAGCACACACAAGCCCGAGCGCGCTGCAAACGCACCGTTCGCACGGGCCAGAGGCGTGGCCGGGAGAGCGGTTTCTGCCGCTTCGGCTACGGAAAGGTGCTTGGCCGGGATTCTGAAAAAGCCTTGCAGGCCTTCGGGGTGATATTCCACCGCGCTGGTGCCACCCAGGTCGAACGGGATGCTGCGGTCGATCAGCACCGTGCCGAAGCCGCTGCGGCTGGGCGGGCGTACCGTTGGCCCACCCATTTCCCGCCAACTGATGGCACAGGCGTTGCTGGCGTCGATTGCCCAGCTCACCGAAAGCTTGCCGCCAGCCCGCGATAGCGCACCATACTTGGCCGCGTTGGTGGCCAGTTCATGCAGCACCAGGGCCATGACCGAGTACGCGCGCGCATCGAGGATGACGTTCGGGCCCTGCAACTCGATCACGTCGGCAGCCGTGCGATAGGGAGAAAGCTCGGCCTCCAGCAGCTTCGCCAGGCGCCCGCCACCGTCACCGCGCACCACCTGGTCATGGGCCAACGACAAGGCCTGGATACGCCCTTTGAGCGTTGCCACATAGTCCTGCAGCGTCTGGCTCTCCGGGGTCGGATGGGCAACCAGTGCACCAATCAGCGACAGGATGTTCTTGACCCTGTGGTTGAGCTCTTCGTTGAGCATGCGCTGGCGCACGTCGGCTTTGGCGCGTTCACTGGCGAGCAGTTCGCTGTTGTGCAGCACCACCTCGACGATAGCGGTGCGGATGGCATCGCCAAACTGGCGGTCCTGCTCGGTCCAGGGTAGCGACTGCTGGTGAACGGTTTCTTTCCAGATGGCGAAGCTCTTGCGGGGCGTCAGGCGGTCGCCCAACGCGCCGCTGTCATAGGTCTTGTTCGGGTCCCCGGCCCAATCGAGTGTCTCGACCACCTCCTTGCGGAAGAAGATCAAGTAATCCCTTGGGTGTTGCGACATCGGAATAATCAGCACACCAGACACATCATTAAAATACGCCTGGGCCGACGGAAGCACCGTCGACAGGCGATTGGACGCCCAGATTCGGCCTTCGCTGACCATGTCTGCCAGGCGCAGCAGATCAGGCACGGCCGTTTGGGGCGGCGCCAGCCCTGCGCACGACCAGCGGCCTAGCAGCGACATGCCGATGCCGTCGCAGGGAATCAGCGACATCAACCGGGGCAGGCGTGCGTGGAAGAACCCATCAATGTCCGCCGCCTGGTTGGCGTCGCGCAGCAGGCTGTCCAGGGCTTTGTGGATGCGCACGGCGGCTTCGAGTTTTTGCCGGCTACGCAGGGTCTCGATATGCAGGGAGAAGAACTCACCGAACATCTCGGCGGCCACACGTTGCCCCATGGCCAGCGTGCGCGGTGCGTAGTGATGGCAGGCAATCATTCCCCACAGCTCGCCATTGACGATGACGGAAATCGACATCGAGGCGCCCACGCCCATGTTGCACAGGTATTCGCAATGGATCGGCGAGACGCTGCGCAGGTGCGCGTAGGACAGGTCGAGCGGTTCGCCCGAGGGGTCGAGCACCGGGTTGATGGCGACCGTATTGAACTGGGCGTCGGAGATTACCCGGATCGGGTTGCGCAGGTAGAGCGCGCGGGCCTGCTGGGGGATATCGGAGGCAGGGAAGTACTGGCCCATGAAGCTTTCGAGGTCGCTACGCTTGGACTCGGCAACCACCTTGCCGGCACCGTCGGCTCCTAGCTGGTAGATCATCACCCGGTCGTAACCGAGCACCGCCCTGACAAAGCGGGCGGCGTCGCGGAACAGCTTGTGGGTCTGGTCGATTTCGCGCAGTTGGGCAATCAGTGTGCGGGCCAGCTCGATCGGTTCGGCGATGCTCGCCCCGGCGGGCTCGAATTCGAGGATTGCCGTGCCTTTGTACAAGTGGACAGCGATGTCGACGGCCGCGCCGTTGGGCAGCGTCACGCCGAAACTGAGCGCGGGACGCGAGGCATCCCGGGTACGGGCAAGTGCGTTGCGAAGCGTATGCGTGACCTCGTCACCCAGCACCGCGTGCAGTTTCTGACCATTGATATCGTTTGCTACACCCAGCATCTGTGGGGCGTTGACCGAATGGCGCAGCACCACGGTCGCCGAGGCATCACAGGCCAGCAGGCAGCCATGGGGCTGGATGCTCCCGGGAATCTGGATGGGCTCCCGGTCGCAGTTGGTCAGGTTAACGTGGGGGTTGTAGGTCATTGGCCCGTGCCTGTGGGTAAGGGGAGGCGGGCTGCAGGTCCGCCATCGTCCGTCAGCCTAGCAGGCATTGCACGCCTTGGGGATGGCGGGTCGGGCAATGCCGGTCCATTCCCAAGGCAATGCTTTGATCACAGCGTGGAGTACGGATGTACTCCCGTCGAGAATCGCTTGAAGGCAGCTACGATCAATGGTCTTATCCCGCGCTTGAGCCAACTGGTATTGCAAGATGAACCGCCCGCTGTTTATTTCCATCGATGGGCCCAAGGGTACCGGCAAGACCACGCTGCTGGAGGCCGTCACTCAAGCGTTACGGCTGGACGGGAACAAGGTGATCCGCCTTTGCGAAAGAAAGAATGATCCTCATCGGGGCGAGACCATGGCCCTGGTCAACCAGCTTTCCAGAAGCCCTTGCCAGGACCTTGAGTTCAAGGTTTGCGAGCGCTTCGCTGAAAGCCGCGCCTGGATTTCCCGACATGTACTGCCCAGGCAGCCCGCTGACAGCATCATCCTGATTGATCGCTGGTACCCCTCTGACGCTGCGTTTCGCCGCACAGTGCCGTTTGACAAGATCCTGCGCCTGAACCTCGAACGAAACGTGCAAGTGCCCGATTTGCATGTCGGGGTTGTCACAACGCCTGAAACCTCATGGGCGAGGGCCGCGGCGCGCACGCGTGGGTTGGGCAGTACGGTGATCCATAACCTGGATGAACAGGTTGCCTGTACCGAGGCGTTCGAGCGTGCGGTTGCAGAACAAGGCTGGGTGCTGTGCCGTAATGAAGGGACCGTCGACGAGGCAACGCGACAGGTCGTAGGCGAGATTCAGGGCGTGCTTCGACACCTGTGAGGCCTGGGTGAGTACGGCCTGTCTACTGCCTCTGCAGGTATCAGGCGCCCTGGCGGTCGATATCACGGCGCAGGACTACCGACGTGGTAATGTCATCCACTGATTCGTGACGTGCCACGTTGTCACGTACCTGGTTGAGGTCGTCGATCGTTCGGGTCTCCACTTCAACCACCAGGTCGAGCTGACCGCTCACCGACGAAACCCGCCGTACGCGCGCGTCCGTTGCCAACTGGTCGAGCAGCCCCATGGCAGGCGTGCGCTGCAACGTCACCAGCAAGATCGCGCGTATCACGTTGGCGTCTATTTCGCCGATGTCAGCGCGATAACCGCGAATGACCCCGCTGTGTTCAAGGTTGGCGACACGCTCGGTGGTGGCACTTCGGGAAAGGCCTATGCGGCCGGCTAACGCCTTGAGCGCAATACGCGCGTCCTTCGAAAGTACCTCAAGAATCTCGCGATCTTTAGCGTCCAGGTCACGCATTGCAGCCCCTTGATAAGCTTGCCGTCATTATGCCGGCCGGAACCGGCATAATGCCTGTTGCGCCCGACCGTATGCAGGGTGTCCGTTTCGGCGGCGCATGACAAGCTATTGAAAAACAATCAGCGCGCTCGGAACCTGATGATATGACAGACCTTTCCCACCCGGCACCTCGGTTTTCGGCAAGCGATGCAGAGGGCCTTGCAAAAGATTTCTTCAATGTCACCGGCACTGTAACGCCCCTGGATGGGGAGCGTGATCGCAATTATCGCCTGGAGACTGGCGTAGATGCAGGCTGGATACTGAAAATCGTCAATGCCAGCGAGCCCAGGGTAGAAAGCGAGTTTCAAACCGCGCTACTCGACCACCTGGCCGTGCATGGCGCGCATTTGGGCGTGCCACACCTGCGGGCCAGCGTGACGGGCGACTACCTGCCGTCTGTGGCCAGCAGCACCGGTGAACAGCACGCTGTGCGCCTGGTCAGCTGGCTGGCCGGCACGCCACTTGCCAAGGCCAGACGCTCCCTGGCGCTGATGAGAAACTTCGGCCAGGCACTCGGTGAACTTGACCGTGCCCTGCAGGGCTTCATGCACCCGGGCGCAGTCCGCGACCTGGACTGGGACTTACGCCATGCTGCGCGCTCCCGTTCGCGGCTGCACTGCATCAAGGACCCTGATCGCCGGGCCGTTGCCGAGCGCTTCATCGCCCGGTTCGAACAGACTGTACAGCCTAAGCTGGCTTCCCTTCGGGCCCAGGTGATCCACAACGATGCCAACGACTGGAACATCCTGGTCGATGCCGAAACGCCCCATAGCGTGACTGGCTTCATCGATTTTGGCGATGCCGTGCACACCGTTCTGATTGCCGAGGTCGCGATCGCCAGCGCGTACGCCATTCTCGACATGGACGACCCGATCGGTGCTGCTGCTGCGCTGGTGGCCGGCTTCCACGAAAAGTACCCGTTGCAAGCGCAAGAACTTGATGTGTTGTTCAACCTGATTGCCATGCGCTTGGTCATCAGCGTGACGTTCTCCGCTTCCCGGCAGGATCAGACAGACGACAACCCCTACCTGGCGATCAGTGAAGCGCCTGCCTGGCGTCTACTGGAACAGCTCGATTCGATGAACCCACGGTTGGCCACCGGCATTTTGCGCAAGGCCTGTGGTTTCGATGCCATCGAAGGTGCGGGGGAAGTCCGCCGCTGGATTGCCGACAACCACAAGTCGTTTGCCGACCTGGTGCGCCCGTCAGCCGCCATTCTCGACAAGGTCATCGCGCCGTTTGGCGATGCCAGCCATGAGATGACCATTGCCTCGGCCCAGCAGCGCCCTGCAGATGCGACGCGGTGGTGGAATGAATTCTCTGCCGCGCACAAGGCCCCGCTGGGCATCGGGCCATGGGGCGAGGTACGTGCCGTCTATACCGACAGCGCCTTTGAGTCTCGCTTCATCAAGGGGCAGCACCGGACCCTGCATGTGGGAGTAGATTTGCTGATGCCAGCAGGTACGCCGCTGTACGCACCGATTGCCGGCACCGTCAGAAGCGTCGAGGTCGAGCCAGACTCGCTGGGTTATGGCGGCCTGGTGATGCTTGAGCACACCCCGCCCGGTTGCCCGCCATTTCTGACACTGTGGGGGCACATGGCCCACGAGGCGCTCAGCCGTTTGAAGGCCGGTGACCAGCTCGAAGCCGGCGACCTGGTCGGTTACATGGGCAGCGATCACGAGAACGGCGGCTGGGTCCCCCACCTGCATCTGCAGTTGGTCACCGATACCCAGTTGCGCGCGTGCGAGGTCATTGGCGTGGGTGAGCCAGCGTACCGCGAAGCGTGGGCCGACCTGTTCCCCGATGCCTCGGCCCTGGCCGGTATCCCGCCAGAGACCTACAGCCAGCAGGGGATGACCAAGGCCCAGATCATTACCAGGCGCAAGGAACTGCTGCTCCCTAACCTGTCCATTTCGTACACCGATGCGATCAAGTTCGTGCGCGGTGATGGCGTATGGCTGATCGACAACTTCGGGCGGGCCTACCTGGACTGCTTCAACAACGTGTGCCACCTGGGCCACAGTCATCCCGACGTGGTCGAAGCCTTGACCCGCCAGGCTGCGCTGCTCAACACCAATACCCGCTACCTGCACGACAACATCGTCGAATACGCCGAACGCCTGACCGGCACTTTGCCAAAGGGCCTTTGCGTAGCGTCCTTTGGCTGCTCGGGGAGTGAGGCCAACAGCCTGATGCTGCGTATGGCGCGCAACTACACAGGCAGTGATCAGGCGATCGTGCTGGACTGGGCCTACCACGGCACCACTCAGGAACTGATCGATCTGAGCCCTTACAAGTACAAGCGCAAGGCGGGCAAGGGCAGGGCGGCGCATGTTTACGAGGCCGTGGTTCCGGACAGCTACTACGCCCCCGAGCACTGGCCCGTGGAAGCGCACGGCAAGCGCTTTGCCGAGTCGGTGGCAGAGCAGCTGGATGCCATGCGCAAGGCAGGCAAGCGCCCCGGGTTTTTCATTGCCGAGTCGATCCCGAGCGTGGCGGGGCAGGTGTTTTTGCCCGAACACTACCTCGAGGAGGTGTATGCCATGGTGCGAGCCGAAGGTGGGCTGTGCCTGGCCGATGAGGTTCAGGTCGGGTTTGGCCGGGTCGGCAGCCACTGGTGGGCATTCGAGACCCAGGGCGTGGTCCCGGATGCCGTCAGCATGGGCAAACCCATTGGTAACGGCCACCCGATGTCGGCGGTAGTGACCACGCGCGAGGTCGCCGATGCTTTTAACAACGGCATGGAGTATTTCAATACCTTCGCCGGTAACCCGGTGTCCTGCGCGGTAGGCCTGGCGGTACTCGATGCAATCGAGCGCGACCAGTTGAAAGAAAACGCCTTGAGTGTCGGCCATTACCTGCTCGAGGGTTTGCGCAAGCTTCAGCAGCAATTCGACGTGATTGGCGATGTGCGCGGGTTGGGCCTGTTCCTCGGCATCGTGCTGGTCACCGACCGCAAGTCGAAGGCGCCAGCCACGGCCCTGGCCAGAAAAGTGGCTGATGGTGCCCGGGAGCGCGGCGTGTTGATCGGCACCGAAGGCCCGCATGACAACGTGCTGAAAATGCGCCCTTCGATGATTTTCAGCCGGGCCAATGCGGACTTCCTTCTCGAGGTGCTGAAAGACAGCTTCACCGCGGCGCTGAAATAGCGTTTCAGCGCGGGCAGGGCGTGCGCATGTGCACGCCCTGCGGTGCACCTATCTGGCGAGCCGGGCAGGTTGCCAGCATCAAGCGCCCCTGATGCTCAGGCCTTCGCGAGCCTGGCCATGCGGGCCGGAGGCCTCTGGCAATGCCGTGACCTTGATCGCGCGCACCGGCACGGCGAACTTGGCGCCGATTTGCGAGAACCGCTCCAGCAGCCTGAAGTTGATCGCCTGCTGAATGTCCATGTAAAGGTTGTAGCCTGGGTCCTGGACGATGTAGACACACTCGAACTCCAGCGCCTCTTTGCCGAAGCCGCGCAGGTGAGCGCGATCGAAACGCGCCTGCTCCTGGGCCTTGATGGCGTCTTCTACGATGGCTGGCGCTTTCTTCACGGCCTCGGTGGGCGTGTCGTAGGAAAGCCCGAACTCGAACACGATGCGACGCTCTTGCAGGCGCTTGTAATTCTGGATGGTGCTGCTGATCATGCTGGCGTTGGCCATGACGATCTGTTCGCCGCCGAGGCTGCGGATGCGTGTGGTTTTGAGGCCGACGTGCTCAACGGTGCCCGCCAGGGGCCCGATGACGATGAAGTCACCGATCTCGAACGGCTTGTCCACGGCGATCGACAACGAAGCGAACAGGTCGCCAAGGATATTCTGCACAGCCAGCGCCACCGCGATGCCGCCCACGCCAAGGCTGGCGACGAAGGCGGTGATGTTTACCCCCAGGTTCGACAGCATCGCCAGCACTACGACTGACCACAACAGGACCCGCGCGCCCCAGGCTGAAAGGGTTGCCAGTGCGCTGCCCTGGTTCAGGCCATCGGTACGGTGGCGGGCGAAGTAGCGACTCAGGCCCAGGCCGATCGCGCGGTTGGCCCACAGGCCAATCTGCAAGGCCGCGACCACGAACCACAGGCTGCTGACCCTGGTCAGCCAGCGCTCGGGCAGGTCGAGCATGCTCAGGCCCACCAGCAAGGAGGCCAGCAACAACAGAAAGTTGCTGGTGCCGGAAAGCACCTTGGCCATTATCTGGCTCAGTGGGCCTTCGTGTTCGGACCAGCGCCGTAGCCGGCGCATCAGGAAACTGATGGCGGCACGGGCGACCAGGAAGACCAAGGTGGCGACTGTCAGCGCCACCAGCAGATTGAGAATGGAGATGCCGAATACGGTGGTTTCGGTGAAAAACGCGATGATGCGGTCGTTCATGAGTACCTCGCCTCTGGGTTGATTTGCCAAGGTGCTTTCTTGGGACGTCAAAGAGGCGCAACAGGTCGATCGGATTTCACCACGCTGGGTTGACTGAGTCAGTCCCGGTAGATTTTCTTCAATAACCTCAACAGTTCAGTCCTTTCGTCATCCGAGAGGTTGGATGTCGCCTGGTGATCGCTGTCGGCGGCGATGTGCTTCAACTCCTTCAACAGGGCCTCGCCCGATTTGCTCAGGAAAATCCCATACGAGCGCTTGTCCGGTTTGCACCGCACGCGCACGGCCAGCGCGCGCTCTTCCAGTTTGTTCAGCATTGGCACGACTTGCGGGGGTTCGATTGCCAACGCACGCGCCAGGTCGGCCTGCATCAGCCCGGGGTTCTGGTCGATGATCGCCAGGGCGGAAAATTGGGCCGGGCGCAGGTCATGGGCCGAGAGCCGGGCAATAAGGTTCTGAAACAGCTTCAATTGCGCGCGTCGCAAGGCGTAGCCGATCAAGTCTTCAAGCACCCCTTCTCCCACAGGAGCAGCCACGCAAGCGTCTTCGGTACTACGGGCAGACCTAGCCATCAGGGTTCATGCTCCTCGATCATGGGTAATAAAGTTACCTATTTTGCCTGTCCTTATGCGATTCGGCTAGAGAGGTTCTGGAAAAAGGCAGCGCGCCTAACCCCAGGACAAAGATAAAATTGTTAATGGTTAATTGACATAACTATTTTGACCCGTTAGCGTGGCCCCATCACCTCGAACAACAAGAGTGCAGAACCATGAGCAAATACGAAGGCCGCTGGACCACCGTGAAGGTCGAACTGGAAACGGGCATCGCCTGGGTGACCCTCAATCGCCCGGAAAAACGCAATGCCATGAGCCCCACCCTGAACCGGGAAATGGTCGACGTGCTGGAAACCCTCGAGCAGGACGCTGACGCTGGCGTGCTGGTATTGACCGGTGCCGGCGAGTCCTGGACCGCCGGCATGGACCTGAAGGAGTACTTCCGCGAGGTGGACGCCGGCCCGGAAATCCTCCAGGAAAAGATTCGTCGCGAAGCCTCGCAATGGCAATGGAAGTTGCTGCGTCTGTATGCCAAACCGACCATCGCCATGGTCAACGGCTGGTGCTTCGGCGGCGGCTTCAGCCCACTGGTGGCATGCGACCTGGCGATCTGCGCCAACGAAGCGACCTTCGGCCTGTCGGAAATCAACTGGGGCATCCCGCCTGGTAACCTGGTCAGCAAGGCCATGGCCGATACCGTTGGCCATCGTCAGTCGCTGTACTACATCATGACCGGCAAGACCTTCGATGGTCGCAAGGCTGCCGAGATGGGCCTGGTGAACGACAGTGTGCCGCTGGCCGAGCTGCGTGAAACCACCCGCGAGTTGGCGCTGAACCTGCTGGAAAAGAACCCGGTGGTGCTGCGTGCCGCGAAGAATGGCTTCAAGCGTTGCCGCGAGCTGACCTGGGAACAGAACGAGGACTACCTCTACGCCAAGCTCGACCAGTCGCGCCTGCTGGACACTACCGGCGGCCGCGAGCAGGGCATGAAGCAGTTCCTCGACGACAAGAGCATCAAGCCAGGCCTGCAGGCCTACAAGCGCTGAGTCGCACCGCGGGCGGCGGTGTGCCGCGCCAAAGCCCGCGGGTATTTCTCTATAACGACAACAAGAGGAATGAGCATGTTGCAGGTGCCTTTGCTGATTGGCGGGCAGTCGCGCCCCGCCAGCGATGGACGAACCTTCGAGCGCTGTAACCCGGTGACTGGCGAGGTGGTGTCGCAGGCTGCCGCCGCCACACTGGCCGATGCCGATGCCGCGGTGGCTGCTGCCAGCGCGGCGTTTCCGGCCTGGGCCGCCCTGGCACCGGGCGAGCGGCGCAGCCGCTTGCTGGCAGGCGCTGATCTGTTGCAGGCGAGGGCCGCCGAGTTCATCGCCGCCGCCGGTGAAACCGGGGCCATGGCCAACTGGTATGGCTTCAACGTGAAGTTGGCCGCCAACATGCTGCGCGAGGCTGCAGCCATGACCACGCAGATCACCGGTGAAGTGATCCCCTCGGACGTTCCCGGCAGCTTCGCAATGGCCCTGCGCGCGCCCTGCGGCGTGGTGTTGGGCATCGCACCGTGGAACGCCCCGGTGATACTGGCCACGCGTGCCATTGCCATGCCGCTGGCCTGCGGCAACACCGTGGTGCTCAAGGCCTCGGAGCTGAGCCCGGCGGTGCATCGGCTGATCGGCCAGGTGCTGCACGATGCAGGCATCGGCGACGGCGTGGTCAATGTCATCAGCAATGCGCCGCAGGATGCCCCGGCCATCGTCGAGCGGCTGATCGCCAACCCTGCGGTACGCCGGGTCAACTTCACCGGTTCGACGCACGTCGGGCGCATCGTCGGCGAACTGGCGGCCCGCCATCTCAAGCCGGCCCTGCTCGAACTGGGCGGCAAGGCACCTTTGCTGGTGCTCGACGATGCCGACCTGGACGCCACGGTCGAAGCGGCGGCCTTCGGTGCCTACTTCAACCAGGGGCAGATCTGCATGTCCACCGAGCGCCTTGTGGTGGACAGCTGTATTGCCGACGCTTTCGTCGACAAGCTGGCGGTGAAGATCGCCGGGCTGCGTGCAGGTGATCCGCAAGCCAGCACCTCGGTGCTCGGCTCGCTGGTCAGCGCAGCGGCCGGCGAGCGCATCAAGGCACTGATCGACGATGCCGTGGCCAAGGGCGCGCGCCTGGTCAGCGGCGGCCAGCTCGAAGGCAGCATACTGCAACCGACCTTGCTCGACAACGTCGATGCCAGCATGCGCCTGTACCGCGAGGAGTCCTTCGGCCCGGTGGCGGTGGTACTGCGCGCCGAAGGCGACGAAGCCTTGCTGCAGCTGGCCAACGACTCGGAGTTCGGTCTGTCATCGGCCATTTTCAGCCGCGACACCAGCCGCGCCCTGGCCTTGGCCCAACGGGTGGAGTCGGGTATCTGCCATATCAACGGCCCGACCGTTCACGATGAAGCGCAGATGCCGTTTGGCGGGGTCAAGTCCAGCGGTTATGGCAGCTTCGGCAGCCGCACGGCCATCGATCAGTTCACCCAGTTGCGCTGGGTCACCCTCCAGCACGGCCCGCGTCACTATCCCATCTAGCCGCGGCAGGCCCAGACCTCCGGCAAGATGACCGCCGCCCCGTCATATCGGGCGGCGGCAGGATGTACAACAAGAACAAGGAGCAACCTGCGTGAATAACGAAGCCCGCTCAGGGTCGACCGACCCTGGCCAACGTCCGCGCTACCGCCAGGTGGCCATCGGGCATCCCCAGGTGCAGGTCAGTCACGTCGACGACGTGCTGCGCATGCAACCTGTCGAGCCACTGGCGCCGCTGCCGGCGCGCCTGCTCGAGCGCCTGGTGCATTGGGCCCAGGTGCGCCCGGACACCACTTTCATCGCGGCACGCCAGGCAGACGGTGCCTGGCGTTCGATCAGCTACGTGCAGATGCTCGCCGATGTGCGCACCATCGCCGCCAACTTGCTAGGACTGGGCCTCAGTGCCGAGCGCCCGCTGGCGCTGCTTTCCGGCAACGACATCGAACACCTGCAAATCGCCCTCGGCGCCATGTATGCCGGTATTGCCTATTGCCCGGTGTCGCCGGCCTACGCGCTGTTGTCGCAAGACTTCGCCAAGTTGCGCCATGTCTGCGAGGTGCTCACCCCCGGAGTGATCTTCGTCAGCGACAGCCAGCCGTTCCAGCGCGCCTTCGAGGCGGTGCTGGACGATTCGGTCGGCGTGATCAGCGTGCGTGGCCAGGTCGCAGGTCGCCCCCATATAAGCTTCGACAGCCTGTTGCAACCGGGTGACCTGGCGGCGGCCGATGCGGCTTTCGCCGCCACCGGGCCGGACACCATCGCCAAATTCCTCTTCACCTCGGGCTCGACCAAGCTGCCCAAGGCGGTGATCACCACCCAGCGCATGCTGTGCGCAAATCAGCAGATGCTTCTGCAGACTTTTCCGACGTTCGCCGAGGAGCCGCCGGTGCTGGTGGACTGGCTGCCGTGGAACCACACGTTCGGCGGTAGCCACAACCTCGGCATCGTGCTTTACAACGGGGGCAGTTTCTACCTCGACGCCGGCAAGCCGACCCCGCAAGGCTTTGCCGAGACCTTGCGCAATCTGCGCGAGATTTCCCCCACGGCCTACCTCACCGTACCCAAGGGCTGGGAGGAACTGGTCAAGGCACTGGAGCAGGACCCCGCGCTGCGCGAGGTGTTCTTTGCCCGCATCAAGCTGTTCTTCTTTGCCGCCGCAGGCCTGTCGCAAAGCGTCTGGGACCGGCTGGACCGCATAGCCGAGCAACACTGCGGCGAACGCATCCGCATGATGGCCGGCCTTGGCATGACCGAAGCCTCGCCATCGTGCACCTTCACCACCGGGCCGTTGTCGATGGCCGGCTATGTCGGGCTGCCGGCACCTGGCTGCGAAGTGAAGCTGGTGCCGGTGGGTGACAAGCTCGAGGCGCGCTTCCGTGGCCCGCATATCATGCCGGGCTACTGGCGCTCGCCGCAGCAGACCGCCGAGGCGTTCGACGAGGAGGGTTTCTACTGTTCGGGCGACGCGTTGAAGCTGGCCGATGCCAGGCAGCCCGAGCTTGGCCTGATGTTCGATGGCCGTATCGCTGAGGACTTCAAACTTTCGTCCGGGGTATTCGTCAGTGTCGGGCCGCTGCGCAACCGCGCAGTGCTGGAGGGCTCGCCTTACGTACAGGACATCGTGGTCACCGCGCCGGACCGTGAATGCCTGGGCCTGCTGGTGTTCCCGCGTCTGCCCGAGTGTCGGCGCCTGGCCGGGCTGGCAGAGGATGCCAGCGATGCGCGGGTGCTGGCCAACGACACCGTGCGCAGTTGGTTCGCTGACTGGCTGGAGCGCTTGAACCGCGATGCCCAGGGCAACGCCAGCCGTATCGAATGGCTGTCGCTGCTGGCCGAGCCGCCGTCGATCGACGCCGGTGAAATCACCGACAAGGGCTCGATCAATCAGCGCGCCGTGCTGCAGCGGCGCGCCGCTCAGGTCGAGGCGCTGTACCGTGGCGAAGACCCCGACGCATTGCACGCCAAGGTGCGGCCTTGAGTGCGGCCGGGCTGTGCACCGTCTTCGAGGACACGGCCATCGTCCAGATGGTGCGCACGCCCTGGGTCGACCTGGGTGGCGCATTGGCCGCGATCTCGCCCATCGACCTGGGCATTCAGGCCGGCCGCGCGGTGCTGGCACGTGCAGCTGCCGCCCCTCAGGCGGTAGACAGTGTGCTCGCCGGCAGCATGGCTCAGGCCAGCTTCGACGCCTACATGCTGCCACGCCATGTCGGCCTCTACTGTGGCGTGCCGCAGTCGGTACCGGCACTGGCGGTGCAGCGCATCTGTGGCACGGGCCTTGAACTGTTGCGTCAGGCCGGTGAACAGCTGCGCAGTGGCGCCCGCCAGGTGCTGTGCGTGGGTGCGGAGTCGATGTCGCGCAACCCGATCGCGGCCTATGAACACCGGGGCGGTTTTCGCCTGGGGGCACCGGTCGGGTTCAAGGACTTTCTCTGGGAAGCCCTGTACGACCCGGCTGCCGGCGTGGACATGATCGGTACTGCGGAAAACCTGGCCCGTGCCTATGGCCTGGCGCGTGAAACGGTGGACGCGTGGGCCCTGCGCAGCCATCAGCGGGCCCTGCAAGCCCAGGCGCAGGGCTGGTTCGACGAGGAAATCGTCAGCGTCACCGCGCAGGCACTAGAGGCAGAAGGCTGCCAGCCACGCGGCATTGCATTGCCGCGTGGCGTGAGTGAGGTCAGCCAGGACAGCCACCCACGGCCTACCGACGCGGCCGCACTGGCCCGACTGCGCCCGGTGCACGCCGGTGGCGTGCAGACGGCTGGCAACAGTTGCGCGGTGGTCGATGGCGCGGCGGCAGCCTTGGTCACGCGCTACTCCGATTGCACTCATCCGCCTTTGGCGCGCTTGCTGATGGCCACGGCTGTTGGCGTGCCGCCCGGCCTCATGGGCATCGGGCCGGCGCCGGCCATTACCTTGCTGCTCGAGCGCAGCGGCCTGCGCCTGGAGCAGATCGACCGCCTGGAAATCAACGAGGCCCAGGCCGCCCAAGTGCTGGCGGTGGCCCAGGCGCTCGAACTCGATGTGGACAAGCTCAATGTCCATGGCGGCGCTATCGCCCTTGGTCACCCATTGGCCGCTACAGGCCTGCGCCTGGTCCACACCTTGGCCCGTCAATTGCGCGACGGCAACTTGCGCTATGGCATCGCAGCGGCATGCATCGGCGGTGGCCAAGGCATGGCGCTGCTGATCGAAAACCCTCATTTCGTTGCCTGACCCGGAGGTATCCGATGACCTGGAAGGCGCCCCTGCGCGACATGCAGTTCGTCCTGCAACACTGGCTGCGGGCCGATCAGGCCTGGGCGCAATTACCGGCATATGCCGACGTCGACCTCGACCTGGCGGCCCAGGTACTGGAAGAGGCGGCCCGTTTCTGCGAGCAGGTGCTGGCCCCTTTGAACAGTTCGGGCGATCGCCAGGGCTGCCAGATGGAGGGCGGGGAGGTACGCACCCCGGACGGATTCCCGGCGGCTTATCGCGCCTATGTCGACGGTGGCTGGCCGTCGCTGGCATGCGCCCCGGCGCTTGGCGGCCAAGGGCTGCCGTTAGTGCTGGAGGCGGCCTTGCAAGAGATGCTGTTCGGCAGCAACCACGGCTGGGCCATGTACACCGGCATCGCCCACGGTGCCTACCTGTGCCTGAAAGCCCATGCATCCGCCGAGCTGCAGGCGCGCTATCTGCCGGGCATCGTCAGTGGTGCCACCCTGCCTACCATGTGCCTGACCGAACCCCAGGCCGGCAGCGATCTCAGCCTGTTGCGCTGCCGCGCCGTGCCCCTGGGCGACGGTGGCGACGGTGGCTACGCGGTCAGTGGCAACAAGCTGTTCATCTCTGGCGGCGAACACGACCTGACCCGCGACATACTCCACCTGGTGTTGGCCCGGTTGCCGGATGCGCCGCCCGGCAACCGCGGGCTCTCGCTGTTGCTGGTGCCGAAATGGCTGGAGGATGGCCAGCGCAATACACTGTACTGCGACGGCCTGGAACATAAGCTGGGCATCCGGGGCAGCGCCACCTGTGCACTACGCCTGGAGGGGGCCCGGGGCTGGTTGATAGGCCAGCCCCATGGCGGCCTGGCGGCGATGTTCGTGATGATGAATTCCGCGCGTCTGCATGTTGGCCTGCAAGGGCTGGGGCATGCTGAGGCCGCCTGGCAACAGGCCCGCGACTATGCCCTGGAGCGGCGCCAGATGAGTGCCCCGGGGCGGGCCAAGGGGGGCGCCCAGGGCGCCGACCCGATCCACCTGCACCCGGCCATGCGTCGGGTCTTGCTGGAGTTGCGGGTGCGTACCGAGGGGATGCGCGCGCTGGCCTACTGGACGGCCCAGTGGCTGGATATCGCCGACGCCGCCGTCGAGCCTGCACAACGGGCGAAGGCTGCGACATTGGCGGCGCTGTTGACCCCCATCGTCAAGGCGGCCTTCACCGAGCAGGGGTTCAGCCTGGCAAGCAAGGCCTTGCAGGTGTTGGGTGGCTATGGCTACACCCAGGAGTTTGCCATCGAGCAGACCTTGCGCGACAGCCGCATCGCGATGATCTACGAAGGCACCAACGAAATACAGGCCAACGACCTGATGCTGCGCAAGGTATTGGGCGATGGGGGGGAAGGTTTCGCCCTGCTGTTGAGTGAGTTGCGTACCGAGGCCGCTGCGGACGCTGGCGCAGCTGCCACCGCGTTGGGCAGTGCGTGCGACACGCTGGAGGCAGCGCTGGCCAAGGTGCTGTCGATGACCGCGGGCGATCCCGAATTTCCGTACCGCGCCGCAGGCGACTTCCTGCAGTTGTGCGCAACGGTGCTGCAGGCCTTCGCCTGGGCCCGCAGCGCGCGCTGCATCCAGGCGTTGCCAGTGGGGGCGGCGCAGCGCCGGGAAAAGCAGGAAAGCGTTGGGTTCTTCCTCGGCTACCTGCTGCCCGACCTCGACCGGCAGGTGGCGGCCATCGACGCGGCCGCCACGCCGTTGCCATTCATTGCCGAATCGTTCTGAAACCCACGTGCGAGGTCGTCATGAACACCGGCTGCGGCTGGCGTGCCGAGGGGCGGTAGCGCATGCAGCGGTCCGCCGAACACAGGTGCGAGCCGCCTTTGATTACCGCCACCGGCACGCCGGGGTCTGCCGGGTCGAAGCTGTCACTCAGGGCCGGGCCTGAGGGGTCGAGCTTGGCGTCGCGCTGTGCGTCATGGCCTGGCCGATAGCCCGTGCGAGTCAGCTCCCAGACATTGCCGCCGGCATCGAACAGGCCAAAGCCGTTGGCCGGGAAGCAGCCCACGGGTGATGTACCGGTAAAACCATCCTTCGCCGCATTGCGATAAGGGAACTGACCCTGCCAGGTATTGGCCATGAGCTTGCCCTTGGGCAGCTCGGTGGTACCCCAGCTGAAGTCGGCATCGGTCAGGCCGCCGCGCATGGCGTATTCCAGCTGCGCCTCGCTGGGCAGTTCGCGGCCTGCCCAGCGGGCATAGGCCTGGGCATCTTCCAGGGCGATCTGCACCACCGGATGATTGTCCAGCCCGGCCAGGCTGCTGCCCGGCCCTTGCGGGTGTCGCCAGTTGGCGCCGGGCACGAACTGCCAGCCGGGGCTGAGCACGTCCGCACCCTGATGAAACACCATCGCACCCGGTACCCGCAGCGCGTCGGGCAGGGCAGGGTCGTCCTCGACACGGGTACCGCGCTCGGCATGGGTGACATACCCGGTGGCCTTGACGAAGCGCGCGAACTGGGCGTTGGTGACCGGATGCACGTCAATCCAGAAGCCGGACACCTTGGCGGGGTGAGGCGGGCCTTCTTCGTCGTAAAAGCGGCTTGAACCAAAGCTGAACTCGCCGCCCGGCACGTGCACCATGCCGTCCCGCCAAGGGCCTTGGCGCTGCGCGGGCAGGCCACTGTAGCCCGTGCACAGCAGCGCCGGCGCCGGGGCTTGCGGCCACACGGCATAGGCGGCGGCGAGCAGGCCGGCGGCGAGTGCTGCGCAGCCGGCTGCCCGGGCGATCATTGCGGCTTGACCAGGATCGGGCTGGCCGGACGGCCGTCGGCATCGACCGCGATGTTGCCGCGTTGGGCATAAGCCTTCCAGTCGCGCAGCATCAGCGCCACCTGCTCGGGGTGCCCTGCGCCGATGTCGTGGTGCTCGCCAGGGTCCTTGCCCAGGTCATACAAGTGCCAGCTCGGCTTGCTGTCGGTGGCATCCCACACCAGCTTCAGCGGGCCCTTGCGCAACGAGGCGCTGCCGTTGATTTCCCACCCCAGAGCTTCGTCATGGGCGTGGATCTGGCTGTCCTTGCCTTGCAGGTAGTTCAGCGCCGATGTGCCTTGCGGCGGCACGATATCGCGGTCGCGGTACTTGACGCCGGGCATCGGCGCACCGGCCAGTTGCAGCAGTGTCGGCATGATGTCGCGGACGCTGGCCAGCTCTTCGCTGCGGCCGGCCTTGATGGTGGCCGGGTAGTAGACGAAGGCCGGTACGCGGATGCCGCCCTGGTAGGTGGTCATCTTGTAGCGACGGCTGGGCAGGGCGCTGACCTGGGCCCAGGCCGAGCCGATCATCAGGAACGAATCGCGGCGGCCGTAGTTGTCCAGGCGGTTATCGAAGTTTGCCTTGATCCACTCGGGGTCGACACGGGTGGCGTTCTCCGGACCGTTGTCGGACATGAACAGGATCATCGTGTTTTCCAGCTCGCCGGTCTTGCGCAGGTGTTCCACCAGGCGCCCCACCTCGGCGTCCAGCGCCGTGACCATGGCGGCATACACCTCCATGGTGCGTGCGGACTGGCTTTTTTGTTCATCGCTCAGCGATGCCCAACTCGGCACGCCTTCCAGTTGTGCTTGCAGGGGGAAGTCGGCGGGCACCAGGCCGGCTTCGCGCTGGCGCTTCAGGCGTTCGTGGGCGATGACTTCGTAGCCTTGGTCGTAGCGGCCTCGGTACTGCGCCAGGTACGCATCCGGCGCCTGCAGCGGCCAGTGCGGCGCGGTGTAGGCGGCAAAGGCGAAGAACGGTTTGTTGCTGGCCTTGCCTTGGTCGATCGCGTCGATCAGGCGGTCGGTGTACCAGGTGGTGGAATAGAAGTCGTCGGGCAGCGCGATCGGCTCGCCGTTGTGGCGATAGGTGGCGCTGTAGTTCGACTGCAGGTCCATGTTGGCCTGCTTGAAGTGCGCCGCGCCGCCTTCGAGCAGCACGTAGGCCTGGTCGAAGCCGCGGTTGTGTGGCTGTTGGGCCGGTTGCATGCCCAGGTGCCATTTGCCGGCGATGTAGGTGCGGTAGCCGGCGTCGTGCAGCAGTTCGGCGAGGGTCGCGACATTGGCACCGAGCACGCCTTCGTAGCCGGCGCGTACCTCTGCGCCGGCCGGCAGGCGCTTGCGTGTCTCCGACATCATGCCCAGCCCGACCAGGTGTGGATCGTTGCCGGACATCAGCATCGCCCGCGTCGGCGAGCAACTGGGCGCGGCGTGGAAATCGAGCATCAGGCGGCCGTCGGCCAACAGTTTGTCCAGGTTGGGCGTCTGGATTTCGCTGCCCAGGGCCGACAGGTCGGAGAAGCCGAGGTCATCAGCGACCACCAGCAGAATGTTTGGTTGTTTAACGGTTGGTGCGGCCATGGCGTGGCTGGCACCGAGCATGAGCACGCCGAGGGCGGCAAGGGGGTGGAGGCAATTCATGGGGGGGCTCTTGTTTTTGTAATGGACTCGAATTTTGCGCATGGCCTCTGAATAGACAGCACGCCACTGGATTCTAGCGACGGATGAATGAATGCCGCAGCCGCTCGCTGCAGAAGTGTGCGATTAGCGAACGCTTGATGCTGATCATTCCTTGTACACGGCAAAACGCTATTGACGGCGCATATGGTTAACAAAAATAATCGTTAACAGAGTTATCCAGTTTGTAAGAACAATTATAAAAACAAGTGAAGGGAAATTCTGATGATCAAGCCGTTGAACGGGGTATGCCTGCCCCTCATGGTGCTTTCGCTGTGCCAGTCCGCCTACGCGGCCAGCCCGCTTGAAGAGAGCCGGCCGGGGAGGCCAGGGGCCCCTCGCTGGATCGAGGACTACCGCTTTCTCGACGACCCCGCCAAGGCCACTGCCCCTTTCGATGGCCTGCGCTACCATCGGCTGTCAGAGTCGGCCTGGCTGCAACTCGGGGCTGAGGCCCGCTACCGGGCCGATGCTTCGGACAAACCCTTCTTTGGCCTGCGCGGGCTGAACGACGATTCCTATCTGCAGCAACGGCTGCAGGCCCATGCCGACCTGCACCTGTTCGACGATGCCGTGCGTACCTTCGTCCAGGTCGAGAATACCCGTGCCTTTGGCAAGGACTTGTACTCGCCCAATGATGAAAGCCGCAATGAAGTGCGACAGGCCTTCGTCGATTTCAACCACGATTTCGCCGCCGGGCGCTATACCACACGCGTAGGTCGCCAGGAGATGGGCTTCGGCGACCAGGTGTTGGTCACCTACCGCGACGCGCCGAACATCCGCCTGAGCTTCGACGGCGTGCGCGCCAGCCTCAACCTCAAGGACGGACGCAAGCTGGATGCATTCGCTGTGCGCCCGCTGAAAACCGGTGAAGACAGTTGGGACGATGGCAGCAACAACAACATCAAATTCTACGGCCTTTACGGCACCTTGCCGCTGTCGGCGTCGTGGAACATGGACCTGCTAGCCTTTGGCCTGGAAACCGACGACCGCAGCCTGGCCGGCGAGTCGGGTGACGAGCAGCGCTACACCTTCGGCACGCGGCTGTTCGGCCGCCATCAGGCACTGGACTGGAGCTGGAACCTTGTCGGGCAGACCGGCCACCTGGGCAACGCGTCGATCCGCGCCTGGGCGCTGTCGAGCGACAGCGGCTTCACCTTCACCCACCCCTGGCAACCGCGCCTGGCCATGCGCATCGATGCCGCAAGCGGCGACAGTGACCTGGGCGACGGAAAAGTCGGCACCTTCGACCCGCTTTACCCACGCAATGGTGTCTATGGCGAAGCCAGCCTCACCACCCTGAGCAACATCATCGTGGTGGGGCCGACCTTCGGCTTCTCGCCCTGGCGCACGCTGCGCATCGAGCCCGGCATCTTCGAAGTGTGGAAACAGCGTGAGGAAGACGGCGTGTACATGCCCGGCATGAGCATGTTGGCCAACACCCGCGGCACGGGTCGCCATGTCGGTACCATCTACCGCGCCAGCACGCGCTGGCTTGCCACTCCCAACCTGACCCTGGACCTTGACCTGAAGTACTACGACGTGGGCACGGCCATCAAGGAGGCTGGCGGCGAAGATTCGTCGTTTGTCTCAGTACGCGCCACGTTCCGCCTTTGACCACCCGACCGATAACAACAACAGAGGGCCACACATGCATCATTCATCCGCGTCATCGGGCAAGGCCGTGCTCACCATCGGCTTGTGTTTTCTCGTTGCCTTGCTGGAAGGGCTGGACCTGCAGGCCACCGGCATCGCCGCGCCACACATGGCCAAGGCATTCAACCTGACCCCTGCCATGCTCGGCTGGGTATTCAGTGCCGGGTTGCTGGGGTTGCTGCCCGGCGCGCTGATCGGCGGTTGGCTGGCAGACCGCTTTGGCCGCAAAGCGATCCTGATCGTGGCGGTGCTGCTGTTTGGCGGCTTCTCGCTAGGGACCGCCCATGCCCAGACCTACGAATCGCTGTTGATCGCGCGGCTGATGACAGGGCTCGGGCTGGGGGCGGCGTTGCCAATCCTGATCGCCCTGGCCAGCGAGGCGGCGCCTGAGCGTCTGCGGAGCACGGCGGTCAGCCTGACTTACTGTGGTGTGCCGCTGGGCGGGGCGGTTGCGTCGCTGATCGGCATGGCCGGCGTGGGCGACGGTTGGCGTACGGTGTTCTACGTCGGCGGCATCGCACCGATCGTGATCGCCTTCGTGCTGATGATCTGGCTGAAAGAGTCCCAGGCATTCCGTGCCCAAGGCGTTGCCAAGGCTGGCAGCGAAGGTGTGCTTGCCCAACTGTTCGGGCCGCAGCAGGCAAGCCGCACGCTGTTGCTGTGGGTGGCATGTTTCTTCACCCTGACAGTGTTGTACATGTTGCTCAACTGGCTGCCGTCGCTGTTGATCGGCCAAGGCTTCAGCCGGCCGCAGGCGGGCGCCGTGCAGATTCTGTTCAACCTGGGTGGGGCGGCTGGATCGTTCCTGACCGGTCGGATGATGGACCGCGGGTTTGCCGGGCGGGCGGTATTGATCGCCTACGCCGGCATGCTGGCGTCGTTGGCGGGGCTGGGGCTGTCGAGCAGTTTCGGGCTGATGTTGCTGGCCGGGTTCACTGCAGGGTATTGCGCCATTGGTGGCCAGTTGGTGCTGTACGCGCTGGCGCCGACGCTGTATTCGACCCAGGTTCGCGCAACGGGCTTGGGCGCTTCGGTGGCGGTGGGGCGCCTGGGTTCCATGGCCGGTCCTCTGGCGGCCGGGCAGATCCTTGCAGCAGGTGCAGGTGCGGGGGGGCTGCTGATGGCCGCGGCTCCAGGCCTGGTGCTCGCGGCGTTGGCGGCACGTGCGCTGCTGAAACACCGAACCCGCACGCAACGCCCGGAGCCGGGTGAGGCTGCGGCCCAGGACCCTGCATAGCACTTCCTTGGGGGGCTAGTGCTGCTTGCGCAATGCCTCCTGCTCCGGTTCGGCGACCGTGACCCGGTTACGGCCCGATACCTTGGATAGGTACATGGCGCTGTCTGCACTGCTGAGCAAGGCGCCGAGCTCAGTGGCAGGGGCCTTCGCGAACGCTAAACCTATGCTTGCGGTGACCGGGTGTTCATCATTCACACGCAGTTTGGCTATCAGGGCCCGCAGGCGCTCGGCAACCTCAATCGCCGTGTCTGGCGGCGTATTGGGCAGCAGGATGGCGAACTCCTCGCCGCCCAGCCTGCCGGCAATGTCGTTGTCACGCAGGCTGGCACTGATCGCTGCACCGATGCGCTGCAGCACCTGGTCGCCTGCGGCATGCCCGAACGTGTCGTTGATCTGTTTGAAATGGTCGACGTCCAGCATCAACACGGCCATGAATGTACCCGCATCCCTGCACCGGACGTGCTGCGCCGAAGCATTGTCGAAAAAAGCACGTCGGTTGTTCAGGCCGGTCAGTTCGTCCGTGCACGAGGCCACCATGGCCAGCCGATGCGCGCGTTGCATTTCGTGTTTCAGGCGCCAGGCCGTCGTCAATGCCGAGGACAGGCTTTGCGTCGCGCTGACCACAAACCAGGCGAACACCAGCACCGCCAATGCTATCCCTTGTTGCAGCGTGGAAGGTTGCAACAGTAGCCAGCCCGTAGAAGGCAGCAAGACCAGGCCCATCGACACCAGGGTCATGTTGCGGTAGGAGGAGTAGCATGACACCGCGCTGACAGACATGCCGACGGCAAACAGCATGATCAGCGTCTGCCCCAGCGCGTCGTCTGCGGGCATTACGGCAAAGGCGCCCCAGCCCCAGATAGCCGCCGACAGCATCAGCGTGACCCAGTAACGCCACTCCCAGCGTTCGGCCGTGCGCTGGTTGGCGGGTGCTCGCAGATAGGCGAAGAACATGGCGGTACGCACGCCGGTCGACACGCCCAATAACGTCATCCAGACCATGACCCTTTGCGGGTCGAAACGCTCCCAGCCCAACCAGCACAGCATGACGGCGGCCAGGAAGCTGCCAAGCACCGCAGGCGCTGACTGGACGAACAGCTGTTCGAGCCGATCCCTCCGTACGGAGTGCGCTATTTCATCGCGGGGATCAAGGTTTGTCATGGCTGGTGCCGCCACTCGTGACCGGTAGTGGATACCGGTACTTTGACGGCGCCCTGGAAAAGCCTCCTGGCGTTCACATGTGATGCCCTTCGCCATGTTTGATTGCTGGATTACGAACATAGCCTGTTTTCTGGCAATTCGAAAGCCAATCGATCGCCACGGCCAACAAGTGGTCGAGCAAGCCAAGGCAGCTGAGGGTGTTGCCCGAACCACTGGCGCCGACCAACGGGCAGGCTTTCAGAAATCGAACGTCACGCCGGCATACAGCGCACGACCGTCACCCGGGGAGTGGAGGGAGGCATCCGCACCATCCGGGTCGTACCACACGTACTCGTAGTAGCGGTTGGTGAGGTTCTTCAACTGCAGGTCGACACTCACCGTTTCGTTGACCTTGTAGGTCGCGCCAAGGTTCGTGAGCACGTAACCGCCATACCGGCCCTGGGTATTCTCGCGTTCCAGGTAGTAGTGGGTCTGGCCATTCATCCAGGCCGTCAATTGCAGGGCAGGGGTGGCCTGGTAGCTGATGCCGGTGTTCCACAGGTGATGCGGCACGTGATCGATTTCCTTGCCTTTGCTGGCTGGCAAGGCACTGCTGGGCTCAAGGATTTTCGAGTACTGCCAGGAATACGACATCCACATCTCGGTGCGTGCGTCCGGGTGCAGGTTAACCTGCAGGTCATAGCCCCAGCGGCGTGTCTCGCCGACGTTGTCCGACTCGCCGCTGGGGTCGTTCAGACGGCGGCTGACCTCGCCCGTGGCGTCCTGGCGCCAATAGGCGAAGCGGCCATCGACCCAACCGGCTGGCGTGAACTTGACACCGGTTTCCCAGGTTTCGTTGATCGACGGAGAAAGGTCTTCGTTGCGCGGTGGTACTTTGTAGGCGGCCGCGCCCGTACCCACCTGGAACGTTCTGCCCCAATTGGCATAGACGCTGGCGACCTTCCAGGGTGAATAGACCACGCTGAGCTTGGGCTGTTTGATCAGGCCGTAGTCGTTGATGTCGTAATCCAGGCCGGTCATCTCGTTGGTGAAGTCACCGCTGATCCTGTCCACACGGTACGCCGGGACAATCTTCAGCGATTCGACCGGTTCGATCTCCGCCTGCACATAGGCCCCCGCGGTGTTGAAGTCGTAACGCTGGTCGCGGGTTTGCGCCTGCCGCACGCGGTTGAGCGTGCGGTAACGTTCGCTGCGGTTTTCCTGCTTCTGGATATCGCTGCCGCCTTCCAGGGCGAAGGCATGCAGCCAGTCGACCTGCGGGCGCCAGGTGAGCGAGGTAATGGCGCCGTACTGGGTTTCGTACGTGTCGCGCTCCTGCTGCGAACTGCTGCTCCAGTACTGGGTCCAGCGCCGGTCGTCAAAGGTGTTGACGTAGGTCCTGGCGGACCAGGACAGGGTCTGCGCCAGTTCGGTATCGAAATGCAGGCTGATCTGGTTCATCCGCCGCGTGCCCTTGTCCGTGGCGTTGTAGTCGTTGCTCATGCGCGGGTGGTGGCGGGCGTTGTCCTCGGTCAGGTAGCCGGCCTCCTGCGCTTCGGACTCGTAATGGCGGGCGATCAGGCCCACGCGGTAGTTGCCATTGTCCGGGGTGTAGAACCATTTACCGCCGAAGCTGTAGCGTTCGGTGTCGGCATGGTCGCGGTAGCCGTCGACCTGCTGGCGGGCTAAGAAGTAGTTCTGCGTCCAGTTACTGGTCTCGATGCCCTTGGCCAGTTGCACCTCGCGGGTGTTGAAGCTGCCATAACGCATGCGCGCTTTGTTGTAGTTGCCGCCGGTACGGGTATTGATGTTGACGTTGCCCGCAATGTTGTTCAGGCCATAGCGCGGGTCGCTGGTGCCGCGCACCACCTCGATGCTGTCGATGTCCATGGGGAACACCGAGTCGATGAAGGGCATGTTGCCGTCATTGGTGTTGCTGGGAATGCCGTCGATCAACAGTTTCACGGCGTTGATTTCGCCTTCGCCATTGAAACCGCGGAACGAAAGCTTGCCGGAGGTGGTGCCTTGGTTGAACTCGGTGAGCATCACCCCCGGTGCCCGGCGGAACAGCTCCCAGCTGTAGGCAACAGGCATCTTCTCGAGGATGTCGCCGCCCAGAATATCCACCGAACTGAGCACGCTGGTTGTGGCCAGGGGGCCGCTGTCGGTGCCGGTCACATTGACCGCGCCGAGGGTGAGTACCGAGTTTTCGGCAGGCAGTGTTTCAGCGATGGCAAGTGACAGTGGGTTGAGGCCGAACAAGGCGAGCACGGGCAGTACGGCGCGTGCGGTACAACGGAACGCAGGCATGTGTGGTTTCCTGGCAAGAACGGTCGGGCAAGGTCAGGCGTCGTGCAGCGCACGCCATGACCACAAGACAGCAGCGACGGTTCAGGCCAGGGGTGAGGCGCGGGGATTCAGCCGAGGCCACTGTTCTCGCGGCAGCGGCAAGGCATGACGGTCTCCCAGTAGAAGGTCGGCCGGCCAGTAGCGGGGGAACAGATGGCGGTAGTAATCACCGCCTGCCAAGGCATGGCCGGCATGGCCACAACAGCAGTCACCACTCTGGTGCTTGGGTTCAGGGGAATGGTCGAGTTGCGGCAGGTCTGCCTTGAGCTGGGCCAGCAGTGACTTGGGCAGGCTCTGGGCACCGTGAAGGCTGCAGAAACTGCCGAGAATCAACGACTGGCTGTCGAGGCGAGGTGATTGCAAGGCACGGTCGAGCGGCATCGCCAGCAGGTTGAACAGCAGGGCGAAGCAGGCGAACAGACAAAGATGAGCACGAGCACGTGAAAGCATGAGTCACCCGACCGAACGTGGCGCGAATTAAGCCGCATCCGTTGCGGGCTGTACAAGTTCCGTGGTGCGCCATTTTGTCGCGGGCGTACCACGCTGAGGGCTCAACGACTGCGCATGCAGGCGGCCATCATGAACGTTCGGCTCAGGTTTTTTATTGGAAGGCAGAGGCCAAGAGAGTGGCTATCCCTTCCGGTGTTTTATGCTTGGCAGGGTTCTCATCGGGCCAAACAAAAGCCGGGGCGTATTACCGTCCCGGCTTTTGTTTTTCAGAGAACAGCGGCAATCGCTTAGGCCGCAGCCAAACACGAAATGCGCTCGGTCGGTGTCATCAGTAGCGCCACTGCACAGCGACTTCCAGGCTGCGCGGTTCACCCAGGTAGTACTGGGTGTTGGTCTGGTGGATGAAGCGGGCATACACCTCGTCGGTGAGGTTGCGCAGCCGCGCGCTGACTTGCACGTGCTTGTCCAGGTCGTGGGTCATGGACAGCCCGTAGACGGTGTACGACGGTACCCATGCGGTGTTGGCAGTGTTGGCGTACACCGATGAGACATAGCGGGCATCGGCCCCGACCTGCCAGCCAGGCGCCAGGTCGTAGGTCAACCAGAGGTTGGCCACGCGGTCGGGGAAGTTGACCGGGTTCTTGCCCTTGCGCGAGTACACCACGCCGCCGATGGTCTCGTTGAATTCATCGTATTCGGCATTTACCCAACTGAAGTTGCCCGCCGCCAGCAGCTTGGGCGTGACCTTGAAGGAGGCTGCCAGCTCGATGCCGGTGGAGGTCTGCTGGCCCGCCTGCTCGGTGGTGTTGGGCACGGTCGAGGAGGGCACGGAGATATCCTTGCGCACGATGCGATACGCCGCTGCCGTCGCCGAGCCGCGGCCGTCGAGGAAGTCGAACTTGCTGCCTACCTCGACCTGACGGCCGGTGCTCAGGTCGAAGTCGCCGACCTGGCTGATCGAGGCGCTGGTCAGGGTACCGCCTGGTGGTTCGGCCGAGGTGCTGTATTGGGTGTACAGGCTGACGTTGGATGTCAGTTCATAGACCAGGCCCAGGCGACCGGTGATGGCGTCCCAGCGTCGGTCGAGCCTGGCTCGCGCCACATGGTCGACCACGTCGAAGTCGATATGGTCGTAGCGCAGCGCGGTGATCAATGATAGTTGATCGGTCAGGCGGGTACGGTTCTCGACGAAGGCCGAGGTGGTGTCGGTGGTGGTGGTTCTGCCCTTGGTCATGGGCGCGTCCATACCGGGGATATCGAGGAAGTGCCCGGGTTCGAAGCCGTTCGGGTCAACCGTGTCGAACGCCCCCTTGGACAGCGGGTAGTTGGTTTGCTGGTTGGTGCTGTAGTCCATGCCGAACGCCCAGTCGCTGGCAAGGCCGAACAACTGGCCCTGGTGGGTCAGCTCCAGCTTGTCGCCGTTGACCTCCTGGTCGTGCCGCTGGCGATAGCCGCCTGAGCGAGCGATGGCGCTGTTGTCGGCGTTGTAGCGATACACCTCGAGATTGCGGTAATCGCGCTGGCCGTTGTAGTGGTAGAAGGTGTTACGCAGTTGGGTGTTGTCGTCGAAGCGGTAGTCGGTGATCGAGCGCAGCCACCGGGTGCGCTGCTCGTAGCGACCGTCTTCGACGTTGTAGTTGTTGAAACGGTTGTGCTTGTCAATGTGCAAGGTACCGACCAATGGCTGCAATACCGGTGTGCCCCAGTAGGGGCTGTCCTCTTGCTCTTCCAGGTATTCGATGGCCAGCGTGTGTGAGAGCTGATCGTTGATGTCGCTAAGCAGCGAGAAGGCCAGGTTGCCGGCCCCATTCTCCTGGCGATCGATATAGCCGTTGGTGCTGGTGCGGCTGTAGTCGAGGCGCGCATGGTGGCGTGGGCCGTCGCCCGTGTTCAGCGCCTTGTTGAAGGCAACCGACGTTTCCATGGTGTCGTAGCGTGCATAACTGACGCGCCCTTCGAAGGTGTCCACTGCCCGCGTGTGCAAACAATCGCGCGGCATGCCGGCTGCAGGCGGGTTAAAATGCGCAGGGGTAACGAGAGATGGGCGACACCCTCGGAGAGGTAGGCCGCCACTCCTGTTGTTGCCAGTATGGGCGTGGTGAGATCCGGCCCCGAGTCAGTTCAAGCATGATGGCTGAGGCAGTCAACGCAGACCGTGTGTGATCTATGGGAAGCTGCAGTTATTCATAAGCTGTACCTTCAAAACCTCCACCGCCTTGGGCCTTCTGGGGTTGGCCTTGTGAAGCAGGACTACCTGGCGCATGTAGCTGTCAGCGTCCGACACTGGCGTTGCCTGTACGTCGTCAGTCTTCAATCCCGCCCAGAGTGGGACAACAGACACCCCCATGCCTTTTGCGACCATGATGTAGATAGCATCCAGCGCATCCAGATTACAGAGGACATCGGGCTGCAGGTCATTGTCATTCAAGTACTGCTGTGCAATCTGCCCACCCCAGGCATGTGAGTCATATCGAATCAGGTTTCGACCAAGAATCGTCGAGCGGATGTCGCGCTTGTCAACGGGGTCTTTGGTCAAAAGCATCAGGGGTTCTTCTCGAAGAACCTGTATACGAATGCTTTTGGGGACGCTGAAGGGCGGACATACCATGACTCCCGCATCGAGCTCTCCGCAGGCTACTTGTTCGTAAAGACTGCGCGAGTCCCCTGGCGTGATGCGTAGCCTCAGTTGCGGGGCAATGCTTGATAGCTGATTCATGGCCTCTGGCAATATGCCTGTCAACGCTGTAGAGATCGCACCGATCTTGAGATACCCCGACAGGCTACTGGTGTCCAGATCCTCTTTCAGCTCTGCTGCCCCCTGGATCAGATCTCGAATCTTCGGCAGCAACGACAGACATTTCTCGGTAGGTTCGACAGCATGTGCGCTTCGGTTCAGGAGTTCGCACGCCAGCGATTTCTCGAGGGCTTGTATACGCTGGCTGACTGCAGGTGCTGTCAGGTTTTCCCGTCGAGCCGCCGCTGCAATCGAGCCAGTCTCTATCACTGCCATCAGGCTTTCGAGAAATCGAGTGTCCAAAACATTTCCTTTCGCTGAGAGATGGAAAAATGCGCTTTAGCACTTGCGCGAGGCTACGCTAACCTCCCCGAAAGTTCTATCAGAAACCAAAGAGGTCAGTTATGAAATCGTTATTTCATGTTTCATACCATGTTACAGATCTCGAAGCATCTCGTAACTTCTACGGTAACATTCTCGGCTGCAAAGAAGGCCGCACGAGTGAAACTTATGTGGATTATGATTTCTTCGGTCACCAGATTTCGCTTCACAAAGGTGTTCCTTTTCCAACTACCCGTACTGGTAAAGTCGGCGACCATGAAGTGTTGATGCCGCATATCGGCTTGGTGCTGCATCTGGATGACTGGTTCGCGATGGCAGACCGCCTGGCGCTTCATGGCGTGCAGTTCGACATACCGCCGGTTGTACGATTCCCGGGCCAACCTGGGGAGCAGCGAACGATGTTTTTCCTGGACCCCAGTGGCAACCCGATCGAGATCAAAGGGTTCAAGGACTTTGAAGGTGTATTTGCCACCTGATTGGCATAAACCTTCGGGACGCGCCTCCCGCTTTGTCTGCGTGAGATAAGAGGCGTGTATCGGTGAGTGGCCACTCAATAAAAATAACAGGCTCCAACGATGTGTTTGGCATTTTTGCAGGCCAATGTACAGTCCAAATTATAATAACTGGAGGACGTATGGCAAAGACTAGTCTGGTGACTAGAATTATTGCAGGTCTTGTGCTCGGGGTTGTAGTGGGGGCACTTCTCAATTTCTTTCCCGAGTATAAAGCCTGGATAATCAGCAGCCTTTTACAACCCGTCGGCGACATTTTCATCAAGATGATGAAGATGATTGTCGCACCCCTCGTATTCGCGTGCATGGTCGGCGCGATCGCAGGCAATGGTGATAGCAAGGCGATAGGGCGGGTCGGGGTGAAAGCCCTGTTCTACTTCTTCGTCGTGACCAGCATCGCAATTGTGTGTGGCCTGCTGGTTGGCAATCTTGCGCAGCCAGGCGTAGGTGCCAACTTGACGACCCTGGCAAACACCCAAACGCTCTCGCTTCCGTCTACCTCGGAGAACACTGGGTTTGGTCAAGTCATCCTCAACATCATCCCGGACAATATCGTCGGTGCAATGGCGCAAGGAAAGCTGCTGCCTGTCCTGTTCTTCTCGGTCATGTTCGGCTTTGGGCTAAGTGCTCTGGACAAAGAGAAGAAAATGCCGTTGATCGCGGTAGTCAATGCCATTTCCGCGACGATGTTCAAGGTGACGCATATCGTGATGCACTACTCACCCATCGGGATCTTTGGCCTGATCGGCGTGACGGTCGCCAACTTCGGGCTTTCCGCGTTGCTGCCTCTGGCAAAACTGATTGCCGTCACCTACGTCGCGGTCATTCTGTTCGGCGTAGTCGTGCTGGGCGGCATCGCGAAGGTTGCCGGGATCAACATCTTCGACCTGATCAAGGCGATCAAGGATGAGTTGATCCTGGCGTTCAGTACTGCCGCCTCGGCGACTGTCATGCCCCAGCTGATTGAAAAGGTCGAGGCCTACGGTGCGCCGCGTTCGATTGCTACGTTGGTGATTCCTACGGGTTATTCCTTCAATCTGGATGGCGCATCGCTGTTCGTGGGCATCGGCACGCTGTTCATCGCGCAGCTGTATGAAATTCCCCTGAGCTTGGCTGACCAGGCGATGCTGATCATCATCATGGTGCTGACCTCCAAGGGCGCAGCCGGCGTCCCGGGGGCCATGTTCGTGATCTTGACCGCTACGCTGACCAGTGCCGGCCTGCCTGTGGAAGGTATTGCATTCATCGCCGGAGTCTATCGCTTGATGGACATGCCGATCACGGCGCTGAATGTCTTGGGCAACGCACTGGCGCCTCTGGTGGTGGCGAAGTGGGAGAACCAATACCGGATGCCTGCTGCCCCGGTGGTAGCGCCCGGGGAGCGCCCGCAAGTGTTGACCTCTTCAATTAGCGCTGGGGGCTCGGCAAACGTGACCTAGTGTGTTCATCGACATGATCGCCCTGCATGTGATGCAAGTGCCCATCATGCAGGTAATCGACATGCCCATCGTGTTCGATTGCCGTGTGGCCGCAGCCGGGCTTGTGCCGATGGTCATGGTGCGGATGCTGGTTGCAGGCACTCATTCCGAACGTCTCTAACTGCCATACCTCGGCCGACACGGCCGAGGTACGTTGCTTGTGTTACTCGTGGTGCGGCTCACCCAGGAACGTCAGTGAACTGAACAGACTCTGCTGGGCCACGGGGCTGCCGTCTGCCATTGGCAGGGTAGCCTGGGCCGCGATGATGTTGAGTCCTTCATTGCGTACGGTAATAAGTGCCCGGCCTTGCTTGTCGGTGGTGGCGCTGACCTGGTGAGGGGCGCCCCGGTAATCGCCCTGCAGCGGGATATCAGCAGCCGGTTTGCCATCGAGCAGTACCTGCACTTCCAGCGTCTTGCCTGGCCCGACTTGCAGAGGGTCGCTCAGGGGAACGATCGCCAAACGCAGCATGTCCAGTTTCGGCAGGCGTGCACCGCTCTGGTAGATCGCCAGGCTGTATTTCAAGCTGTGGGTGGAGGCGATCGCATCCTTGACGTGGGTGCGATCCTGATTGACCCATTGCTTGTCCGGGCGCTGTGACCAAGGCCCGTTGTCCAGCAGCACGGCAAGTGCCGCAGGCGGGGTAAGTGGTTGCAGCACGGCATGATCCGCCAGGCGCTCGACCGTGACCGGGATCATGTTCCCGGTCACGTCGAACGCCCAGGCGCGCTTGATCTTTTCCGCCTTGTAGGCGTTATCCTCGGCGCCGTGGCCGTACACGGCCTCGATATTGCCACGTCGCTCCTCGGTCCACAGGCCGTGGGCGCCTGCGTTGACGCTGACCATCAGGGTCAACAGGGAAGCGACTTTCAACGATGGATGCATGATGGTTCCTCGGTTCAAAGGCTCAGGGTCAGGCTTACACTGAAGTTGCGTGGCTCCCCGGGCAGCACCCAAGCGCTGTTGTACGAGCGTTCGTAGTACTTGCGGTCGAACAGGTTGTTGAGGTTAAGGCCGACGGTGACCTGTTCGCTGGCCTTGTAGTGCGCCAGCAGGTCGACCGTGCTGTAGGCGTCCAGGGTGAAGTCGCTGCCGGCCTGGCCGGAGCGTTCGCCGACGTAGTTCACCGCTGCGCCCACATCCGAGCCGCGCAGGGCACCGTCCTGGAATTCGTACACGCCCATCAGGCTGCCGCTGTTACGGGGGATGCCGAGCAAGTCGCTGCCTTTGGGCAGGGCTGCGTCGCCTTTGGTGACCTCGGCGTCGATGTAGGCGTAGGCGCCGATCACTCGCAACGCGTCGGTCAGTTGGCCGCTGAACTGCAGGTCCAGGCCTTGGCTGCGCGCTTCGCCCGCCGCCACGCTCTCGCCAAGGGCGTCGGTGGTGATGACGTTCTCCTTGTCGATATGGAACAGGGCGATGGTCGCGCCCAGGCGGCTGTCGAGAAGGTCGAGCTTGACTCCGGTCTCGTAACCCAAGCCCTTTTCAGGCTTGTACACCTGGCCCTGGGTGCCGATGGTGTTGGGTTTGAACGAAGTGGATGCGTTGGCGAACACGCCGACTTGCGGGGTCAGTTGGTACAACACCCCGATGCGCGGTGTGGCAACGTCCTTTTCCTGGCTGTTGCTGAGACCCGTGGTGCGGTTCTGCGAGGTCTGCTCGAAGCGCTCCAGGCGTACGCCCAGCAACCCGCGCAGGCGCTCGGTGAAAGCGATCTGGTCTTGCAGGTTGATCGCGTAGCTTTCAGTGTGCTCGAAGAAGTCGTTGGCACGGGTGATGGCTGGCTTCGGCTTGCCGTATACCGGGTTGTAGATATCCAGCCCATACGCTGCGGACGTGGCGCTTTGCGGGTACTTCTGGCTGTTGCGGTAGTTTTCGTACTCCAGCCCCATCAGGGTCTGATGCTGCCAGCCACCCAGCTCGAACTGCCCGTGCAGCTCGGCCTGGGTGATGTTGTCGTTCCATTCGAAGTCGCGTTCGCGATAGAAGCGCGTGATGGTGGTGCTCACCAGGGCCTGGGGCTCGGAGCTGTTGCCCTTGAGCGTGCCCTGGGTGTAGTGGTTGGCCAGGCGCAGCTTCCAGTTGTCGTTGAGCACGTGTTCCAGCGCCACGTCGAGGGTCTGGTTGTCGTTGCGGATCTCGCCGTCATTCGGCTCGCCAAGGAAGGTCGAGCGCTTGACCGAACCCATTTCGCCGTTGACTGCCGGAATACCGCGATCGAACACCGACTCGGTGCGGGAGAACTCGGTGTCGATCATCAGTCGGGTGTCGGGTGACAGTTGCCAGCTCAGGGAGGGGCTGACGATACGGCGCTCGCTGCCGACATGATCGCGGAAGCTGTCGTTGTCTTCGACAGCGAGGTTGATCCGGCCCAGCAGATTCCCTTCGCTGTCCAGCGGCGAGTTGGCGTCCAGGGCGGTGCGGTAGCGATCCCAGCTGCCTGCGCTGAGGGTGAGGGTACTGAAGGCTTCGGCCTGGGGGCGCTTGGTGACGATGTTGACCAGTCCGCCAGGGTCGCCACGGCCATACAGGCTGGCAGCCGGGCCTTTGAGCACTTCGATGCGCTCGATGTTGGAGGTGTCCGGCGAGCTGTAGCTGCCGCGGTTGATGGCGAAACCGTTCTTGTACAGCTCGCCCGTGGTGAAGCCGCGCACACTGTAGTTGAGGAAAGTCAGGCCGCCGAAGTTGTTCTGCCGCGAGACGCCGCCAGCAAAGTCCAGGGCGCGGTCGATGCGGGTGGTGTTGAGGTCCTTGATCACCTGCGCGGGCACGACGTCGATACTCTGCGGCGTGTCGCGGATGTCGGTATCGGTGCGGGTGGCCGTGGCAGAGCGATTGGCACGATAGCCTTGCACCGGCCCGTCGGCGCGCTCTTCGAGGTAGGCGTCGGTGATGGAGGTTTCGTTCAGCAGCAAGGGTTGTGCCGCTGAAATCGGCTGGCCGAACAAGCCCAGCGTCAGGCCGGCCAGAAGGGGGGCACGAGGGTTCACGTAAAGTCTCCGTTTTTCACGCTATAACGTTGCATTGTTGGATACGTCCTGACTTGGGCACTGTCCACGAGCTCGAAGGGGATCACAACGGGTACACCATCAGGCTCCACGGTGTAGGCTGTGCAGGCTGCACTCGATGCCAACATCGATGCCGCGCCCTGCTTCGGGCCGTGCTGCATCACAGATGACAAGAAACCCTTGCGAGTAGAGCGGCCCGCCTTGCGTCAGACCTGACAAATGAATCCTGATGAGGAAATGTTCATGTGTTGGGATGCGCATGTTATTAGATGTAATAACGTAACGCTAGTGGTTAGCGTTCATTACCGGTTGCAAATGATTCTTGTTGGTCAGGCGCAGCGGCCTGCGGGGCGGACCAGGCCGAAGCATCGTGCGGGTGCAGGCTTTCCAGGTGGCGAACGTGCACTTGGCTATCGCGGTAACCGTGCAGGCTTGCCTGAATACGCCGCGCAGCGTCTTCGACGAACATCAGGTTCTGCCCATTGAGTGCTGCGAAAGCCTGTTCGTCAGCCCGTTTTACGGCGGTCTGAACCGGCGTGCGCAAGGCGCCTTCGACGTGGTCGATCAGGGCCAGCAACCCGAGATCCGGGGCATCGGCAGGTACCGTGACGCGCACTCGAGCTTCGCTGCGTTGGCTATGTGGCGTCGCCAGCGACGCGTTGCTGCGCAGCCACTGCGCGACGGCGCTGACTTCGAGCAGTGGCTGGTCCTTGAAGGTTCGCAGGAAGCCGTCCTCAATCAACTGCCGGGAGAGAGCGGCCGAGCACGGGCAGGTCGAGGAGTAGCCGATCCTGACCTCGATACTCAGGTTCAGCGCCCCGCCGACCTTCGTGGCGAGCACGTGAACCGGGTACGACTTCCAGCCAGAGAGGCCCTCGGTCACCAGTGCAGGGCGGCGAACCAGCAAGTCGAAATCCAGGCGCACCCTGGCACTGCGGCTTTCGCAATCCTGATGGCTGTCGATCATCTCCTGCAACAGCGCAAAGAGGCTTGCCGGCGACACCGCCGCAGCCTGCCCCCAGGCGTCCAGCAGGCGATACAGCCTGGACATGTGAATGCCTTTGACATGCGGTGCCGGCAGGTCGACCTGGACATCCGCCCGGGCGTGCAGCTCACGCTGGTAGGTCGGTTCTTGGATCCTTACCGGCAGGTCGATACCCTGCATGCCGACCCATTGCAGCGGGCTGAGGCTGGGGGCCAGGTCGGTGACGGAAACGTCGGGTAATGCTGAGCTCATCATGTATATCCAGTGGTGGGAGCCTTGCACGTGGCAGCAAGGCGTATGAATCAGTTCCAGCCGGGGAAGGGGTTGGTCAGCTTTATCCAGCCTTCCGGTCCCTGGGCCATTTCCTCATCGGTCAGCAGGTCGACCACGGTGCGCACGTCTTCCTCGCCCAGCGATTCACCGCGTGCCTGCAGGCTGTCGCGCGAGCTGTAGTCGCGCAGGAAATTGAAGGCATCGACCACGGTGACCATGGTGTCGAGGCGTGCCACTTCGCTGAGGCTACGGCCATCCTCGCCTTCGAAGGTGAAGGTTTCCGCCACCGGCAGTGGCTCGGAGATGCCCGTCGATTCGATGACCAATTGGTCGAAACGACCCTCTTTGGCTAGACGGTCCACTTCGAGCAGAAGGTCTTCGCGCAAGGTGCAGCAAATGCAGCCATTGCTCATCTCCACCAGCTTTTCGTCGGTGCGTGACAGCTCGGCGCCACCCTTGCGTATCAGTGCGGCATCGATGTTCACATCGCTCATGTCGTTGACGATCACCGCGACTCGCCGGCCTTCGCGGTTGTTCAGAATATGGTTGAGCAAGGTAGTCTTGCCGGCTCCGAGGAAGCCGGAAAGTACAGTGACGGGCAGCCGCGCGGCTTCGTTGGTATGGGGGGCAGGGGTGCTCATCGGGAAGCTTCATGATAAAGGGTGGTGCGCATGCGTGCGGCTCTGCTCAGTCCTCGCCTGCATCACGGCGAGTACAGGCGGCGCATTTACCGTGCAGCTCATCCTGGAGGCATTGATGGCGTTCAAACGTGCGGGGATCCAGCCAGCCATGATTGATCGCTGCCTTGAGCATCGAGTATTCACCGCTGACCTGGTAGGCGAATGTCGGCACGGCAAAGGTTGCCTTGACCCTTTGAATGATGTCCAGATAGGGCATGCCGGGCTTGACCATCACCATGTCGGCGCCTTCTTGCAGGTCCAGCGCTACTTCGCGCAGGGCTTCGTCGCTGTTGGCCGGGTCCATCTGGTACGTGCGCTTGTCGCATTTGAGCGCGGCCGCCGAACCCAGCGCGTCGCGGAACGGGCCGTAGAAGCCGGACGCGTACTTGGCGGCGTAGGACATCAGACGCACATCGCTGAACCCGGCCAGGTCCAGCGCGGACCTGAGCGCGCCGATGCGCCCGTCCATCATGTCCGAAGGTGCCAAGGTGTCGATGCCGGCCTGGGCCTGGACCACAGCCTGGGCCGCCAGTACCTGCAAGGTCTCGTCATTGGCCACGCGGCCTTGGCGCAGCACGCCGTCGTGGCCATGGTCGGTGTAGGGGTCCAGTGCGACGTCGCCGATCAAGCCAAGGTTGGGGAACGTGGCCTTGAGCAACCTGGCGGCGCGGCAGATCAGGTTGTCCGCGTCGAGGGCGTGGGTGCCCTCACTGTCTTTGCGCTGCACTGGAGTGGCGGGAAACAGGGCAATGGCCGGAATGCCCAGTTCGACCGCCCGGCCTACGTGATCCGGCAGTTCGGCCAGGCTGACGCGTACCTGGCCCGGCATGGCGGTGATCGCCTCGCGTGTACCTGAGCCTTCCTTGAGAAAAACCGGCCAGATCAGGTCATCGCGAGACAGGCTGTTTTCAGCGACCAGACGACGCGTCCATTCGTCAGCGCGATTACGGCGCAAACGCGTGGCCGGGAACGCGCCCGTTGAGCTCGCGAAGTAGGTCATGCCTCTCATGCCTCGATGGAGGAATGGTGGCCAGTGATCAACCACTGCTGGTCGATCCGCTCGAAGGTGAACAGGAAGCGCGCTGGCACTACCCGCTGCTCGCCGTCGTCACGAAAGACGAAGGTGTACTGGCCTCCAACGACCACGGTCCCCAGCTTGCGGCTGACGCGCTTCTTGAACAACTGGATGTCACAGACCAGCCCGTCGTTAGCGAGGAAATTCTCGAAATAGTTGCGACGGCTGTCGTCGCAGTCACGCACTTGGTTGGACAGGGTCGGAACCAGGATCGCATCTGGTGCGTACAACGCCAGCACCTGATCCACATCACGTGTGGCCACGGTCGCGGCCCAACGGTAGAGCGCCGCTTTGGCACCTGCCAGGCAGGCCAGTTCGGTGTCGGCGTAGGTTTCGATGGTCGGGTTCTGGCATGTTTCGGTCATGGCGTCTCTCCTGCGCAAGTGGAAAAGATGAACAGTAGCGGCGTAATCTGCTAAGTTGTAAGTGTTATAACATAACATCTATCGCAGGTTGCAAATCATGTTCCTTACCCTTGAGCAGGCACAGGCGGGAAGCCGCTTCGCCTTGACCGATGTGCTTCGCCACATACCCTGGAACCCCCTGGGGCTGATCCCCGCCATCACCCAGCAGCATGACAGCGGCGAAGTCCTGATGCTGGCCTGGATGAACGAAAAGGCGCTGCTTCAGTACATTGCTGGTGCTCAGCAACTCCGGGCGCTTGTTACGTTATGACGAGCGGGATATGGAGAAGAGGGAAATGTCAGCATATTGTGCTGGCATCCAACGCTGACGCCTATAACGCGGGCATGCAGGTGGGGGCTCCCCCCACCTGTCACAGCGCCGGCAACGATGGGCATCGCTTACAAAGCAGCACGAAAATATCAACCCGGCGAGCCGAGGACATCACCATGGCGGTGGACTAGTCGGCCAAGAAAGTCCTGAGCGCCTCATGCGACATGGGTCTCGCAAAGTAATAGCCTTGGAGAATATCGCAGCGCTCCCTTTCCAGGAAGTTCACCTGAGGCGCAGTTTCCACACCTTCAGCGACTACTGACAGGCTGAGATGATGGGCCATCGAAATGATGCCTTGAGTGATTGCTGCATCGTGTGGGTTCGTCGAGATGTCCTGGATAAAGGAGCGGTCAATTAAGATCGCTGGTGTACCATTGAAAGTTGTTCCGACCTTGTTGCTTGGCTTTGTACATGGCCATGTCAGCCTGCTGGATCAACTTCATCGGCTGCTCGATGTGGCCATCGCTTACCGTAATACCGATACTGGTACTCACGTGCAGGTCAATACCGTGGATACAGTAGGGTTTGCCAATGCTGGCCAGCAGTCGCTCGGCCACCGGGACAGCGTCTTCGTCACGAAGCAGGTCCGTCAGCAGAACGACAAACTCATCGCCGCCCATACGCACGACGGTATCAGCCGGACGGACCTGCTGGGTCAAGCGCTGTGCCACCTCGATCAGCACTTGATCGCCGAAGTAGTGCCCGATGGAGTCGTTGATGGATTTGAATCCATCCAGGTCGATGTACATGACCGCCAGTTGAACTTTACGTTGACGGCTGCTGCGACACGCCAGGACAAGCCGGTCTTCCAGAGACAGGCGGTTAAGCAAACCCGTCAGCCCGTCATGGCTGGCATTGATACTCAACTGGCGCTCGTAATGCTTCTGTTTGCTGATATCCCGCGCGATGCCGAATACCCCGACGATCTCGCCATTGACCATGATTGGCAGGTTAGCGATATCCATGATCAACTGCTTGTCGTCGCTCTCGTCGCGCACCCTTGCCTCGAATCGCTGCGGCTCACCGGCGCGGGCCGCGAAAAAATGCTGATTCACTTTCGGCAGGTCTTCTTCGAACACGAGGTGGGAGAAATGATGGCCGACAAGATCAGTTGCCGCGCCAGCTTTAAGCTTCAGGCCAGCTGGGTTCACACTCTGGATGTTGCCCGCCCTGTCAAGGGCGAAAACCGGGTTGGGGTTGTAGGTAAACAATGAGCGAAACCGTTGTTCGCTTTCCTCCAGACGTTGGCCGTCACGCTCATGCCGGATCGCAATGGCAGCCAGTTGCGCCGCGCAGGTCAGCCGATGGATCTGCACCTCGCTTGGCGCAATCGCTTGATCCTGGTATAGCGCAAATGTCCCAAGAACGGAGCCCTCATGCGAGAGTAATGGCAACGACCAGCAGGAGCGTAGATTGTACCCTAGCGCCAGACTGCGAAAACGCTCCCAGCTCGGATCCCGGGCTATATCCGCTGTCACCACCAGCTCGCGGCGGAATGCAGCTGTGCCACACGTACCTTCCTGAGGCCCGATGGGCAAGCCATGGATTGCATCGCTGTAGGCAGGCGGCAGGCCAGGCGCGGCGCCCTTCAGCAAATGCTTGCCTTGCGCATCGGTGAGCAGTATCGAACGCAGCGTGCCGGGATCCTGGGCGTCGATCATCAAGCAGATGGCGGTGAGGATGTCGTGCAGTTGATGATTGGTCGCAATCATACCGAGTATGTCGCGCTGAGACTCGGAAAGCGCCATGCTGTGATAGCTCGTGCAGGAGGTGTTCATGGGAGTTCCTGAGTACTTGCGAGGCCTTCCGGTTCCCTGAACGGCTGGAGAATTGAGTGCCCGGGTACAGTCCGATCGCACCCCGATCGCGAAAACTTATAAAGCAGTGGGCCTTCCACGAAAAAGACTCAGGTGGATGATAAAAGAACGTATCAGATGGAGCGCGTGCGCCTAAACTCGGCTCGCCTCGGCCTGCCCGCTGACTGTTTCTGAACCGATCGCAGATACTGCTTGACTTTCGGACTACCAGGCGCAGACTTTAGCCAGCATTGCGAAAGTTCCTTGGGCCTGGGCGCATCTGTTTTCGTCGCTCGCCAACCCGCGCTTGCCTACCAGGCGTGCTGAAGCTGGCGCTGGACATCACGGATGCAGTACTGGCTTTCCTTCGAATGGCCCCATCTCAAGGAAAGAACATCCCGATCACGCCCGACTGCTGCGAGAGCAGCAGAAGTGCGCCTTCCCTCGTGCCGAACGCTCTACGGCTGTTGCCCGCCACCCTCGAACCTGCCTGACGATGCCGATCAGGTTTTGATCAAGCGCCCATTCGACAATGGGCTGTTGACGATCATCCTCGAGGAGCGCGAAGCGGGTGCATCGAAGCACAGCCGTTCGACTCCGAATTGAAGCTGACTCGGAGATTTCGTTGAAGTCGTCACGAAGGCCCACCAGCAGACGAGGTGCTGCGGCAGGCTCCATCTCGTCATCTCAATGACTCAAGGAGCGCCCGCATGGCCAGCAAACAATGCCAGGTCTGTGGCCAACCCGCCACGACACGGGTGGAGGCCAAGGTCAATGGCCGCCACAGCATCATGCTGTTGTGTGATGATCACTACCGCCAATTGGTGCGCCAGCAAAAACGCACCCTTTCCCCACTGGAAGCCCTTTTCGGCTCGCGCAGCGGTTTGTTCGAAGAGTTCATGGGCAGCGATTTGCTGCGCATCGGAGAAGACTCGGCATCCGTTGCCACGGATGCCGATGAAGTGGCTGAAGCGTCGTCTGGGGAACCTGGCCGCGCAGCGTCCGGCACGCCACGCCGCCGCAGCAGCGGGCTGGCCAGCCGCATCAGCGAACACTCCGAGGCCCTGTTGCAGGAAGCCGCCAAGCGTGCCACGGAGTTCGGTCGGTCCGAAGTCGATACCGAACACCTGCTATTGGCGCTGGCCGACAGCGACGTTGTGAAGACCATCCTTAGCCAGTTCAAGATCAAGGTTGATGAGCTCAAGCGCCAGATCGAAGCCGAAGCCAAGCGCGGCGACAAGCCATTTGAAGGCGAAGTCGGCGTGTCGCCTCGGGTCAAGGATGCGCTCAGTCGCGCCTTCGTCGCCTCCAATGAGTTGGGGCACGCATACGTAGGCCCCGAGCACTTCTTGATCGGGCTGGCCGAAGAGGGCGAAGGGCTGGCCGCCAACTTGCTGCGCCGCTATGGCCTTATGCCGCAGGCCCTGCGCCAGTGCGTCAGCAAGGTGGTTGGCAAGGGTGCAGAGGATGGCCGCGCCGAGGCACCGACCGAAACGCCGGAGCTCGACAAGTACTCGCGCGATCTCACCAGGATGGCGCGCGATGGCAAGCTGGACCCGGTCATCGGGCGGGCACAGGAAATCGAAACCACCATTGAGGTACTGGCGCGGCGCAAGAAGAACAACCCGGTGTTGATCGGCGAGCCTGGCGTGGGCAAGACGGCTATCGTCGAGGGGCTGGCGCAGCGCATGGTGGCCGGCGAGGTGCCCGAGACGCTGCGCGACAAACGCCTGGTCGAACTGAACATCAATTCCTTGGTGGCTGGCGCGAAGTACCGAGGCGAGTTCGAGGAGCGCGTGCAGAAGGTGCTGAAGGAAATCGCCGAGCATCAGGGCGAGCTGATTCTCTTCATCGACGAAGTGCACACCATCGTCGGGGCAGGCCAGGGCGGTGGAGAAGGCGGCTTGGACGTGGCCAACGTCTTCAAGCCGATGATGGCGCGTGGTGAGCTGAACCTGATTGGCGCGACGACGCTCAACGAGTACCAGAAGTACATCGAGCAGGACGCTGCGCTGGAGCGGCGTTTCCAACCGGTCGTGGTGCCCGAGCCAACGGTGGCGCAGACCATCATGATCCTGCGCGGCCTGCGCGACACCTTCGAAGCGCACCACAAGGTCAGCATCACCGAGGAGGCGATCATCGCTGCCGCCGAACTGTCCGACCGCTACGTCAGCGCGCGCTTTCTGCCGGACAAGGCCATCGATCTGCTCGATCAGGCCGCCGCCCGCGTCAAGTTATCGGCGACTGCGCGTCCGGTTGCGGTGCAGGAAATGGAGTCGGAGTTGCACCAGTTGCGCCGCGAGCAGGACTACGCGGCTTCGCGCAAGCAATATGACAATGCGGCGCAGATCAGCAAGCGCGTCGAAGCCACGGAGGCCGAACTCAAGCAGCGGGTCGAGGAGTGGGAGCGCGAGCGCGGCTCGGGCAGCACCGAGGTCAAGGCGGAACATGTGGCGCAAATCGTCTCGCGGCTAACCGGCATTCCGGTCAATGAACTGACGGTGGAGGAGCGCGAGAAGCTGTTGCACCTGGAGCAGCGGCTGCATGAGCGCCTGGTGGGGCAGGACGAGGCGGTGCGTGCGGTGGCGGACGCGGTTCGGCTGTCGCGCGCTGGGCTGCGCGAAGGCAGCAAGCCCGTTGCCACGTTCCTGTTCCTGGGCTCCACCGGTGTCGGCAAGACCGAGCTGGCCAAGGCGCTGGCCGAAACCATCTACGGCGACGAGAGCGCCCTGTTGCGTATCGACATGTCAGAGTATGGCGAGCGCCATTCCGTGGCTCGGCTGGTGGGCGCGCCTCCGGGTTACGTTGGTTATGACGAAGGCGGCCAGCTTACCGAAAAGGTCCGGCGCAAGCCCTATAGCGTGCTGCTGCTCGACGAAATCGAGAAGGCCCACCCCGACGTCTACAACATCCTGCTGCAGGTGTTCGACGACGGGCGACTGACCGATGGCAAGGGGCGCGTGGTGGACTTCACCAACACCATTATCATCGCCACGTCCAACCTGGGCTCCGACATTATTCAGCGGCGGCTGAAGGCGCCTGGAGCGGCTGGTGAGGAGTACGAGAAGACCAAGGTCGAGGTGATGGAAGTGCTGCGCGGGCACTTTCGCCCCGAGTTCCTCAACCGAATCGATGAGATCATCGTCTTCCATGCGCTGGGCAAGCAGGAGATCCGCCACATTGTTGGCCTGCAACTCGAGCGCGTAGCCCGCAATGCCGCGAGCCAGGGCGTGACGCTGACGTTCGACGAGACACTGGTCGATCACTTGGCGCAAGTCGGCTACAAGCCCGAATTCGGTGCCCGCGAGCTCAAGCGACTGATCCGCAGCGAGCTGGAGACGGCACTGGCACGTGAAATGCTCGGCGGCGGCATTGGCAAGGGTGATCACGCCCATGTGCGCTGGGACGACAAGGCGGAGCGGGTCGGGTTCGACCGCCGGCAAGCCGCGCCGGCCAAAGAGCTCGACAGTGAAAATGCGTGAAGCGCAGGCCGAAGGCTGCGGTTTCTCGTTGCAATGATCTTGCTGCTGAAGAGGTGAGGCATGAAGGACAGCGATGAGCCCGAGACCACGCGCATGCGACTGCGTCGCGAGTGGGCGGTGTTGACGTTTTACGAGCGTTTCGAGCAGATCGTCGCTCACATTCTTTCGCTGGTGATCGCGGTGGTTATCGTGGTGTCGCTGGTACAGCTGATCCAGATAGTCTTCAGCCTGCTGATCATCGATGCGTTCAATCCGCTGGACCACCGGATCTTCCAGAATGTGTTCGGTATGGTCATGACGCTGCTGATCGCGATGGAATTCAAGCATTCCATCGTGCGCGTTGTCTTGCGCCATGGCAGCATCATTCAGGTCAAGACGGTCCTCTTGATCGGGTTGATCGCGCTGTCGCGCAAGATCGTGATCCTTGATCCCGATGTCGGCCCGGCCAAAGTCGCGGCGCTCGCTGGCGCCACCCTGGCCCTGGGGCTGACCTACTGGCTGTTGCGTGAGCGAGATGATCGAGTTGCCTAGGCCCTGTGTGAATGGCGCCAAGGCAAAGATTGAACGGGAAAAAGAGCGCGGATGTGTAATTCCATATCCGTTCAAACCGGGGCTTGAAAACCTCCAGATTGCTCACATAATTCCGTCATCAGGGGCCGAAACCCGGCGCTTCGCGCCTCCTGTTCGAGATCATTTCAGTCAGCTGGAAGGAGGATTGTCATGTACGAGTCCCTTCTTAATCTGTCGAGCGATCCGATTGCCGAGTTCGAGAAGCTCCAGCGCGAACTGCAACATGTGCTGGGAACGGGGCTCGGGCGCCCAGGCAGCATTCGTGCCTTGGCCAGTGGTGCTTTTCCTGCCATCAATGTCGCGAGCACGCCATCGAGCATGGAGGTCTACGCCTTCGTTCCCGGCGTTGACCCGAGCGACATCGATCTGCAGATTCACCGAGGCCTGCTATCGATTTCCGGCGAGCGCCGGCCCGCGCGCAGCACGCAGGAGGGCAATTGCTCCGTGTACGCCAACGAGCGCTATGCAGGTCCCTTCAAGCGTACCGTGAGCCTCAATGATCAGGTCGATACCGACAAGGTCGAGGCCCACTACCGCGACGGCGTCCTGCGCATTTCCCTGCCGCGGCGGGAAGCGCTGCAGCCCAAGCGTATAGTCATCCAGTAACAGCAAAGGTTTGAAGGAGGAATCACCATGAACGACAAGCAAGCAGTCGTGCGCGGCGAAACTGAAACCCAAACACTGCTGCCGCGCGTCGATGTCTTCGAAGACGAAAACGGAATCCAGCTGTTTGCCGACTTTCCCGGGGTGCCCAAGGATCATCTCGTGGTCAATGTGGAGGGTGACACGCTGGTGCTGGAAGGGGAGATCATGCCGCAGTTGTCCGAACAGCTGGAGGCCGTCTACGCTGAAGTCCAGCTGTCGCGATTCAGACGAGCCTTCACCTTGAGCTCCGAGCTGGATACGACCCGAATCGACGCTGAGCTACGGGACGGCGTGCTGAACGTGCGTGTTCCCAAACATGCACATGCCCAGCCGCGCAAGATCGTCGTGAAAAGCGCGTAGGGCCTTGAGCGTGTGGAGGACGACCCATGGACAAACTAGCTGAACTCAGACATGGCCTGGAGGAAACCTGGCATTCGCTGGGCGAGGGCTGGCGTCAGCTTCGCGATCGCACCAGCGAGGCCTTGACGCGCTTCACGCCAGTGAAGCGGAGCAGGGGCGAGTCGCAGGATGCGACCTCATCACCGGCGCTTGCCTCGAACTGGGGGCTGCTGGCCGGCGATCTTTACGAGGATGGTGAGCGGATCGTCGTTCGCCTTGAGATACCTGGAATGGTCAAGGAGGACCTGAACCTGGAGGTGCGGGGCGATACGCTGATCATTCGCGGTGAAAAGCGCATCGAGCAGGAGCAGGGCAATGGGCATTATCGCGTCCGGCAATGCACCTTTGGCAGTTTCCGGCGCACCTTCCGGCTTCCTGCCGAGGTCATTGCCGAGCAGGCCAGCGCCAGATGCAACAACGGTGTGCTGCGTATCGAATTGCCCAAGCAAGCGCGTGCGAGTGGCAGGCGCATCGAGGTTCGCGAAGGCTAGGGGACAGCCCCTCGTCACCAGTATTACCCGCCCGCGACCTACCTGCGGGCGGGTGTTTCTTCAGTTGCTCCACCGGAAGCTGCCGCTTCCCATGCAGTGGATATTGCACATCCCAGGCGAACTGAGACGCCCAGCGATAATTCGTCCGGTACTTTCTCCATAACCGGTCCTGACAGAGGCTGAGGGTCGAAGCCATGGCCGCTGAAGGCAACGCAGGACTGTTGTTGGGTGTCATCACGTTGCTCAGCGCTGCCGTGGTGGCCGTGCCACTGCTCAAGCGCATCGGTTTCGGCTCGGTGCTGGGTTACCTGCTGGCGGGGATGATGATCGGGCCCTTCGGGCTGCAACTGGTCAATGACCCTCACACCATCATCGATGTGGGCGAATTGGGCGTGGTTATGTTTCTCTTCGTGATTGGCCTGGAGCTCAATCCCTCGCATCTGTGGGCGCTGCGGGCGCAGATCTTTGGGCTGGGCAGCCTGCAGGTGTTGATCTGTGCCGTTCTGCTCACCGTCGTCGGCAAGGCCTTTGGTTTCCCTTGGCAGGTGTCATTCGTCTGCGCGGCCGGTTTTGTACTCACATCCACTGCCATCGTCATGCAAGTTCTCTCGGAGCGGGGTGACTTGACCGAGCCGAGGGGCCAACGCATCGTGTCCATTCTGCTGTTTGAAGATCTGCTGATAGTGCCCTTGCTGGCGGTGGTGGCATTTCTGGCGCCGACTGCAGCGGTGCCCGAACCCACCTCACCCCTGTGGCAGCGCATGGCTATCGCAGCCGTGTCCCTCAGCGCACTGGTAATCATCGGGTTGTGGTTGCTCAACCCCCTGTTTCGGGTACTGGCCCAAGCCAGGGCGCGCGAGGTGATGACTGCTGCGGCGCTGCTGGTGGTGCTAGGAGCAGCGCTGCTGATGGAAATCGGCGGCCTGTCGATGGCGATGGGAGCTTTTGTTGCCGGTGTGCTGCTGTCGGAGTCCACCTTCCGCCACCAGCTGGAGGTTGACATAGAACCGTTTCGCGGACTGTTACTGGGGCTGTTCTTTCTCGGCGTCGGCATGGCGCTGGACCTGCAGGTGGTGGCCAGGAACTGGCTGCTCATCAGCTCTGGCGTGCTGGCGCTGATGGTGGTCAAGGCGCTGTGCATCTATGGGGTCGCGCGCCTAGCGAAAAGCCAGCATGGCGATGCGCTGGACCGCGCCGTGCTGATGGCGCAGGGGGGCGAATTTGCGTTTGTGCTGTTTACCGAAGCGCTGAAACTCAAGGTCGTCAGTGCCGAAATCAACGCCAACATGACGGCTATCGTGGTGCTGTCCATGGCCCTCACGCCGGTGAACCTTCTGTTGCTCAAGCGTTTCGCGCGGCCCCGGGCGGTTTCCATGGACGGTGTGGAGCCGGCACAGAATCTCCAAGGCCATGTACTCATCATAGGGTTTGGCCGTGTCGGCCAGATCGCTTGTCAGGCACCGCTCGCTCATGGCGCCAAGCTTTCAATCATCGACATGGACCCCGAGGTGATCCGCGCCGTGGAGCCTTATGGTTTCAAGGTCTATTACGGTGATGGTGCCCGGCATGACCTGTTGCATGCTGCCGGGGCCCGTCACGCCCGCACCATCATTGTGTGCGTGAATGACAAGAAGGCCGCGACACGCATCGTCGAAAGCACGCGGCAGTATTGCCCGCATGTGAAGGTGCTGGTACGCGCCTTTGACCGCGAGCACGCGCTGGAACTGGTCAAGCACGATGCCGACTACATCGTGCGGGAAACCTTTGAATCCTCCTTGCTGCTTGGCCGCCAGGCCGTGCTGACCTTGGGAGCCTCGAGCGTTGAAGCTGACGCGGTGACCGACGAGGTGCGCACACGCGATGCCGCACGTTTTGCCCTGGAAACATCCGGCGGTCTATTTGCCGGGCGAGCGTTGGTTCTGGGAAATATCGAGCGCATTGATCCGCCTGCGCCTGAAGCCACCGACGCCCAGTGAGCGGGAATCCGACGGCGATGCAGGCGCAAACCTCATGCACAGATATTACTCATACCTGACTGTTGTCTTTCAGCAGTTTGTCGAGCGTGATCGGAAACTCCCTCACACGCTTGCCCGTGGCATGGTAGACCGCGTTGGCCACCGCGGCTGCCACCCCGACGACGCCGATTTCGCCCACGCCCTTGGACCCCAGCTCGTTGACGATGTCGTCGTGCTCTTCAACGAAGATGACTTCGATATCCCCGCTGTCTGCGTTCACCGGGATGTGGTATTCCGCGAGGTTGTGGTTGACGATGCGGCCCAACCGATGGTCGGTCAGCGCGGCTTCGTGGAGGGCCATACCCACCCCCCACACCACGCCTCCCAAAATCTGGCTGCGCGCGGTTTTCGGGTTGATTACTCGTCCCGCCGCAACAGCGCTGACTACCCGTACTACCTTGATTGTGCCAAGGTCCTCGTCGACGTGGACTTCCGCGAATACTGCCGAATGGGTAGCGGTGGAGAACGGTTGGCGTCTGGCGCCGGGCTCGGCGTCGATTTGCACTTCGAACTCACCTTCGGGGGCGCTGGCGATGATGTCCGCCAAGGCCAGGCGATGGCTGCCCGCGTGCAGGTAGCCATCGGCGAAAATGATCTGCTCCCGGGCCGTGCTGGCCACTTGGGGGTACATCCTGCGCGCATGTTCCAGCACTTTGGTACGCAGTACCTGGCAGGCCTGGCGCACGGCCGAACCGACCGACGACACCGTAAACGATCCGCCCTGAAGCGGTGCGGTGGGCAGTGAAGAGTCTCCCAGGACGAAGGTGACATCCTGCACCCTGGCGCCAGCCGCGTCGGCTGCGATCTGCGTCATGACGGTATAGGTGCCGGTCCCGATATCGGTGGTGGCACTGCTGACGGTGAGGTGGCCTTGGGCATCGAAGCGTGCTTTGGCGCTGGCCTTCATCTGCATGGCTTCCCAGACGCCGCCGGCCATCCCCCAGCCGACCAGCTGGTTGCCATGGCGCATGCTGCGCGGTAGCGGATTACGGTTTTGCCAGCCAAAACGTTCGGCACCTTGCCGGTAGCACGCCAGCAGTTCCTTGCTGGAGTAGGGCTTGCCCTCGTTGGCATTGCTGGCGGCGAAATTGCGTCGGCGCAGTTCGAGCGGGTCAATCTGCGCTGCACAGGCAAGCTCATCCATGGCGCATTCCAGGGCAATCATCCCCGACGCGGCGCCAGGCGCACGCATGTCCAGCGGGGTGTACACATCGAGCGAGGCCAGGCGATAGCTGAGGGCAACGTTGTCGCACTGGTAGAGCATGCCACTCCATTCCACCACGTGCTCGGTGAAGTCCTCGAAGCGGGAGGTCTGGCCGAGCGCATCGTGGGCGATCGCCAGCAACTGCCCGTTTGCGTCAGCACCCAGGCGCAGGCGCTGCTCGGTGCGGGGCCGGTAGCCAAAGGTGAACATCTGCTGGCGAGTCAGCGTGACGCGCACCGAGCGCTTCAGGTGCAACGCCCCCATCACTGCCAGTGGCAATTGGTACTGCGGGCGCAAGCCCGAGCCGAAGGCACCGCCGACGAATGCCGCGCGCACGCGGATATTTGCCTTGGGCAGGCCAAACACCTTGTGCAGGTAGTCCTGGCAGTTCTGTGTGCCTTGGGTCTTGTCGTGGATTTCCAGCGTGCCGTCGCCTTTGTAGAGTACGGTTGACGCATGGGGCTCCATCGGGTTGTGGTACTCGTTGGCTGTCAGGTAGGTGGCATCCACCTGCACTGGGGCCCGGGCAAACTGCGCAGCAAAGTCACCACGCGGCGGCGGTGTCTCTGCGGGTGCTGCATGCGACTGTTGGCATGCGCCAAGGTCGGTCTGGTGGGCCTCCTCGGCATACTCGATCCTGATCAGCGAACCTGCATACCGGGCCAGTTCGAGGGTTTGGGCAACCACCAGCGCCAACGGTTGACCGTTGTAGAGCACTCGATCATCGAACAAGGGCCTAAACGGCGCCCCCTGCGCGGCGTCGGCGTCGCTGTAGTCGTCGTCATAACTGGAAATATGTGGACGATGGCCATGATCAAGCACGGCGATCACCCCGGGCACGCGCATCGCTTGCGTACTGTCGATGTTGAGTACCCGACCTCGGGCGATGGTACTGGACACGACGCTGCCATGGAGCAGGCCCACTTCGGGGTATTCGCCCGCGTAACGCGCCTGCCCGGTGACCTTCGCCACGCCGTCTACGCGGTCCAGGGACGTACCGGCTACCGGTGTGGGTTTGATCATGGTCGTGGCCCCCCGTCAGCGGCGCCGCGCGCCGCGTCATCCAATGCCCGCACAATTGCACGTTGGGCGAGCGTGACCTTGAAGCCGTTGTGGCTCAGAGGTTTTGCACCTTGCAGCAACGTTTTTGCGGCCCGGGTGAACAGCGCTTCGCAAGGCGCCTGGCCGGCCAGCATGCGCTCCACAACCGGGTCTCGCCACGGCTTGTGAGCAACGCCGCCCAGCGCCAAGCGAGCTTGCCGGATCACCTGGCCATCGAAGCTCAAGGCTGCGGCGACCGATACCAGCGCAAACGCGTAGGAGGCGCGGTCGCGAATTTTCAGGTAACGGTAATGTTTTTCGAACACCGGGGGCGGCAGCTCGATGGCGACCACCAGTTCATCGATTGCCAGCTGATTGTCTCGCTCCGGGGTGTCCTCGGGGAGGCGATGGAATGCCGCAAAAGGTATTTGGCGCTCTCCGCGCGGCCCCTGCACATGCACCACGGCTTCGAGCGCAGCCAATGCCACGCACATATCCGAGGGATGGGTCGCGACACAGGCATCACTGGCGCCGAGAATCGCGTGGATACGGTTCGAGCCTGTACGCGCCGGGCATCCGCTGCCGGGTTCACGTTTGTTGCAGGGGGTGCCGGTGTCGTAGAAGTAGTAGCAACGGGTACGTTGCAGCAAGTTGCCACCGGTGCTGGCCATGTTCCTCAACTGCGGTGATGCCCCAGCCAGGATGGCGTCCGACAGCAATGGATAGTGCTGCTCGATCATCGGGTGCCAGGCCAGGTCGGCATTGCTCACCAATGCGCCGATCAACAAGCCACCGTTCAACGTGGGGTGGATGCCGTTCAGCCCAAGGCCGGAAATGTCGATCAGGCGCTTGGGGCGAACCACGTTTTCTTTCATCAGGTCGACGAGGTTGGTGCCGCCGGCAATGAAGTGTGAGCTGGCGTCAGCCAGGCTCACGGCTTCGCTGATTGATGCGGGCTTGTGGTAGCTGAAAGGCGTCATGGATTCGGCCCTCGTTGTGGCGGGGCCAGGTCCGTCATCAACGGTAGGGCTTCTTCCACCGCAGCGACGATGTTGCTATATGCACCACACCTGCAAAGGTTGCCGCTCATCTGTTCGCGAATGGCCTCGCGGGTGTAGGCGCGCCCTTCGCGGGCAAGCCCGACTGCGGAGCAGATCTGCCCCGGGGTGCAGTAACCGCACTGGAAAGCATCGTGGGTGATGAATGCACGCTGCATGGGGTGCAGAACGTCGCCGCTGGCCAGCCCTTCGATGGTCACCAGTTCGGCCCCGTCGCACATGATGGCCAAGGTCAGGCAGGCATTGACGCGCTTGCCATCGCGCAGCACTGTGCAGGCCCCGCACTGGCCATGGTCGCAACCCTTCTTGGTGCCGACCAGGTTCAACTGCTCGCGCAAAAGGTCGAGGAGGGTGGTCCAGGGATTCACCTGCAGTGTCAGGCGCTGACCATTCAGGGTCAGGCCGATGGGGTGTTCTTCAGCCCCATTGGGAGAGATCGCGCTCATGGTAGGTCCTCACGGTCAGGGTTCGCGCAGCCGGCTGCGTCTCTGTTGTGCGACCGGGCCGGTTGAGCAAACGTTCAGCCGGCTTGCCAAGTTGCCGATCACATCTGGCCGTCACCCGTGTTTTTGCAGGGCTTCAATCAACTGGGCCTTGGTCATGGTCGAGCGCCCCTTGATGTCTTTGCTGCGTGCCTCTTTCATAAGGCTTTCCTTGCTTTGCGATTCCAGCGACGCGTGCGACGTCCGCGAATGCCCCTGGCGAGATTCAGCGGCGCGCTTGGCCGAATCCGAGCGTGCGGTCTTCTTCACGTGCGACGGTTTCCGGCTTCCCGAGCCTGCGTGTTTTTCACCGCCACCGGATTGTTTGTTGACGGTGGCCCAGGCGCGAGCTTCGGCTTCATCCTTGCCCACGCCTTTGTCCTCGTAAGATTGCTCGATGTGCTCGGCCTTACGTTTCTGCTTGTCCGTGTACTTGTCTTTGTCGCCGCGTGGCATGGTATTTCCTCCTGCATGGGTTGCATGAACGGTTGAAAACCAGGGCAGAACTGAGGCCCTTTCAGCTAACTGCCGGAACCTGCGCCATATCCACTTCCGGCTGAGCCACTGCCACCACCGCCCGCGCCTGTGCCGCTACTACCAGAGCCATGACTGCCGGTTCCCGAGCCGCTGTCGGTACCGTCACCCCCGGTATTGTCCGTCCCATTGTCGTCAGTGCCGCCATCACCCGTACCCATGCCATCGCCGGGTGTTCCAGAGCCAGTCGCTGCGCCTTGGCCGTTCATTTGTCCATTGTCGTTCGATTGCATGCCTGGGGCGCGCTGATGGTTCAGGTCTGTGGCGGCCGAAGCTAGTGCTGAAGCGCAGCCCAGGCAAAGTGCAAGCAGTAACGTAAAAGGTTTTGCTGGTGTCATGGTGAAACGCCTTTTTGGATTGTTCACCCTATGTTCGGCATGGCGTGCGGGGGAGGGTGCCTTCTGACCGACGGAAGGCGCTGCATCAGATCAACGCGAGCGAGCGGCGCTTTGCTCCAATGAAGGCGTTGATAACGTGCGGGGCACCCATGAGGCTGGTGCAATCAGGTGTGCGTAGTTAGTTTTTCACTGCAAGCGTTTTAGCTTGTCATGGACAAGATTTGTAAATGTTTTCTACTTGCAGCCTACTCGCGCTCGATAAATTCTTTATTCGTGACGCCGGGCCCCTCTGACGGTTATACCGCCATGTCGGAGTCATAGTTGTTCAACTACGACTATACAGGAGGGGCTCATGTCTGCCCTTAGTACGTATCTCTACCAAGACGTTCTTGGTACTGACCTCTGGCTTTGGCTTTCCTTTTTCGCTGTTGTGCTAACACTGTTGGCGCTTGACTTAGGTGTGCTCCACCGCGGGAATCGGGAGATTGGAGTAAAAGAGAGCTTGTTGCTGTCCGCGGGCTACATCAGTATGGGCCTTCTGTTCGCGGTCTGGGTGTACTTCCAGAAAGGCAGCGATGCCAGCATGGACTATGTGACGGGTTTCTTGATTGAAAAATCCCTGTCGATGGATAACGTTTTCGTTATTGCCCTGATATTCAGTTTTCTGGCCATTCCTCGGGAGTTCCAGCACCGAGTATTGTTTTGGGGGATCATGGGGGTTATCGTCCTGAGGGCTATCATGATCGGCCTTGGGGCTGCGCTCATCGCCCAGTTCAGTTGGATACTTTACTGCTTCGGCGCGTTCCTGGTCTTCACCGGGGTCAAGATGCTATTCGCTCGCGTCGATCATGCGCCTGACTTGGAAAACAACCGTTTCGTCAACTACCTGCGCACACACCTACGCATCACCAAAGAATTGCACGCTCAAAGCTTTGTGGTTCGCTTGCCCGATGCGTCAGGAAAAAGAATTCTATGGGTGACACCGCTCTTCCTTGCACTTATTTTGATTGAGTGTGCAGACTTGGTATTTGCTGTTGACAGCGTGCCTGCGATTTTTGCTATCACACAGGATCCGTTCATCGTTTATACGTCGAACATCTTTGCCATTCTCGGTTTGCGAGCGCTCTATTTTGCATTGGCTGCCATGATCAGTCGCTTTGTTTACCTTAAATATGCGCTGGCTCTGGTGCTTGTCTTTATCGGCTCGAAAATTTTCCTTCATGACATTGTGGGTAAAGTGCCAGCCGAAATATCGTTGAGCATTACAATCGGCCTGCTGATTGGCGGCGTGTTGCTTTCGCTTTGGAAAACCCGAGCGTCCGCTAATGCTTCTTGAATAATTACGGCCGCTGGCTGCTGCGTGAGCGCGATGACCGGATCGCCTAGGATTCAAGGCGTGAAAGCGGTCGCCTCCGCTGCTGCTCGGGCCATGCAGTTGATTTTGCACATCCCAGGCGAAGCAGGAGCAAACCTCATGCAGAGATACTCCTACCTGACAATTGCCTTACGTTTGACATACCAAGCGAAAAGCACCATTGCCAGAAAGCACACCGAGGTTTGAGTGGCACCCAGTACGGCAATCGTGGGGAACTTCGGCGTGGAAACCATCCAGGTCGACACTGCTCCGATCGCCATGGTCAGGAAGCCCAAAAGGGCTGACGCCAGTCCTGCTTCTTTCCCGAACGGTGTCATGGTCAAGGCCGTTCCCAGCGGATTGGCAATACCCATACCCCATAGGAAAAGCACCATCGACAATGAGTACCAGCCCAAGCTTGGATTGCTTGGGCCGACCAGCAGCAATGCACCTGCCGTACACGCAGTCGCGAGGCCTGACAAGGTGATGGCGCGGCTACCCCAACGGTGAGCCAGGCGAGGAGCAGCCAAGCCAGCGGCAAAGACCACGAAGACAGTTGCCGCGAAATACAGGCCCACCTGGAGCGAGCTGAGCCCCATGCCTTCCATCAAGATTGACGGCGCAGCGGCGAACGAGGCGAATAAGCCGCTCATCAGCAGGCTGGTCGCGAGTGCGGGCAAAATGAAGAGGCGGTTGGACGCCAGTTTGCCGTATGCGATCAGGATCGCAGGTACTGATTGAGTCACCCGACGATGGGCAGGAAGGGTTTCACCTATCCCTCTGAGGTAGAACAGCGCGATAAGGATTGCCGACATGCCGACGGCTATGAAAAGTGCGCGCCACCCCAAAGTGGTGTTCAGCATACTGCCGATCAAAGGTGAGAAGCCTGGCGCTGTGGCGGCAGCGATCATCGTCAGCGATAACGCGCGTGCCAGGTTCTCACCCTCATAAAGATCGCGAGCGATGGCTCTGGCCAGCACCGCGGCGGCACACACGCCAATGGCCTGGATTACCCGTCCGAGGATCAGCATGTCGAGTGTGGCGGCGTTAGCCGCCCAAAACGTACCCACCACGAAAATCATCAACCCACCTACTACCAGCCGCTTGCGGCCATAGCGATCGGCAAGCGGCCCTACCAGTAATTGGGCGAAGGCGAACGTAATGAAAAAGCTGGAGAGCGTCAGCCCGAGTTCCTGGGATGAGACGTTGAGCTGTCGAGCCATTTCAGGAAAAGCGGGCAGAATGATATTGGTGGACAAGTTGCTGATGGCAGCGAGTGCTGCCAGTAACAGGATGACCTTGGCCGTCAGGACGTTGGCCCTCTGAGCATCGTCATCAGCTTCGTTGGCGTGTGTTTCGAGTTGGGTGTTCATACGTTGGCCTCCCAGCGGCGGAACAGCACGCTGGCGTTCACACCACCGAATCCGAAACCATTGGACAAGGCATATTCGATGGGCATTTCACGGGCTATTCGTGCAACCAGGTCAAGGCCAAGCGCAGCATCATCGACCTGAGTCAGGTTGAGCGTGGGTGGAACGATCTGATCTTGCAGCGCCAACACCGTGAAAATGGCTTCGACACCGCCTGCCGCCCCCAGGAGGTGGCCGGTGGCCGATTTGGTCGATGTAATCGCCACGCCGCTGCCGCTACCGAATACGGCGCGAATTGCTGCAAGTTCACCCTTGTCGCCAACCTGGGTCGAAGTCGCATGCGCATTGATATGGTCCACGTCCCCAGGCGCTATCGACGCCTGTTGCAGCGCGAGTTGCATGGCGCGCCTGGCACCGCTTCCGTCTTCGGGGCCAGCGGTCAGATGATAGGCATCAGCGCTCGTTCCGTAGCCGACCAGCTCGGCCAGCGGCTTGGCGCCACGGGCCAGCGCATGTTCCAGCGACTCGATCACCAGCAAGCCAGCCCCTTCAGCCATGACAAACCCGTCCCGTTGGCTATCGAAAGGACGGGAGGCTTGCTCAGGGCTATCCGAAAAGCCCGTGCTGAGCGCTCGTGCAGCCGCAAAGCAGCCAAGCGTCACACGATCGATGGCCGCCTCGGCGCCACCGCAGATCGCGATATCCGCTTCGCCGCTTCTGATGAGCCGAGCGGCGTCGCCAATGGCCTGCACCCCCGCAGCGCAGGCTGTGACGGGTGCCCCAAGTGGGCCTTCGAACCCGTAGCGTATGGAGACATGACCTGCTGCCATATTGGCCAGGAACGATGGCGCCGTGAAGGGCGACAACTTGCGAGGGCCACGTGCGTCAGTGGTGCGCACCGCCTCTGCGATGGCGCCGAAGCCACCGACGCCTGATGCGATGATGGTGGCGGTGCGCGCGCGTTCAGCCTGACGCTCGGGACGCCAGCCGGCTTGCTGCAATGCTTCATCCGCTGCTACCAGCGCAAACTCGATGAACCGATCCATCTTCTTGCGTTCCTTGGCGTGGATGACCCGCTCGGGTTGATAGCCTGCCACTGCATCCTCGGCCAATGTGGGCACGCTGCCGCCCACTGACACGCCAGTGCCTTCGACGACATCGCCAGCAAGCGCGCGAATCCCGGACTGCCCAGCCAGCAATCGCCGCCAGACTTCCTTTACGCCGCAGCCCAGCGGGCTGACAACGCCGGTGCCGGTCACCACGATGCGCTTTTGATTAACGTTGTGAGTCATTTCGACCTCTCGTTGGATCATGAGCGCGCCTCGAATTGCATCGGGCGCGCAAGGGTTGAAGGCAATGTCTACTCAGGCGCGGTGTGCAGCTTCTGGCTTGGCAATGCGGCTATTGGGGCGGATCTTGAACCAGATGGAATACATTGCCGGCAGGAACACCAAGGTCATGATCGTGCCCACGAACGTGCCTCCGATCAGGGTGTAGGCCAAGGTGCCCCAGAACACCGAGTGGGTGAGGGGGATGAAGGCCAGGATGGCTGCCAATGCCGTGAGCAAGACTGGGCGTGCGCGTTGCACTGTGGCCTCGACCACGGCGTCGAAGGGCGCAAGTCCTTCAAGCTGGTTGTGGTCAATCTGCCCGATCAGGATGAGGGTGTTGCGCATCAGAATCCCGGAGAGCGCGATCAAGCCGACTAACGCGTTGATGCCGAACGGTTGGCCGAACAGCAGTAATACGGGTACTACGCCGATCAACCCCAGCGGTGAAGTCAGAAACACCATGACCATCGCCGAGATAGAGCGCACCTGCAGGATGATGATCAACAAAGTCAGGGCGATCATGATAGGCAGGAGAGGGACGATAGCCTGGCTGGCCTTGGCCGACTCCTCGATAGAGCCTGCCATTTCGATTTTGTAGCCCGCAGGCAGCTGCGTGACGATGGGCTGGAGGTCTTTCCAGATCGCCGTGGATACATCAGGCGGCTGCAGCCCTTCCGCGATGTCACCCCGCACTGTCATGGTGGGCGTTCGGTCGCGGCGACGGAGGATGGGGTCCTCCATGCGAATGCTCACATCACCGATCTGCGAAACCGGAACGCGCTGACCGTTCGAGCCTACCAGGGTGAAATTCTCGATCTGGGCAGGATCGAGTCTGATCTGGCCAGCGGCACGCCCTACAACCTGCACAGAGCGGATATCTTCCCTGACCGACGTGATCGGCACACCGGTGAGCAGGAACTGAAGCTGCTGCGACACCGAGGCGGACGTCAGGCCAACCGACTGCAGGCGATCTTGATTCAGGGAGAAGTGAAGCGTGGGAACAAGCGGGCCCCAGTCGGTATTGACGGTCTTCATCATGGGGCTCGCCTGCAGCACGCTTTGGACGCGTGCTGCAATCTGACGCAGTTGCGAGGCATCCGGGCCCATCACCCGATAGGCGACCGGGTAGGGGGAGTAGGGCCCGAATACCAGTTGTGTTACCCGCACTTGAGCGCCGGGCGCCAGACCTTCGGAGGCTGCCTCCCGAAGACGATGCTTGAGGGCCTCACGAGCGCCCTGGTTTTCGGTCAGGACGACAATCTTGGCAAAGGACGGGTCGGGCAACTCAGGGGCCATTGCCAGGAAGAAGCGGGGCGGGCCTTGGCCGATGTAAGTGGTGACAATCTTTGCCTCTTCTTGCTGACGTAGCCAGGACTCTACCTTGATCGCAGTGGCATTTGTCTGTTCGATGGAGGTGCCATAAGGCATCTGCAGCTCCACAAGCACTTCGGGCCGGTCTGAGGTCGGGAAGAACTGCTTCTTTACCAATCCCATGCCAAGCACGGCGGCCACAAATGTCGAAACCACGGTGCCTGCCACGAGCCATTTATGTGCGATCACCCAGCCCAACAAAGCGCGGAATCGGTTGTAATGACGGGTGTTGTAAATAGCGGCATGACCACCTTCAATCGTCTTGATTCGAGGCAACAACTTCACGCCCAGGTAGGGGGTGAACGCGACCGCCACCACCCAGGATGCGATCAGGGCGATGCCGACAATCCAGAACATGTTGCTGGTGTATTCGCCGGCAGTGGACTGGGCGAAACCGTTAGGCATGAATCCGATGGCGGTAACCAGTGTGCCGGACAGCATGGGGGCTGCAGTGTGGCTCCAGGCATATGCCGAAGCCTTGATGCGGTCGTAACCTTCTTCCATCTTCACGACCATCATTTCGATGGCGATGATCGCGTCGTCGACCAGCAGCCCTAAGGCCAGGATGAGCGAACCCAGCGTAATCCGGTCGAAATTCTTGCCTGTTGCGGCCATCACCACGAATACGATCGCCAGTGTCAATGGCACCGCGGCTGCGACGACAACGCCGACACGCCAGCCCATGCTGAGGAAGCAGACAAGCATCACGACCAGCAGGGCAACGAAAAACTTGATCATGAACTCGTCGACGGAGGACGTAATGTTTACTGCCTGATCGGTGACCTTGCTGAGCGTCATGCCCAAGGGCATGCCTTCGTTGATTTTGGCTGTTTCGGCCTCCAGGGCTTTGCCAAGGTCGAGGCCGTTCCAGCCTTCACGCATGACAATGCCAAGCAGCAAGGCTGGCTCGCCATCGTTACGCACCAGGAACGTCGCGGGGTCTTCATAGCCGCGTTCAACGTCGGCCACATCCGACAGTTTCAGGGGGCGGCCCTGGGCGACCACAGGGGTTTCGCGAATCTTTGCCAGTTGATCGAAGGCGCCGTCAACCCTGACCACCACTTGTGGCCCCTGCGTTTCGACCGAGCCCGACGGTGACAGGGCGTTCTGGTTGTCAAGGGCCGAGAAAATGTCCTGTGGCGTGATTCCGAGCGTGGCCAGGCGGTCATGGGAAAAGGACACGAATATCCGTTCAGCCTGTTCCCCGATGATGTTGACCTTCTTGACGCCCGGTACGTGCAGCAACTGCTGGCGCAGTGTTTCGGCGTCGCGTACCAACTGGCGCTGCGGTTCGCCTTTGGCTTTGAGCGCGTAGACCGCGAATGTCACGTCCGAGAACTCATCATTGAGCATTGGGCCAATGACGCCTGCTGGCATCAGCTTGGCCTGATCACCCGCTTTCTTGCGTGCCTGGTAGAACTCCTCCTGAACCGCCGAAGGTGGTGTCTTGTCTTGCAGTGACACCATCGTGAACGCCAACCCAGGTCGGGTGTAGGTTTCGGTACGGTCATACCAACGCAGCTCTTGCATGCGTTTTTCCAACGGTTCGGCCACCAGATCCTGCATTTCCTGCGCAGTGGCGCCGGGCCAGGCAGTGATAATCGTCATCTGCTTGACGGTGAAGGGCGGATCTTCCGCACGGCCCAGCTTGAAGAAGGCCAGCGTGCCGGCGAAGGCGATCAGCACAATCAGGAAGAGGGTGATTGATCGCTCGCGTACTGCGAGCGCGGATAAGTTGAAACGCAGCTGGCTCATGGTTGCTGCCCCATGACCTGAGCTGTTTGAGCCTGTTCCATGACCTCGACGCCATCGCGCAGCAGATGCGCACCCAGTGCCACGATCCGATCGCCAGCGTGCAGGTCACTCTTCACGACCGCTTTTTCGTCACTGACACTTAGCACTTCCACAGCGCGCCATGACACCTTGGCCGGCTGGCCTGCTATCACCCAAACCCCAGCTCCGTTACCCGGGTCAAAGAGTGCGCCGATGGGTATCTGCTTCGCTTCGAAATCCGTATCGGTATCCGGAATCTCAAGCGTAATGGTTGCACCCAATGGCGCGCTCGCCAGAGGCCCAGTGAGCACGTACCTGGCCTCGAATGTGCGCGTGATGGGGTCTGCTGCATCTGAAAGCAAGCGCAGTTTGGCGGGTACGGCCTGCGCAGGCTTGCCAAATAGCGTGGCCAGCGCAGTCGAGCCAGGCGCAGGTCGAAGTGTTTCTGGCAAGTAGACGACAGCTTCTCGTTGCCCGGCCCTGGCCAGCCTTACAACCGCTTGACCAGCACTGACGACCTGGCCCGGTTCGGCCAGCGTGTCCATCACCACACCATCGGCGTCGGCTAGCAATACCGCATATTCGGTGGCGTTCCTGGCAACGTCAGCCTGAGCTTGCGCGGCACTGAGTTGCGCCTTCGCAGCATCAGCCGCAGCTTTGATCTGGTCGTAGGACGAGGCCGAGACCGCGCCCTCGGCAACCAGCCCTCGATATCGAGCTTCGTCGTCACCGGTCTGCTTGGCCCGCGCCCGAGCGGCAGTTACGGCCTCTTGCTGTGCGCGTGCCTGTAGATTCAGATCCACCGGATCCATGCGCATCAAGGTCTGACCGCGTTTGACTGTTTGCCCGGTATCGACCAGGCGCTGCAGGATTTTTCCGGATACTCGGAAGCCGAGGTCACTCTGTGTGCGAGCGACCACTACTCCGGAAAACGAACGTGCAAGGGCTGACGCGTCCTGTACCGAGACCGCTTTCACGACCGGCGGTGTGTCTCTCGGGTCTTTTCCAGGTGAAGAGTCCCCGCAAGCGACAAGGGCGAGTGGGAGTAAGCAACCGACTATGGCGGCAGGACGCAGGCGCATGGGATCCCTTTCTCAAAAGGCGATATAGGAATCCCATTTTTCTACCAGTGACCAATATTGTCAATGGTCACACTCTGCTAAGGGGCGAGACTTCTGAGTATCAAAGCCGGCAGTTGGACGACCGCATCCTGAAGCGTGTCCAGGTTGTGCTGAAGGAGCGCGGCATTTACGTATGGTCTCATGATCAGAAAAATCGCCAGCGTCAGTTCGTCCAGGGGTGTCTTGCGTTCAAATTCTCCTGCGTCGCGGCCTTGTGTCAGGATCTCCAGAATGACCTTACTGATATTGGCCTCATGAGACTTGACCGACGACCATTGGTCGCGAGATGCCACTGCCGCTATGTCATAGAGCTTCCGGTCGTGGAAGAAAAGGTCAGCTCCGCCCTCAGCGATCGCTCGGAATAGACGTCTCAGCTTTTCCGATGCAGTCGGGGCGTCGCTGGTGGCCGTCGCAATGCGCTGCATGATCAGCGCAAGCCGACTGGAGCAAATCACCTCTCCGATCGCTTGTTTGGATTCGAAGAATTTGTAGATGTAGGCCTTTGAAAAGCCAATCGATTTGGCTAAGTCAGAAACAGTGGTCTTGTCGTACCCATAATGGGCGAAGTGCTCCATGGCAGCCTGGATGATCTGATCCCTCACGTCGTGGTCGGCTGGCCCGCGCGCCGGCGAGGGTGGAGAAGATTTACTCATTTTTGAAGCATCCTGGAACTGATTGACAGAGTGTGACCAAAATATAATATGGTCACACCTCCTCTTGGTCTATGAGAATCATCATGCTTCCCTACCGAACGATTGCTCTGCTGTTGAGCGCCAGTCTCACTGCAGGGTGCATGGTTGGCCCGGATTATAAACAGCCAGAGGTTGCGCTGGCCGATCATTACGTCGCGGATGCACAGCCGTTGACTGCAAGCGACACATCGGTCGGCAGCCTCGATGTCTGGTGGGAAGGATTTGGAGATCCTTTGTTGAGCAGGCTTGTGACCGAGGCGCTGGGGCAAAACCTGCAGTTGGCGCAGGCACAGGCCCGCGTAGCTCAGGCTCGCGCAGCACTGGGCTCAGCGACCGCGGCGCTTGTGCCGTCCGCGGGTATAAATGGTCAAGCTGCACGCTCACGGCAATCCGTTGAAACGCCATTGGGCCAGCTGCTGAACTCAACGCCTGACTATGACCGCTACGGCAACAGCTATGAACTCAATCTGCAAGCAAGCTGGGAAATCGACTTGTTTGGTGGGCTGCGGCGTGATCGGCAAGCCGCCGTCGGTGAGTACCAGGCTTCCGAGGCGGGGGCAATCGCGACGCGTCTTGCCGTTGCCGCGCAAACAGCCGATATCTACACCACCGTGAGGGGGCTGCAGGCGCGCCTGGCCATTGCTCAGAACCAGGTGCAGACACAGCAAGACCTTCTGGCCAAAGTCAACCTGCTCAACCGCAAAGGTCTGGCGCCTGACTACGAGGTTCGTCAAACCGAAGGCGAACTGTCTCAAGTCGAGGCAACCGTGCCAGTTTTGCGTGCGGGCCTGGATGCGGCTCTCAACGCTTTGGATGTCATGCTTGGCAGTACGCCAGGTACCCACCGCGCCCAGATGGCAATTGCCTCGTCAATCCCTCAGGTGCCTGCGTTTGCGCAAATCGGCAAACCTTCCGATCTGCTCCGCCGTCGGCCCGACCTGATCGCCGCTGAGCGGAGGCTCATGGCTGCCAATGCCATGATCGGCAGTGCGATCAGTGAGTATTACCCAAAATTCTCGATAGGCGGGCTGATCGGCAGTGCGTCTACCTCTGGCGGAACATTTTTCACGGGCGATGCCAACCAATCAGCCGTATTGCTCGGTTTGAGGTGGAGACTCTTTGATTTTGGCCGCATCAACGCGCAGATAGACCAGGCCAAAGGACGTGAAGCCGAAGCCCTGGCCATCTATCGGCAGTCTGTGCTGGAGGCTTCGGAAGATGTTGAAACAGCTTTGTCTGCATTGATCAATCGGCAAGCGCAGGCACAGTCGCTCAAACGCGGTGAGGTATCCCTGGAGCGAGCACGACGTTCGTCCTTCGTAGCATTCCAGAACGGTGTAGCCAGTTTGATAGACGTTCTGAACGCAGATCAGCAGCTTCTCAGGACATCGCATTTCCGAGCAGTTGCGCAAACTGAAGCAGCGCGTGCTGCTATTGCTGCCTACCTCGCCCTGGGTGGCGGGTGGTCAACTGACTCAGATGTGGCACAGCGATGATGGGACTGCGTAAATGCCTTGGTGCAGAAGACGTACTCACCTTCGTTGAGGATTGGGCTCATACCGCGTAATCCAAGTGCTCACGCAAAGGGTGGAGGAGGGTAGTCGAGGGGGTCGCCTGCAGTATTCGATGTCGAAAGTCGCCTTCTTGCCTGTCATTACCTGCCCCTTCAAGCGCGCTCCCCACGAAGCCAGCGCTCGTGATAATGGATCAGGCGCGTCAGTCCATAGACGGCGCCGTCATGCATGACTTGCGCTCGCTCACCAAAAAAACGCTGGGTACGGGTAAACACGGCTGTCGGTTCGCCGGCAAAAGCCCAAGCAAAGCAAAGCGTGCCGGGTAGAACCCCAGATGCTGGGTCAGGCCCGGCTAAACCTGTAGTTGCGATAACGACATTGGCATCGCTGTCCTTCAACGCCCCTAGGGCCATCTCCCATGCGACTGGTTCGCTGGTCAGCCCGTACCGTTCGATGGTTTCCGCGCTTACACCTAGCAGACGCTTCTTGGCGGAGGGCGAATACACGACGTAGCCGCTTTCCAGTACCTCGCCTGTGCCTGGGAATGCCGCTAGCAGAGCGACCATGCAGCCTGCTGTGCAGGACTCGGCGGTGGTAAGGACCAGATGGTGGTCTTTGAGATAGCCGAGCACGGCCAATACGGGATCCCTTGCCATTTATCTGTCGACTCGTTGTTCTTTTGCGGTGGACGTGTCGGCTATGTAAATGGTTCACCGGTTTAGCGCAGCTTCGCCTTCTGTTTTCAACTGAACTTTATTTCCCTCGTAGAACATCACTGCCGAGCACAGTGACATCGGCGGGAATCTTCAGGCCGGATCATTGGCAGCCACCTCAATGTTTGGGGTCGCTGTGAACACCCAGGACATGGACCGTTGAAAGAGTGGATGCCAAAACGGGGCTGTCGAATCTGCAGCCTAGGTGTGACTGTTATCCATAAATGATAAAAAAATATATTCAAGAAAATCAAGGCTTTAGCTGAAGTGAAATCCATAGAGGATAAAAAATTAGCAAAATCTTAGGGATTTATCCTTTTTGAGGTGCAGAAGCTGCGTGTTGTGGCGTTATATGTCGTAGAGTTATAAAAAACATCTGACGAACACGATTTTTGTCGTTTTTCGTGTATCCGTTACACGGCTTTAGAAAATAAAAAAATTAGCATGCAATCATATTTCTCAAGTAAATCATGAGCTTATGAGAGATTTTTTCTTCAATTTTTGGCTGGTTTGCCAAGGGTAGTTTTGCGGTCCTTTTTTCTTTGCTATATGGAGATTTTTTCGCACGGAAAATCTGAGGTCATGCAGATCGAGATTGAAGAAGGGATGCATGTTGTAGCTCGCGGAAAAGCTGCATTAATTGTGGGGCCGGTTGATGCAGATTCAGTTGAGGTACTTCTGCTTTCTACTCGACAAAAGATCACTGTTGGACTGAATGAGATAGAGTTCATCACGGTGCCCAAGAGATCTACTGGCGGCTCCGAACTTCTTTACTTGACTAGATTGGAATCTGAATCAAATGACCAGGAAATTCAGCTGGCATTGAGGCGCCACGAGGTATTGTCGAGATTGCACCGTAAGGAAATTTCTGTGGCCCAAGCAGCAGAGGAGATAGGTGTTACTCGGTCGCATGTTTATAAGTTGCGTGCCAAGCATGATGAAAGTATGGGGTATTGCACTCAGTTGGTTCGGCGGAGAGGTAATCAGAGGAACTCACGACATTTAGATCCTGCTCTCGAAAAAGAAATAGAGGCAGTGCTCGAGACATTTCGTAAACGTGCAGGAGTTACATTTGCAGAGGTGTGGCGTGCTGTGCAAAAAGCTTGCATGTCACTTAACCTAAAATGCCCTGCACGCAAAACGATTCGAAATCGTATGAAAAATAGTTTTACTCGCGAAGAAGTCACCCGTTTGAAATATGGGCGGGAGGTGGCTGCACAGATGCATGACTCTCGACCAGGAAAGTACAAGGCTACCAAACCCTTAGAGTGGGTGCAGACTGACCACACGCTCGTTGATTACGAGGTTCTCACGGACGACCGTAGTGACACTATTGGTCGCCCTTGGCTGACCCTGTTTATTGATGTCTATACGAGGGTGATACTAGGATACTATCTCAGCCTTCATCCACCTAGCACTTTGTCGGTTGCTTGTGCCTTGACTCATGCAGTGATGCCGAAGGAAGACTTTTTACGTAGATTGAATTTATCAGGCTTCAAGTATCCGATGTATGGCCCCCCGTTCATGGTCTATATGGATAATGCGAAAGAGTACAGGAGTCATAAGTATCTCTCTTCTTTAGATCGTGCGCATATCGGCTACGATCACCGTCCGCTGGGGAAGAAGCACTTTGGTGGTCATGTCGAAAGGCTGATAGGTACGATGATGAATAAGGTTCATTTGTTGAGCGGCAGCACAATGTCAAATACAGTTGTTAGGAAAAGGCTGGCTAGAGATAGGAAGCCCACCCAAACGTTCACGGAGTTTGCTAGGTGGTTTGCGTTAGAGGTAATGGAATATCATTCGACCGTGCACAGCGAAATTAAAAAGACTCCTTTGCAAGCATGGCAGGATTACTATGGTCCGCATGGTGTAGTGCCTTTTCCTCCGCAAATAACAGACGCGCACCAGTTTCGTTTGAACTTCATGCCTCAAGAATATAGAAACATCCGGCCGGGTGGCATTGAATTTAAGACTCGTTTTTATTGGGATCCTGTGCTCGACCCCTTTATTGGAGAGAAAAAGGTTCTGATAAAATACGACCCATTTTCACTTAAGCAAATTTGGGTCCAGTTAGATGGGCAATTCATTCCGATTCCTTTTGCCGACATGACGTTGCCTGATATTACTCTGGAAGAGCATAGAGCGAAAGTTCTCTCTAGTCAGTCACTGGAACCAGGATCTTTTGGTGATGCTCAAGCAGCAGAAGCACACAGTGAAGCAGGCAGGATAGAAAGTGCAAGCATAAAGAAGACGCGCGCTGCCAAAAAAACAATTGTAACCGATCCATGAACCCCACCTACCACAAGGTGGAAGCCAAGGTTACCGTGGCATCTCTGGCGAACAGTTCCATGGCAGCAGCGCTTCGTAGTCTGCTACCGATGAAGCGTGCGGCAGTCGCTCCAGGACGTGGCGCAGCCACGTATAGGGCTCTTGGCCGTTGACCTTGGCGGTTTCGACCA
>NZ_JBICLK010000006.1:0-231379 GCF_043105275.1 Pseudomonas sp. TYF_14
AAGGCCGGTTTTTTCATGCACGCAGCAATTACAGCTTGCCAGCGTTCTCGCTCAGGTAGGCAGCAACGCCTTCAGGCGAAGCGTTCATGCCCTTGTCGCCTTTTTTCCAGTTGGCAGGGCACACTTCGCCGTGCTCTTCGTGGAACTGCAGAGCGTCAACCAGACGCAGCAGCTCGTCCATGTTACGGCCCAGTGGCAGGTCGTTGACGATCTGCGAACGGACAACACCGTTGGTATCGATCAGGAAGGCACCACGGAAGGCCACGCCGCCTTCGGACTCGACGTCGTAGGCTTTGCAGATTTCGTGGGTCATGTCGGCAGCCAGGGTGTACTTCACCTGACCGATGCCGCCGTTGTTGACCGGGGTGTTACGCCAGGCGTTGTGGGTGAAGTGCGAGTCGATAGACACACCGATCACTTCCACGTTGCGCGCCTGGAAGTCAGGGATGCGGTTGTCCAGGGCGATCAGCTCGGACGGGCAGACAAAGGTGAAGTCCAGCGGGTAGAAGAACACCAGGCCGTACTTGCCCTTGATGGCCGAGGCCAGGTTGAAGCTATCGACGATCTCGCCATTGCCCAGCACGGCCGGAACGGTGAAATCGGGGGCTTTCTTACCAACGAGTACGCTCATTGTAATCTCCTGATGAGGGTGAAAAACCGTTTGCCGGGCCAGACGGGCTTGCCCGACATCCAACAAAGGCCGACCATCATACACGGCTTCTCATGACAGGCCGACTCCGTCGACAAAGCGACCATCGGTCGCTCAAGCACAGCCCTCTCAGAAAGATCTTTGACAAGCATTCTCATTACCATTAAGCTCCAACCCATCGACCCAACCAGCGATGGTCAGCCCTTATGTATGTGTGTCTTTGTGTCGGCGTTACCGACGGACAGATCCGCGATGCGATCTATGAAGGATGCTGCAGTTACAAGGAAGTGCGAGCCGCCACCAATGTCGCCAGCCAGTGTGGGAAATGCGCCTGCGTGGCCAAGCAGGTGGTCCGCGAGACCCTGACCGAGCTTCAGGTCAGCCAGGCGGCCTTGCCCTACCCCGTCGAATTTACCGCTGCCTGAACGCAGAATTTCAAGAACCGGACCTGGTGTCCGGTTTTTTTATGCCCGCAATTCAACAAGTTAGCGTTGCAACGCGGTTCACAAACATTCTTATTCCTATTAATTTTCACTTAGTATTCAAGAACTTAGGTTTGACACACCTAAGTATCGGGCTCAAACTTCAGTGGATTGACACACTTCTACAGGGCAGGAACCCGACATGAAAGGCGACGTAAGCGTCATCCAGCATCTCAACAAGATCCTCGGAAACGAGCTGGTCGCGATCAACCAGTACTTCCTGCACGCACGCATGTACGAAGATTGGGGGCTGAACAAACTCGGCAAGCACGAGTACAAAGAATCCATCGATGAAATGAAGCACGCTGACAAACTGATCAAGCGTATTTTGTTCCTCGAAGGTATTCCTAACGTTCAGGACCTGGGCAAACTGCTGATCGGCGAGCACACCAAGGAAATGCTCGAGTGTGACCTGAAGATTGAACAGCAAGGCCTGGTCGACCTGAAGGCCGCCATCGCCCATTGTGAAACCGCTGGCGACTTCGGCTCGCGTGACGTGCTCGAAGATATCCTCGAGTCCGAGGAAGAACACATCGACTGGCTGGAAACCCAACTGGGGCTGATCGACAAGATCGGTATCGAGAACTACCTGCAGTCGCAGATGGGCGAAGAGTAACTATTCGCCCCATAAAAAAACCCGCTGATCGCGGGTTTTTTTATGCTTGCCGGAAGATCAGGCTTCAGAAGCCTTGGCCTTGGCAGCCGCGTCCTTGATCAGGGTTTGCAGCTCACCCTTCTCGAACATTTCCAGCATGATGTCGCTGCCGCCAACCAGCTCACCGGCTACCCACAGTTGCGGGAAGGTCGGCCAGTTGGCGTATTTTGGCAGGTTGGCGCGAATTTCCGGGTTCTGCAGGATGTCGACGTAGGCGAACTTTTCGCCACAACCCATCACGGCCTGCGATGCACGCGCAGAGAAGCCGCACTGCGGGGCATTCGGCGAGCCTTTCATGTAAAGCAGAATGGTGTTGTTGGCAATCTGCTCTTTGATCGTTTCGATGATATCCATGTAGCACCTCGGCTGAACTATCCGACACAGTCGTCGGCACGGTGTCGCATTGTATCGGAAAGCCGAGCGCTGTGCTCGGCCTTGCCGTTCCTCAAGCGGCCTCGACCTGCACGGGTACGCCATTGAGTGCAGCGTTTCCGGAAACCTGGTCCCTAAAGCGCTCATCGGTCAGGTCATTGGCACTCACGCCGGGTTGCGCCTGGGCGATCTGCAGGTGCACGCCCTGACGACCATGACCATAACCATGGGGCAAGCTGACCACACCGGGCATCATGTCCTCGCAGGCCTGCACCTCGACCTCCAGTGAGCCAGTACGCGAACGGATGCGCACGCGCTGGCCATCCTGCAGTTGCCGCTGCTGCAAATCTTGCGGGTGCATCAACAACTGATGCCGTGGCTTGCCTTTCACCAGGCGATGGAAGTTGTGCATCCACGAGTTGTTGCTGCGCACATGACGGCGCCCGATCAGCAGCAGCTCGCCCGGCACTGGGGGCGTCATTTGCGCCAGGCGGTGCAGGTCGTCCAGCAAAACCTGGGGGGCGGCTTCGACAGCCTTGCTGGCAGTTGCCAGGCGCCCAGCGAGGTTGCTGCGTAACGGCCCCAGGTCAAGCCCGTGCGGGTGATCGTCCAGTGTTGCCAGGGAGAGCCGCCAGGGCGTTGCTTCACCATAGCGCCCTTTGCGCAGGGCTTGATCAATCATCTGCGCAGGCGACCAGGTCGGCTTCAACGCCAACTCGGCACGCTTGGCAAACGCCTGGGCCAGGCCGACGAAGATCTCCCAGTCATGCAGTGCCCCCTCCGGCTTGGCCAGGATCGCCCGGTTGAAGCGCGTGACATTGCGCACTGCCAGCAAGTTGAAGGTGCTGTCGTAATGGTCGTTCTCCAGCGCTGAGGTGGAGGGCAGGATCAAGTCGGCATGGCGGGTGGTTTCGTTGATGTAGAGATCGATACTGAGCATGAACTCCAGACCCTCCAGCGCCGTATCCAGCTGGCGGCCGTTAGGCGTGGACAACACAGGGTTACCGGCAACGGTCACCAGGGCGCGCACCTGCCCTTCGCCCGGTGTTTGCATTTCCTCGGCCAGGGCAGCCACCGGCAGCTCGCCGCCATACTCGGGCAAACCCGACACACGGCTCTGCCAGGCGTTGAAATGGCCGCCCGAGGTGGTTGCCACCAGGTCGACGGCAGGCTCCGTGCACAACGCGCCGCCTGTGCGGTCGAGGTTGCCGGTCACCAGGTTCACAAGTTGCACCAGCCAGTGGCAAAGGGTACCGAATGCTTGGGTCGAGACGCCCATGCGGCCGTAGCACACGGCCTGCCCGGCAGCAGCGAAGTCGCGTGCCAGCTGGCGAATATCCGCTGCAGCAATACCACATTGGGCGCTCACGGCCTCGGCACTGAACGGCGCAATGGCCTCGCGCACCTGCTGCAGGCCGTTGACCGGCAAGTGCGAGCCCCGTGCCAGGCCCTCTTCGAACAATGTGTTGAGCAAGCCGCACAACAGGGCTGCATCACCACCGGGGCGTATGAACAAATGGCTGTCAGCCATTGCCGCCGTTTCGCTACGCCGCGGGTCAACCACCACCAGGCGCCCACCACGCGCCCGCAGGGCCTTAAGGCGCTTCTCCACGTCCGGGACGGTCATGATGCTGCCATTGGAGGCCAGCGGGTTGCCGCCAAGAATCAGCATGAACCCCGTGTGGTCGATGTCCGGAATCGGCAGCAGCAGCCCATGCCCATACATCAAGTGGCTGACCAGGTGTTGGGGCAACTGGTCCACTGAAGTGGCTGAGAAACGGTTACGGGTCTTGAGCAGGCCTAGAAAGTAGTTGCTGTGGGTCATCAAGCCGTAATTGTGCACGCTCGGGTTGCCTTGGTAGACCGCCACGGCATTGCGCCCATGGGCTTGCTGGACCGCCCACAATTTTTCGGCTGCCAGTGCGAAAGCCTCATCCCAGCCAATGGCCTGCCAATGCTCGCCGACTCGCTTGTGGGGCTGACGCAGGCGATCCGGGTCGTTCTGGATGTCCTGCAACGCCACGGCCTTGGGGCAGACATGGCCACGGCTGAACGGGTCCAGGGGGTCGCCCTTGATCGAGCTGATCAGCGCCCGCCCGTCCTCCTCATGGCTGACTTCGATGTTGAGCCCGCAGATCGCTTCGCACAGGTGACAGGCACGGTGATGCAGGGTCTTGGTCATGGCCGCCTCTGCCTTGTTGTTGTCGAACAGTGACTATGCGCCCGCCCCCGCCCTGCGGCCAGTGCGCTTCGCCGCGTGAATCCACCGACATCATGCGCACGATTTACGACAGCCATTTGCCAAATTGCCAGCAAGCCGTGTACAACCGTCTGTAGCAAATAAAGAACAGCACGGGCCAACGGGTAAAGACACCCTTTGCAACACCCTTTGCAATCACGCCGCTTTTCCCCCCTTGGCTTCAGGCGACATTTACTTATAGTATTGCGCCTTTCCCTATTTCGTCCGCCCCGTGCGGCTTACGCCGCAGGTCACCCCCGTTGTCAAAAAAAACCATACGGTCGACCTGCATACCGTTGCAGATAAGGTAGTCACTCATGAGCGCTAGGCACTTTCTCTCCCTGCTGGACTTCACCACCGACGAATTGCTCGGGGTGATCCGCCGCGGCATCGAGCTGAAGGACCTGCGCAAGCGAGGCGTGCTGTTCGAACCGCTGAAGAACCGTGTGCTAGGCATGATCTTCGAAAAGTCCTCGACCCGTACCCGTGTGTCGTTCGAGGCCGGCATGATCCAGCTCGGCGGCCAGGCCATCTTCCTGTCGCCCCGCGACACCCAGCTGGGCCGCGGCGAGCCAATTGGTGACAGCGCCATCGTGCTGTCGAGCATGGTTGATGTGGTGATGATCCGGACCCACGCCCACAGCACCCTGACCGAGTTCGCCGCCAAGTCGCGTGTGCCCGTGATCAACGGCCTGTCCGACGAATCGCACCCGTGCCAACTGCTGGCCGACATGCAGACCTTCGTTGAACACCGCGGCTCGATTCAGGGCAAGACCGTGACCTGGATCGGCGATGGCTTCAACATGTGCAACTCCTATATCGAAGCCGCCAGGCAGTTCGATTTCCAGCTGCGCATCGCCTGCCCCGAAGGCTATGAGCCGGATCAACGCTTCATGGCACTGGGCGGCGACCGCGTGCAGATCATCCGGGATGCCAGGGAAGCTGTGCGTGATGCACACCTGGTGGTCACCGATGTCTGGACTTCCATGGGTCAGGAGGAGGAAACTGCACGGCGCCTGGCGCATTTCGCGCCTTACCAGGTCACCCGCGAACTGCTCGACCTGGCTGCACCCGATGTCCTCTTCATGCACTGCCTGCCCGCCCACCGTGGCGAGGAAATCAGCCAGGACCTGCTCGACGACCCACGTTCGGTCGCCTGGGACGAGGCTGAAAACCGCCTGCATGCACAGAAGGCGCTTCTCGAATTCCTTGTAGAACCGGCTTACCACCACGCATGAGTCAACCCCTACTGCTCAACCTGCGCAACCTCGCCTGCGGCTATGGCGACCAGCGCATCGTCCAGAACCTCAACCTGCACCTGAACGCAGGCGACATCGGTTGCCTGCTGGGTTCATCCGGTTGTGGCAAGACCACCACCCTGCGCGCCATCGCCGGTTTCGAGCCGGTGCACGAAGGTGAAATCCACCTGGCCGGTGAGGTCATTTCCCGGGCTGGCTTCACCCTGGCCCCGGAAAAGCGCCGCATCGGCATGGTATTTCAGGACTACGCACTGTTCCCGCACCTGACCGTGGCGCAGAACATTGCCTTTGGTATCGCCAAACACCCACGCCAGGCGGCCGTCATCGAAGAGATGCTGGAGCTGGTCAAACTCGGCGGGCTGGGCGGGCGTTACCCGCATGAGCTGTCCGGCGGCCAGCAGCAACGTGTCGCCCTGGCCCGGGCGCTGGCGCCCGAGCCGCAACTGCTGCTGCTTGACGAGCCATTCTCCAACCTCGACGTGGAGCTGCGCCGGCGCCTGAGCCATGAGGTTCGCGACATTCTCAAAAGCCGCGGTACCAGCGCCATTCTGGTCACCCATGACCAGGAAGAAGCCTTTGCCGTCAGCGACCAGGTCGGCGTCTTCAAGGAAGGCCGCCTGGAACAGTGGGACACGCCCTACAACCTTTACCACGAACCGCAGACGCCATTCGTGGCGAGTTTCATCGGCCAGGGGTACTTCATCCGTGGGCAAATGAGCAGCCACGAGGCGGTCAATACCGAAGTGGGTGAGCTGCGCGGTAACCGCGCCTACATCATGGCGCCGGGCAGCTCGGTGGATGTACTGCTGCGCCCGGATGATATCGTGCATGCACCTGGCAGCGCGCTCATGGCGAACATCGTGGGCAAGAGTTTCCTTGGGGCATCCACGCTCTACCGCCTGCAGTTGCCCACCGGTAGCCAGCTCGAAGCGATCTTCCCTAGCCATAACGACCACGAGATCGGTGAGAATGTGGAGATTGCAGTGAAGGCCGATCACCTCGTGCTATTCCCGGTACCGGGTAGCGTTGCGGCACAGTTGCCACGCCAGGAGAATGGCGTGCGTCGATACAGTTCGGCGACTTGACTTCAGAACCAGAGGGCCGCTTGGCGGCCCCCTGTTCTCAGCCTCGACCAATCCCGGCAAACGTGCCCTGCGTATACTCCGCCAGCACCGCCGCGGCCAACTCCACTTCCAGGCCACGCCTGCCGGCGCTGACATGGATAGTTGCAAAATTCTGCGCCGAGTCATCAATAAAGGTCCGCAGGCGCTTCTTCTGCCCCAGCGGGCTGATGCCGCCCACCAGGTAACCGGTCGCCCGCTGCGCCGCTGCCGGGTCGGCCATCTCGCACTTTTTTACCCCGGCAGCATGGGCCAGGGCCTTGAGGTCCAAGGTCCCCACCACAGGCACAACCGCTACCAGCAATTCCCCTTTCTCGCTGCTTGCCAGCAACGTCTTGAACACCTGTTGCGGGTCGAGCCCGAGCTTTTCTGCCGCCTCCAGGCCATACGACGCCGACTTCGGGTCATGTTCATAACTGTGCACACGATGCTCGGCACGGTGCTTCTTCAACAGGTCTAGGGCGGGGGTCATGCAAGGGCTCCAGTCAGGGACGACTCGGCGGCTACTTTAGGACAATTCCCACATCCCAGCCACCGCACCGCAATCGCGCGCGTCTAGTACAGGGATCAGCAGCTGATTCTAGCGACCATATCGTGACTGACCGTTCACTTTCGACCTTTGACATCAGCGTTTCTTGTCTATATTTTTTCGTTTCTGAATAAGCGGTGCACTTATAAGGTGCATTTCCTACATCACCCGGGGTCAATGGGGATAGACACCGGGTTTTGCTGTCGAGCGCCACGCGCCTCACAACAAAAAAAACGAGGTCATACATGACGACTGCTCTGCGCCAACCCACACTGTCCAGCCAATGCCTGGCCGAGTTTCTCGGCACCGCCCTGCTCATCTTCTTCGGTACCGGCTGCGTCGCCGCGCTCAAGGTGGCCGGCGCCAGCTTCGGGCTTTGGGAAATCAGTATCATCTGGGGCGTGGGCGTCAGCATGGCCATCTACCTCACCGCCGGTATTTCCGGTGCGCACCTGAACCCAGCCGTGAGTATCGCCCTCACACTGTTCGCAGGGTTCGACAAGCGCAAGCTGCCCTTCTACATGCTGGCCCAGGTATGCGGCGCATTCTGTGGCGCAGCACTGGTCTACACGCTGTACAGCAATCTGTTCTTCGATTTCGAACAAGCCCACGCCATGCTGCGCGGTAGCGAAGGCAGCCTGGAGCTGGCCTCGGTGTTCTCCACCTACCCGCACCCGTCGCTGTCCACCAGCCAGGCGTTTCTGGTTGAAGTGGTGATCACTGCCATTCTGATGGCCGTGATCATGGCCCTGACCGACGACAACAACGGCCTGCCGCGCGGCGCCATGGCCCCGCTGCTGATCGGCCTGCTGATTGCAGTGATTGGCAGCGCCATGGGCCCATTGACTGGCTTTGCGATGAACCCGGCCCGCGATTTCGGGCCAAAACTCATGACCTTCCTGGCCGGTTGGGGCGAAATCGCCTTCACTGGCGGGCGGGATGTTCCCTATTTCCTGGTTCCGGTATTTGCACCGATCCTTGGCGCCTGCTTGGGTGCAGCGAGCTATCGCGGCCTGATTGCACGCAACCTGCCAATGGCGCCCGCCGCGACCCCTGAGACAAATGACATTCGCCAGGGCGATACTCAAGCCAATTGATGCCACCATCACGCACAGCCCTGACCCCCTATTCTTGCAAGGCCTACGACCATGACAGACACCCAGGATAAGAACTACATCATCGCCCTGGACCAGGGTACCACCAGTTCGCGGGCGATCATTTTCGACCGTGACGCCAATGTTGTAGGTACCTCCCAGCGCGAGTTCGCACAGCATTACCCGCAGGCGGGCTGGGTCGAGCATGACCCGATGGAGATTTTCGCCACACAAAGCGCGACCATGGTCGAGGCCCTGGCCCAGGCGGGTATCAGCCACGCCCAGGTCGCCGCGCTGGGCATTACCAACCAGCGCGAAACCACGGTGGTATGGGACAAGGAAACCGGGCGCCCGGTGTACAACGCCATTGTCTGGCAGTGCCGCCGCAGCACCGAGATCTGTGCTCAGCTCAAGCGTGACGGCCATGAAGACTACATTCGTGAAACCACCGGCCTGGTCACCGACCCGTATTTCTCCGGCACCAAGCTGAAATGGATCCTCGACAATGTCGACGGCGCCCGTGAACGCGCCGAGCGTGGCGAACTGCTGTTCGGCACCATCGACACCTGGCTGATCTGGAAGTTTACGGGTGGGAAGGTTCACGTCACCGACTACACCAATGCCTCGCGCACGCTGATGTTCAACATCCACAGCCTGCAGTGGGACGACAAGCTGCTGGAAATCCTGGGCATCCCGCGGCAGATGCTGCCTGAGGTGCGCCCATCCTCGGAAGTGTACGGCCACACCAAGAGCGGCATAGCCATCGCCGGTATCGCCGGCGACCAGCAATCGGCACTGTTCGGCCAGATGTGCGTGGAGCCGGGCCAAGCCAAGAATACCTACGGCACTGGCTGCTTCCTGTTGATGAACACGGGCGACCAGGCGGTGAAGTCGTCCCACGGCCTGCTCACGACCATTGCCTGCGGCCCGCGTGGTGAGGTGGCCTATGCACTGGAAGGCGCGGTATTCAATGGTGGCTCTACCGTGCAATGGCTGCGTGACGAACTGAAGATCGTCAACGACGCCCTGGATACCGAGTATTTCGCCAGCAAGGTCAAGGACAGCAATGGCGTGTACCTGGTGCCAGCCTTTACCGGCCTGGGTGCCCCGTACTGGGACCCGTATGCCCGTGGTGCGTTGTTCGGCCTGACACGTGGCGTGAAGGTAGACCACATCATCCGCGCCGCACTGGAGTCCATCGCCTACCAGACCCGCGATGTCCTCGACGCCATGCAGCAGGACTGTGGCCAGCGCCTGTCCGAGCTGCGCGTGGACGGTGGTGCCGTGGCCAACAACTTCCTCATGCAGTTCCAGGCCGACATCCTCGGCACCTGCGTGGAGCGGCCGCAGATGCGCGAAACCACGGCGCTGGGCGCCGCCTATCTGGCAGGCCTGGCCTGTGGCTTCTGGAGTGGCCTGGACGAGCTGCGCGACAAGGCGATCATCGAGCGTGAGTTCAGCCCGCAACTGGACGAAACGCAGAAAGAAAAGCTGTATGCCGGCTGGAAGAAGGCGGTCGAGCGTACCCGTGACTGGGAAGATCACGAGGCATGATAGCTGTTGGGGCCGCCATGCGGCCCCAATCGTCTACTGGCCGTCATCCCCTTCCTACGGCATCATTGCAGAATTTGTCCGGCAGCCCCAAAGGACCGCCCATGAATCTGCCCCCCCGCCAACAACAAATCCTCGAACTGGTACGCGAACGCGGCTATGTCAGTATCGAGGAAATGGCGCAGCTGTTCGTTGTCACTCCCCAGACCATCCGACGCGACATCAATCAGCTTGCCGAGCTCAACCTGCTGCGCCGTTACCACGGCGGCGCAGCTTACGACTCGAGCATCGAGAACACCGCCTACGCCATGCGTGCCGACCAGATGCGTGACGAAAAGCAGCGCATTGCCGACGCCGTAGCCCGGCAGATTCCCGACCATGCGTCGCTGTTCATCAACATCGGCACCACCACCGAATCGATCGCACGGGCGCTGCTCAACCACAGCCACCTGAAAGTCATCACCAATAACTTGCATGTGGCGGCGATCCTGGCCGCCAAGGACGATTTCGAAGTGCTGGTGGCAGGTGGCACGGTGCGCCGAGATGGTGGTGTCGTCGGCCAGGCCAGTGTCGATTTCATCAACCAGTTCAAGGTCGACTTCGCCCTGGTGGGCATCAGCGGTATCGACGAGGATGGCAGCCTGCTCGATTTCGACTATCAGGAAGTGCGGGTGTCGCAAGCCATCATTGCCAATGCCCGGCAAGTGATCCTCGCCGCCGACTCCAGCAAGTTCGGGCGCAATGCCATGGTGCGCCTGGGCTCGATCGACCTGGTCGACTGCCTGGTGACCGACCGGACACCAACCCCGGCCCTTACCCAATTGTTGAACCAGAACAAGATCAGGCTTGAGGTGGTCTGAGGGCTGGTGGGTGCATGCCGCCAGACTTTTGGTGTCTGCGTGAGCAAGCGCCCCCTCACCCAAGCCGTACCCCCTGAATTTTCGTAAATGTTCACTTCATTGTCATTTGATCAGTTTTTTCTATAGAGACTGACTGGCGACCGGCGTTCTGTTGCGCTAATATTTTCGCAAACGAACATCAATGTTCACATTCGATGTGAACAGCCTCAGGAGGCCTTGCCCGTGTCCCAGCCAGTTTCGTCCCAGCCCCCAACAGCCAACTGCTATGACCTTGCCGTAATCGGCGGTGGCATCAATGGCGTGGGCATCGCTGCCGACGCCGCTGGTCGCGGCTTGAAGGTCTTCCTTTGCGAAAAAGACGACCTGGCCCAACACACGTCGTCAGCCAGCAGCAAACTGATTCACGGTGGCCTGCGCTACCTGGAGCACTACGAATTTCGTCTTGTACGCGAGGCCCTGGCTGAACGCGAAGTGCTGCTGGCCAAGGCGCCCCACATCGTCAAACCTATGCGCTTCGTGCTTCCGCACCGCCCGCACCTGCGCCCTGCATGGATGATCCGCGCCGGCCTGTTCCTCTACGACCACCTGGGCAAGCGCAAGCGCCTTGGCGCCTCGCGCAGCCTGCGCTTTGGCCCGGGCTACCCGCTGAAGCCGGCAATCACCCGCGGCTTCGAATACGCCGACTGCGCTGTCGATGACGCCCGCCTGGTAGTACTCAACGCCATGGCGGCCCGTGAGCTTGGCGCCCATATCCGCACCCGCACCCGCTGCTTGCGCGCCGAACGTGTAGAGGGCTTGTGGCAGGTAGAGCTACAGCACGCCGATGGCAGCCTCCAGACGATCCATGCCCGCGCGCTGGTCAACGCCGCCGGCCCGTGGGTGGCCAGCTTCATCAAGGACGACCTCAAGCTCGATGCGCCTTACGGCATCCGCCTGATCCAGGGCAGCCACATTATCGTGCCGCGCCTGTATGAAGGCGAACATGCCTACATTCTGCAGAATGAAGACCAGCGCATCGTCTTCTGCATCCCGTATCTGGACCGCTTTACCCTGATCGGCACCACTGACCGGGAATACAGCGGCGACCCGGCCGCGGTCGCCATTACCGAGCAGGAAACACATTACCTGTTGAAGGTCGTCAACGAGCACTTCAACCACCAACTGAGCCAAGCCGACATCCTGCATACCTACTCCGGCGTTCGGCCGCTGTGCAACGACGAGTCGGACAACCCTTCGGCGGTGACCCGGGACTACACACTCGCCCTTTCGGCAGAGGTTGGCCAGGCACCGCTGCTGTCGGTGTTCGGCGGCAAGCTCACCACCTACCGCAAGCTGGCCGAATCGGCCATGGCTGAACTCAAGCCCTTCTTCACTCAGATGCGCGCCCCCTGGACCGCCAGTGCGCCACTACCGGGCGCAGAGGGCATGACAACGGTACAGGCGCTGATCGATGCCGTACTGGCACGTTGCGGCTGGTTGCCTGTCGACCTGGCCAAACGCTGGGTGCTCACCTATGGCAGCCGTGTGTGGCGACTGCTCGATGGCGTTCACGGCCCCGAAGACCTCGGGCAGGCTATCGGGGCCGGGCTGTTCACCCGTGAGGTGGACTACCTGCTGGAGGAGGAATGGGCTGAGCAAACCGCTGACATTATCTGGCGCCGCACCAAGCTGGGCCTGTCGCTGACCGCACAGGAGCAGATGGCCCTGGAGGCGTATCTGCAGCAAGCCCGCAAGGTGCGGGCGAATAGCCGCGCAGCCTGATACCTACGGTGAAGCCCTCTTGATCCGTCAAGGGGGCGTATTCGCCCAGCGCTCGTAGGCTTCACGCGCCAACCGCGCCAGCAATGCCCGCTCGCTGCGATCGAAATCAGCCTTCAGTGCTTCACAGCGTTGCAGAAACTCGTTTTCGCTGATCACTTGCTCATCTACCTGAGCCTGCAGGGCCTCCATACGCTGGTGCAGTGGCTGTACCAGGTCTTCAAATCGCTGCGCATGAAACTCGCGCGCGTATTGCTCCCAGAAAGGCCGCTGTGCCAGCGAGGCAATCAGGGCATCCGTCGACTCATTTTGTAAAACCGCGTCCTGGACCCGCAGCAGGTTGCTGGTGGTCACGTTTGCAAAACCTGGGTAGTGCATTTCGTCGAGCTCGATCGGCAAGCCCAATGGACGCGCAAGCCGCTGTCGGTAAAACAGCCTTGTCTCAATTTCATCGATATGTGGGGCGTGCTCGGCATGCATGCGTTGCACGTGCAACGTCGCGTGGCGGTCAACCTCGTCCAGGCGAAACAAACCACGCGCCAGGCTTAGCAAGCGAGCTTCCATCCGACTGCCATGCGCGTCTTCGACGGCGCGCAACACCAGAACCCCAAGCTCCATCTGCTCCAGCAACAGCAGCAGGCGGTCTTCACAACTGCGTGGACCAGACGCCTCGAGAAACAACTGGTGACGCAACTGCTCGTGCTGCTCACACGTTTCCAGAATTCGCCAGATTCGGCTGCGGTAATGCCCAGGGTGCTGTTCAAAGTCCTCGCCGTGGACGAAGTCTGCCAGAAAGCGGAACATTCCATCTGAGTGCGGTTCCTCAAGCAGCGCTGTCCATATGGCCTGCTGGCGATCACGTTCAGCGTCGGCTGTGCTGTTGGCCCAGGTATTGAACAGGTCACTGTCAATGGCGCGATGGCGTGCGGACGCTGACCCCCACTGGCCCGGGGCCACACCTCGTGCCTCATCGAGCAGCAATGCGTCAGCTTCGCCAAGTGGATTATCGTGCAAGGACAACTGGTGCACCTGCCGGCGCAGCTGCTGCAACTCTCGGCGCAGTGTGCGAATGTTGTTGTTACGCACGTCCACATGGGCACGAAATGAGATCTGCTCAGGCAACGCCTCAAGGCCAGCAGAGCGCAGGTTGACTTCACGCAAATTGCCCAGGCGCGTCAGTACCGGCGCCCTTCCCAACGGGTTGTGGCTGAGGTCCAGGTACCGCAGCGCACTCATCCCGGCAAGACGCAATTCACCGGCCTCATCCATTATCACGCTGTTACGGCGCAGGTTCAGCTGCCGCAGGCGGGGCATATGTTCAATGCCGTGAGGGATCGCAGTCAGGCGATTGCCGGACAGGTCGAGTTCAATCAGGTTGGGAAAACGGCGAAGAAAGTCCGCATTGATTTCACCAAGGCCCAGATCACTGAGGATCAGCCGTCGCACATGATCAAAGCTCACCCCCTCCGGTAATTCGGGCAGACTCCCGATACGCTCTCCGCTGATGATCAGCGCGTAGTCCCCGGCCTCGTCGGTTATCTTGCGCCGCCAGCTTCGCCGTACGGCAGTAGCGACCCGACGGCGGCGTAAAGCGTCCAGTGGGTTACTGGCATCCCTGCGCCACTGGCGCAGGCTCTGACGCAGGCGCGCCAACTGCCCCGTCAGCTGGCTGTAGTGCTCCCACAACCCTACTCGCCGCTCCATGAGGTCAAGCAGATAGGCTTGTAGCTCCCCGTCTGTCATCGTCGGAAACACTTGGTGAATACCACGCCCTATGGCACGCCGACTGCTCTCGCCTCGCCCACTCAAGGCATACCCGATACGCCCATCCCCGAAACGGGTCGGGGGTCGCAGGCCAACGCCCAGACGCGGCATGCCACAGAGCTCAGCCGCTTGGGTACGATCACCGGCAGCGGCCTCGATCAGCAACGAGCCCAGGGCGCCTGGACTGACAGCGGCATCGCCGAGATCGGCTGTCTGCGTCTCGTCCAGCGCAGCCAACAGTGCCGCCAGGTAGGGGCCGGATGTACCTTGACCGGCGTAGCGATAGCCGTCGCCGCGGCGCACGATACACCGTACATCCTGCGCAGACTCTGCGCCGATACCGGCCAGATACCGGCCACTCGGGCTACCTTCGCGCAGTTCGATGCGCAGGGTGTCCGGCCATTTCAGCTGACGCTCGAGCAAGCCCAAAGCCAGGCGTTCGGTGTCCGGATTGACGCAACGCGGCAGGCGCAAACCGGCACAGGCCCTGTCCAGACGGCTTTCGCGCAGCGACCATCGTGCACGCTCGGCCACTGCCAAAGGGATCCGCTGCGCGTTGCTGAGCGTATCGAGCTGCGCACCGCTGCATTGCTGAAGCAGCTCACGGGTACAGCGAGCCGACAGGCCGGGGAAAGTGCGCCGCAGTATCCGCTCGATGCCATTGGGCTGCACTTGCCGATCAGCAACGTACTGCGCCAGTCGCGGCGCGCTGAAGTCCGGGTGTAATTCATGTGCCTGATAAAGCTCCAGGGCATCGAGCAACCGTGCAGGTGCGCCCATGTGCTCGACGTGCAAACGGCGAATCTGCGCTTCACTCAGCCCTGTCACCTGGAGCAGGTAGTCACATGTCGGTTCCGGTAGCTCTGCCAGGGGCGTACTCAAACGGCGTACCAGATTGGCCCGCCCTTCCCAGTATTGGGGAGCTTCCAGTTCGTGGCGCCAGCCGCCGGCGCCATTCTGCTCGATCACAGGCTGATAGGCACTGGGACGACCAGGGTGCAGGATCCTGGAGCGACCATCCTGTGGATCCTCCAACACCCGATAACAGCCCTCATCAAGGTGCCATAACCATTCCTGTGCGCCAGCACCACGCAAAGGTTGGGCATCGTAACCGGGTAGATCCGTGGCCATGAGCTTGACCTTGCCGGCGGAGGTGCACACCGGTACCAAGTCATCGACGCAGGCCAGACGCTCAAGGGCACGCACGGCCACTTTGCTGCCGGCTGCGATCATCCCGCCGAGCACGACGTTCTCGGCAACGTTGAACAGGTGGTTCAACGCCCCTTCGCGGTCACCCATGCGCCAATCCTCATACCCTTCATAAACTTCGTCAGCAATCTGAACCGCGTTTGCCACCAGCAGCACTTCGCCAAGCACAGGCACGAACGCCCCCGCCACGTTCAGCACATTCAAACCCAGCTCTTTGTAGCCCTGCATGCGCGCTTCACGGTCTTCGTCATCTTCGACATCGGTGGGCACGGCGAGCACCCTGGCGTCATCCCTGATCTTGGCGAGGCATTGCCGACGCAGGTGTACGAACGGTGCGTCAGTGATCGGTGCAGAACGGGCGTCGAGTTCCACCCCGGCTGTCGATGCCTGCGCGACCCGCTCGTTTAATACCCGATAGAAATTGATGCGCTCACGCTCGGTAATGAAGCGTGCGAAAAAGCGCCGATAGGCCGGCGCACGGAAGCGCTTACCGAGGTACTTGTCGAGTGCATCCCAGCTGGCATGACGGGAGACGGGCTGATGAGGGTCATCGGGTATCCAGAGCACCACCGACTCCACTGCGTCAGCTGACGGACGCACTTCCAGCGTCAGCACGCCTTGAACCGGGCGGCCCAGCAGGTACAACTGTCGGGGCACCACAGTGCCCACCAGCGCAGGCACCACCGGCTTTTCGGCAATAAGTGGCAACAGAAAAAAATACGTGCGCTCGTCAATGTCCTGTTTCAACGCAGCGACCCGCATCGCCACCTCGAAATGGGCCTTGAAACTCGCCTCGAAAAGACCGTGCAAGCGGGAAACGGCCTGGCCCGGCTCATCCTCCGGGCCATCTTCAGGCTGTAGATGGTGGGTGAGCAACGCCTGGTACTTGCCCCCTGCGTCGACCTCGCGACATGCGGAGGCAAACGCGTGGAAGCTCATCGGCAGGCGGTTACCGTTGCCATCGACCAGTTCACCTTTGAGCGTGAGCCCGGGGCGTGTCTCCCTGCGATGATAGTTATGCAGCGCCGCCTCCAGCAATGACCGCCTGGAGCGGCGAACATAGGTGGGCCGCAGCAGCACAGGCGAAGCGCTGGGCAGCAACAGCCGCTGCGAGACCCGTACCCTCCAGCCCGTCACGTCCGGGTTGCTGAAGCCGCTCTTGCGCAGTTTCGTTTTGAGCAACGCTGCTGCGTAGGCCTGCAAAGAAGGGATGGCCTGGAGGATCGGGCCAAGCCGCGCATTGCAGTGCGCCTGGCGACTCAGGGCATTACGTAACGCATCGAGCCTTTCCGGTTGGGCGTGGTCGACTAGCCATCCAGGCAAATTCTGGGCGATCAGGCTATCGATGGAATCGTTCGGGAGCCGGTGCGGTGACATCTGTGGAACTCTCCAGGCAAAGAGCAAAGCTCACTACGTCTGAGCCCTTGCCGCGCACTGCATAGTTACCGCAAGCGATACCGGGATAGGTTGGCAGCCCATGCGTTCGGATAACCGAATGAGCAATCGCTGTTTATTCGGCCTGGCGAACCCCAGAGAGAGGTCGAGACTGTCAAGCACGAGCAATACCAGTGGTTTAAGGTCGACAGCAGGGCTTGGCACGAGTCATGCTCTACACTTGGTAGCCGAATGCACCCGCTTCTTGCTGTATTCGTTGAACGAAGAGTCCGCCAACGGCTCCATAAAAAAAACAAACACGTCGAGGAAAATTTGATGCGTATCGTTCGTCAATTGCTGGGCGCAGCCATCGCGGCTGCAGTCATCGCTTCGCCGGCCATGGCCGAGGAGCTCACCGGCACCCTGAAGAAGATCAAGGAATCGGGCACCATCACACTGGGGCACCGCGACTCCTCCATTCCATTTTCCTACCTGGCCGGCAAACCCGAGCCCGTCGGTTACTCGCATGACATCCAGCTGGCCGTCGTCGACGCGCTGAAAAAGCAACTGGGCACGGACATCAAGGTCCGTTACAACCTGGTCACCTCGCAAACCCGTATTCCGCTGGTGCAGAACGGCACCGTCGACCTGGAGTGCGGCTCCACCACCAACAACGTCGAGCGCCAGCAGCAAGTCGGCTTCTCGGTCGGCATCTTCGAAGTCGGTACCCGCCTGTTGACCAAGGTCAAGGACGGTCAGCCTGCATACAAAGACTTCCCGGACCTGGCCGGCAAGAACGTGGTGACCACCGCCGGTACCACCTCCGAGCGCATCCTCAAGGCGATGAACGCCGACAAGCAGATGAAGATGAACGTGATTTCCGCCAAGGACCACGGTGAAGCCTTCAACATGCTCGAAAGCGGCCGCGCCGTGGCCTTCATGATGGACGATGCCCTGCTCGCCGGTGAAATGGCCAAGGCGCGCAAGCCATCCGACTGGGTCATCACCGGTACGCCACAGTCGTATGAAATCTACGGCTGCATGGTGCGCAAGGAAGACGCTGCGTTCAAGAAAGCGGTCGACGACGCCATCGTTGCCTACTTCAAGTCGGGCGAAGTCAACAAGAGCTACGACAAGTGGTTCATGCAGCCGATCCCGCCTAAAGGCCTGAACCTCAACTTCCAGATGAGCGAAGAGCTGAAGAAACTGATCGCCGAGCCGACCGACAAGGCTGCGGACGAGAAGAAGTCCTGATCCTCAGTAAATAGTGGCCTGGTGCTCACGAGCACGAATCAATTCTGCAGGCCACTCATTAGTGTCTAACCTTTCATCCGTGGGCGCCTTGCGCCCCCGGATGCTCGAAGGTGCCCGTGAAACAACCGTCTGAGGGGAAATCCCGATGAATTACAACTGGGACTGGGGCGTGTTCTTCAAGTCCACCGGCGTGGGCAGCGAAACCTATCTGGACTGGTACATCACCGGCCTGGGCTGGACCATCGCCATCGCCATCACCGCCTGGATCATCGCGCTGCTGCTGGGGTCGCTCCTCGGTGTCATGCGTACCGTACCGAACCGCCTGGTATCGGGTATCGCCACCGCCTACGTGGAACTGTTCCGCAACGTGCCACTGCTGGTGCAACTGTTCATCTGGTACTTCCTGGTACCGGACCTGCTGCCAGAAGGCTTGCAGGAATGGTTCAAGCAGGACCTCAACCCGACCACTTCGGCGCTGATCAGCGTGGTCATCTGCCTGGGCCTGTTCACCGCCGCGCGCGTCTGTGAGCAAGTGCGTACCGGTATCCAGGCGCTGCCCAAAGGCCAGGAAGCTGCCGCCCGCGCCATGGGCTTCAGCCTCCCGCAAATCTACAACAATGTGCTGCTGCCGCAAGCCTACCGGATCATCATTCCGCCGCTCACCTCCGAGTTCCTCAACGTATTCAAGAACTCCTCGGTGGCGTCGCTGATCGGCCTGATGGAGCTGCTGGCGCAGACCAAACAGACCGCAGAGTTTTCCGCCAACCTGTTCGAGGCGTTCACTTTGGCCACGCTGATCTACTTCACCCTGAACATGGGCCTGATGCTGCTCATGCGCATGGTCGAGAAGAAAGTCGCCGTGCCTGGCCTGATTTCCGTGGGGGGCAAGTAAATGGAAATGGATTTCAGCGAAATCATCCCCGCCCTGCCTGCCCTCTGGGAGGGCATGGTCATGACCCTCAAACTGATGGTCATGGGAGTCATCGGCGGTATCGTGCTGGGCACCATCCTGGCACTGATGCGCCTGTCGTCGAGCAAACTGCTGTCGAACCTGGCCGGCGCCTACGTCAACTACTTCCGCTCGATCCCGCTGCTGCTGGTGATCACCTGGTTCTACCTGGCGGTGCCGTTCGTGCTGCGCTGGATCACCGGCGAAGATACCCCGGTGGGTGCCTTCACCTCCTGCGTGGTCGCCTTCATGATGTTCGAGGCCGCGTATTTCTGCGAAATCGTCCGCGCCGGTGTGCAGTCGATCTCCAAGGGCCAGATGGGCGCCGCACAAGCGCTGGGCATGAACTACGCGCAGACCATGCGTCTGATCATCCTGCCCCAGGCCTTCCGCAAGATGACCCCGCTGCTGCTGCAGCAGAGCATCATCCTGTTCCAGGACACCTCGCTGGTATACACCGTGGGCCTGGTCGACTTCCTCAACTCGGCACGCTCCAACGGCGACATCATCGGGCGCTCCCATGAGTTCCTGATCTTCGCCGGCGTCGTCTACTTCCTCATCAGCTTCTCCGCTTCGTGGCTGGTCAAGCGCCTGCAAAAAAGGATCTCCGTATGATTTCCATCAAGAACGTCAACAAGTGGTACGGCGACTTCCAGGTACTGACCGACTGCAGCACCGAGGTCAAGAAAGGTGAGGTGGTGGTGGTCTGTGGCCCGTCGGGCTCGGGCAAGTCCACCCTGATCAAGTGCGTCAACGCGCTGGAGCCGTTCCAGAAGGGCGACATCGTGGTCGATGGCACTTCGATTGCCGACCCGAAGACCAACCTGCCCAAGCTGCGCTCGCGCGTGGGCATGGTGTTCCAGCACTTCGAGCTGTTCCCGCACCTGACCATCACCGAGAACCTGACCATTGCCCAGCGCAAGGTATTGGGCCGCAGCGAGGCGGAAGCCACCAAGAAGGGCCTGGCGCTGCTCGACCGTGTAGGCCTCAGTGCCCATGCCAAGAAACACCCCGGCCAGCTCTCCGGTGGCCAGCAGCAGCGCGTGGCAATCGCCCGCGCCCTGGCGATGGACCCGATCGTCATGCTGTTCGACGAACCTACCTCCGCACTGGACCCGGAAATGGTCAGCGAGGTACTGGACGTGATGGTGCAACTGGCCCAAGAAGGCATGACCATGATGTGCGTAACCCACGAGATGGGCTTTGCCCGCAAAGTCGCCAACCGGGTCATCTTCATGGACAAGGGCAGCATCATCGAAGACTGCACCAAGGAAGAGTTCTTCGGTGACCAGAGCGCCCGCGACCAGCGCACCCAGCACTTCCTCAGCAAGATCCTGCAGCACTGACCCGGCCACAGCTTCCGCTGCCAGGGACCCACCAGGCAGCGGAAGCTGGTCGTAACAAGGCCACTGTGATGAAATGCGATCCCTCGCTACTTCACCCTGCCAAGCCTGCCGTGAATTCCCGCCTGATCCGTCAATTGCTGTTACCACCACTGATCATCCTGCTGATGGTCGGCCTGGGAATGGCTGGCTACCTGATCAGCGAGAGCAATGGTATCCGCACCCTCAGCGAAAACGGCGAACGCCAGCTGGAGCTGCACGCACGCACGGTCGAAAGCGAAATCAGCAAGTACACCTACTTGCCGAGCCTGCTGGAGCTGGAAGACAGCGTCTCGCACCTGCTCAACGACCCGGACGGTGCCTCACGCCAGACGGTCAACGAATACCTTGAAGGCCTGAACCGTCGCAGTCGCAGTCGGGCCATCTTCGTCCTCGACACCAATGGCCGGGTACAGGCCACCAGCAACTGGCGCGATGCCGACTCGTTCCTGGGTGAAGACCTGTCGTTCCGCGCCTACTTCCAGACTGCCGTGCGCGGCGAGCCAGGGCGGTTCTACGGCATCGGCAGTACCACGGGCGAGGCCGGCTATTACCTGGCCCATGGGCTTGAGGAGCACGGCAAGATCATAGGCGTTGCGGTGATCAAGGTGCGCCTGGACACCCTCGAGGAGCGCTGGCAGCGTGCTCGCCTGGAGGCGTTCGTCAGCGACGAGAATGGCATCATCATTCTCTCCAGCGACCCGGCCCGGCGCCTCAAGTCGGTGCGCCCGCTGACCCCGCAAATCAAGGAGCGCCTGGCGCGAAGCCTGCAGTACTACTGGTGGCCGCTGAACGAATTGCAGCCCCTGGCCCGGGAAACCCTGGCCGATGGTGTGGAAAAACTGACCTTCCCGGCCAACACCGAAACCGCTCATGGCAAACCGCACGAAGTGGCCTATCTGGCGCAAACCAGGCGCCTGGTCGACACCCCCTGGCATTTCACCCTGCTGACCCCACTGCAGGACCTGCGTCGCGAATCCATGGTGCAGGGCATTCTGGTGGGCGTGGCCTTTGCCTTGCTGGCGATCCTCGGCATTGCCTGGAACGAGCGGCGCAAAGTGATCGCCACCCGCCTGGCGGCCCGCGAAGCCCTTGAAGAGGCCAACAGCCAGCTGGAGCGGCGGATTGCCGAACGCACCGCCGACCTGCGCGCCAGCAACGAACGCCTCAAGGGCCAGATTCGCGAGCGCCGGCATGCCGAGCAGACCTTGCGCCACGCCCAGGATGAGCTGGTGCAGGCAGGTAAGCTGGCCGCCATCGGGCAGATGTCCACCAGCATTGCCCACGAGCTGAACCAGCCACTGGCTGCGCTGCGCACCCTTTCTGGCAATACAGTGCGCTTCCTCGAGCGCGGGGCGCTGGAAACCGCCAGCACCAACCTGCGCACCATGAATGACCTGATCGACCGCATGGGCCGCATCACCGCCAGCCTTCGCTCGTTCGCCCGGCGCGGCGATGACAGCGGCCAGGCTTCACTGGCCAAGGCAGTAGAGGCCACCCTGCAGGTGCTGGCCAACCGCATCAGTGCCTGTCATTTGCAATTGCACCACCAGTTCGAGGACCAGCAACTGGCCATCGACCAGACCCGCCTGGAGCAGATTCTGGTCAACCTGATCGGGAATGCCCTTGACGCCATGGCCGCGCAACCGCAGCCTGAGCTATGGCTGGAAGGCGAGTTGCAGGGTGACAAGTACCGTTTGCAGGTGCGCGACAACGGCCACGGTATCGACCCCGAAGCGCGCAAGCACCTGTTCGAACCTTTCTTTACCACCAAACCGGGCGAGCATGGCCTGGGCCTGGGCCTGACCCTGTCGGCGAGCCTTGCCGCCGCCGCCAAGGGAAGCCTGAACGTCGAGCATCCCGTCACAGGCGGCACGGCCTTCGTCCTGGCCCTGCCTCTGGTTTCACCCCCTAGCGAATCGGCAGAGCATCCATGAACCAAGCGCCTCTTACCGTCCTGATCGTCGAAGACGACCCGCATGTGCTGCTCGGCTGCCAGCAGGCGCTGGCCCTGGAGGATATTGCCTGCGAGGGCGTAGGCAGCGCCGAACAGGCGCTGGAACGCATCGGCGACGATTTTGCCGGCATTGTCGTCAGCGATATCCGCCTGCCGGGTATTGATGGCCTGGAGCTGCTCAATCGCCTCAAGGCCCGTGACCGCAGCCTGCCGGTGGTGCTGATCACTGGCCATGGCGATATCGACATGGCCGTTGGCGCCATGCGTAACGGCGCCTACGACTTCATGGAAAAACCGTTCTCCCCCGAGCGCCTGGTCGACGTGGTACGCCGCGCGCTGGAACAGCGCGGGCTGTCACGCGAAGTGGTGGCCCTGCGCCGCCAGCTGGCCGAACAGAGCAGCCTGGAGGGACGCATCATTGGTCGCTCACCGGCCATGGAGCACTTGCGCGAACTGATCGCCAACGTCGCCGACACCTCAGCCAACGTGCTTATCGAAGGCGAGACCGGCACCGGCAAAGAGCTGGTCGCACGCTGCCTGCACGACTTCAGCCGCCGCCAGAGCCACCCGTTCGTGGCGCTGAACTGTGGCGGCCTGCCGGAAAACCTGTTTGAAAGCGAGATATTCGGCCACGAGGCCAACGCCTTCACCGGTGCCGGCAAACGCCGCATCGGCAAGATCGAACACGCCAACGGCGGCACGCTGTTCCTCGATGAAGTGGAGAGCATGCCGATCAACCTGCAGATCAAGCTGCTGCGCGTGCTGCAGGAGCGCACCCTGGAACGATTGGGCTCGAACCAGAGCATCCCGGTGGATTGCCGGGTGATCGCCGCGACAAAGGCGGACCTTGATGCCCTGGGCCAGAGCGGCCAGTTCCGCAGCGACCTGTATTACCGGCTGAACGTGGTCACCCTTGAGCTGCCGCCGCTGCGTGAGCGCCGTGAAGACATCCTGCAGTTGTTCGAACATTTCCTGCAGCAGTCGGCCCTGCGCTTTGATCGGGAAACACCGACACTGGACAGCCAGACCCTGTCGCGCCTGATGGCCCACGACTGGCCAGGCAACGTGCGCGAGTTGCGCAACGTGGCCGAACGCTATGCCCTCGGCCTGCCAGCGTTCAAGAAAGGCCCCAGCGGTGGTGCCAACCAAGGCCTGCTTTTTGCCGAGGCGGTGGAAGCATTCGAACGCAACCTGCTCACTGATGCCCTGCAACGCACGGGTGGCAACCTGAGCCAGGCCAGCCAGGAGCTGGGCATGGCCAAGACCACGCTGTTCGACAAAGTGAAAAAATACGGCCTCGCCTGACTGAACCCAAACTGGAAAACAACGTGGACCTGGTATTCAAAGCGGCCCTGGGCGCAGGCGTGGTGCTGTTGCTGGCGGTGCTGTCGAAAACGCGCAACTACTACATCGCAGGGCTGGTGCCGCTGTTCCCCACCTTCGCCCTGATTGCCCACTACATCGTCGGCAAGGGGCGCAGCATTGCCGACCTCAAGACCACCATCCTGTTTGGCATGTGGTCGATCATTCCGTATTTCGTGTACCTGGCAACCCTGTATGTACTGGTCGACCGCTTGCGCCTCGAGGCTTCGATGGCGCTGGCCACAGTGGCCTGGCTGATCGCCGCGACCGTGCTGGTGACTGTGTGGGTGCGGATGCACTGAGCGAAATCGACGCCGATTCAGAGCCCTGCGATGTGCGTGACCTCTTGCCTGTGCGCCTGCAAATAAGGCAACACCGCCCCCAGTAACGGCGCCTTGAACGGCTCCTGGAAACGGTGCGCCAGCCCCGGGATCAAGCGCAACTGGCTGCCCCGGATATGCGCCGCCAAGTGCACGCCATGCATCACCGGCAATAACGGATCAGCCGTGCCGTGTACCACCAGGGTCGGCACTCGCAACTGGTTGAGCAACTCGACGCGGCTCGGCTCGGCCAGTATCGCCATGATCTGGCGCTTGGCCCCGTCAGGGTTGAACGCCCGGTCGTAGGCCTGCGCCGCCTGGTGCAGCAACACCTCGCGGTCGTCCCGTACCTCAGGGCTGCCCAAGGCCGCCAGCAGGTCGGCCTGCTGCTCGATTGCCACTTCACGGTTCGGTGCGCTGCGCCGGGCCAGCAACTGCACCAGCGCCGGGTCCGGCGCCGGGAGCCCCGCCGCCCCTGAACTGGACATGACCAGCGTCAGGCTGCGCACACGCTCGGGCGCCATCGCCGCCAGGTGCTGGGCAATCATGCCGCCCATGCTCACACCCAATACATGAAACTGGCGCACGCCCAACGCGTCCATCAGGTGCAAGCCGTCATCGGCCATATCAGTCAGCGTGTAGGGCGCCGACACGGGCAGGCCCAGCTTGTAACGCAACAGTTCGAGCGTCAGGTTGGCGTGCGGTGGCACCTGGTTCCAGCGTGACAGGCCGACATCGCGGTTGTCATAGCGGATCACCCGAAAACCTTGGCGACACAATGCTTCGACCACGTCGTCTGGCCAATGAATCAGCTGTCCGCCCAAGCCCATGACCAGCAGCAAGGCCGGGTCGCGTGGCGCACCGACGCTCTGGTACACCAGGCTGACGGCACCGAGTTCGGCACGCTGCACCGGCACCTGGGCGTCACAGCGCTGTTCGGCGAAACTCGCCGGTGCGCTGAACAGAAAGAAAAGAAAAAGCCAAAAAGCCCGCATGAAAGAAACACCAGAATGCAGATCCCCAGTAGAGCGCGAGTCTGATGAATTCTGTTCGGGCGCGCTGCCACAATTCGGTGACAGTTTCATGACTCCCGCCAGGCGGTGCGACGATCGCCCAGTCGACAGATGCCGCATCATGAGAGAAACTCAATTCATTCCCTGTTTCTTCAATTCCACACCCCGGAGTCATCTGTGCTGGAGATCCGTCACCTGAAAACCCTTCATGCCCTGCGCGAAGCCGACAGCCTGGTGGAGGCCGCCGAACGCCTGCACCTGACCCAGTCGGCGTTGTCGCACCAGTTCAAGGAGCTGGAAGAGCGCCTGGGCCTCCCGATTTTCGTGCGCAAGACCAAGCCAATCCGCTTCACCAGCGCCGGGCTGCGTCTGCTGCAACTGGCTGATGCCACCCTGCCGTTGCTGCGCAGTGCCGAACGTGACATCGCACGCCTGGCCGGAGGCACGGCCGGACGCCTGCACATGGCAATCGAATGCCACAGTTGCTTCCAGTGGCTGATGCCGACCATCGACCAGTTCCGTGATGCCTGGCCGGAAGTGGAACTGGACCTGGCCTCGGGCTTTGCCTTCGCCCCGCTGCCGGCCCTGGCCCGCGGCGACCTTGACCTGGTGGTGACCTCCGACCCAGTGGACCTGGCAGGCATCACTTATGTCCCGCTGTTCACCTACGAGGCGATGCTGGCAGTGGCCAACCAGCACCCGCTGGCCAGCAAGCCTTACATCGTGCCGCAAGACTTGCTCGACCAGACGCTGATCACCTACCCGGTGGAGCGCGATCGCCTGGACATCTTCACCCGCTTCCTGGAGCCCGCCGATATCGAGCCAGCCGCCGTGCGTACCTCGGAGCTGACGGTGATGATGATGCAACTGGTGGCCAGCGGCCGTGGCGTATGCGGCATGCCGCATTGGGCACTGCACGAGTACAGCTCGCGCGGCTATGTGAAGGGCAAACGCCTGGGCGAGAAAGGCCTGTTTGCCACGCTTTATGCCGCCGTACGCACCGACATGCTCGATGCCCCTTACATGCGCGACTTTTTGCTGACGGCCAAGGACACCTCGTTCGCCACCCTCGACGGCGTCAGCGCGGTGCGTTGAGCGCCTGGCGATACAGCGGCAGGATCAAGTCGCGGGTCAGGGGAGCCAGTGGCATGACGGGCGCCTGATCTGCTGCCAGCCAGACCACCTCCTCGATCTCTGCGGCCGGCACCACGGCAGCGGCGCTGTCGACACGGAACAGTTCGGCTTGCACTTCGAAGCCGGGCTCGTTGGCGGCGGGGGCACTGAACTGGCCCAGGTGCATGGCGTGAGCCGGGTCGATGCGCAGGCCCAGTTCCTCCTGCAACTCGCGCACCAGCGCCTGTACCGGCGTTTCACCGGCATCGATCTTGCCGCCTGGCTGCATGAAAGCCTCGGTGCCACGCTTGCGCACCAGCAGCGTGCGGCCCTGAGGGTCGATCAGCAGGGCGGCGGCGATGCGGATGATGTTGGGCATGAAGTGGGCTCGCTGAATAAAATGACCCGCGAGGATCCCATGGGGTCATTGGCCTGACAAGGCCGGTCATTCCTGTGTCGGCCTGGTAGACGAGCGGCCCCTTGCCAACCTGTTGCACACCCTCCATAAACAACACATGAACCTGCCCGCCAAACACCACCCGGTGCTCGAGCTGTTCCATCCTGCCGTCAGCACCTGGTTCCGCCGCCACTTCGCCACGGTCACCGATGCCCAGGCACAGGCCTGGCCGTTGATCCACGCCGGGCAATCCATGCTGCTGGCCGCGCCGACCGGCTCAGGCAAGACCCTGAGCGCTTTTCTGGCCGTGCTTGATGAGCTGCTGCGTGAAGGCATGAAGCATCAGGGCGAACTGCCCGCACAGACCCTGGTGATCTACGTTTCACCTCTGAAGGCCCTGTCCAATGACATTCGTCTGAACCTGCAGGCCCCGCTCGAAGGCATCAGCCAAGCCATTGCAGAGCAAGGCCTGAACGCCCCACGCATCACCACGGCGGTACGCACCGGCGATACACCGCAGAAGGAACGCGCCGCCATGCGCAAGCTGGCCCCGCACATTCTGGTGACAACCCCCGAATCGCTTTACGTGCTGATGGGCTCGGCCTCTGGCCGTGAAGGCCTGGCCCATGTGCACACGGTAATCGTCGACGAAATCCATGCCTTGGCCGGTAACAAGCGTGGCGCCCATCTGGCACTGACCTTGGAACGCCTGCAAGCCTTGTGCAAAAAACCACTGCGGCGGATCGGCCTGTCCGCTACCCAACGCCCGGTCGAACGGGTGGCACAGTTTCTGGTGGGTAGCGGGCGCCCCTGCGCCATTGTCGATATCGGCCATGCCCGCAAGCGTGACCTGGCCATCGAAGTGCCGCCGGTACCGCTGGGGGCGGTGATGGCCATTGATGTCTGGGGCCTGGTGTATGACCGCTTGGCCACCCTTGCCCGTGAACACCGCACCACGCTGGTATTCGTCAACACCCGGCGCCTGGCCGAACGTATCACCCGCCACCTCAGCGACCGGCTGGGCAAGGAGGCGGTTGCCGCACACCATGGCAGCCTGTCCAAAGCGCTGCGCCTGGATGCGGAGCAGCGGCTCAAGAGCGGCCAGCTCCAGGTGCTGGTAGCGACCGCATCGCTGGAGCTTGGCATTGATATCGGCGATATCGACCTGGTCTGCCAGGTCGCCTCGCCGGGCTCGATTGCCGCCTTCCTGCAACGGGTTGGCCGCGCTGGACACCAGGTCGATGGTGTGCCGAAGGGGCGCCTGTTCCCTACCTCACGCGATGACCTGATCGAATGCGTTGCCTTGCTTGACTGCGTTCGACAGGGCGAACTGGACGCACTGCACATCCCCCGGGCACCGCTGGATGTGCTGGCCCAGCAGATCGTCGCAGAAGCCAGCAACCAGGCCTGGCACGAACAGGATCTGCTGGATTGCCTGCGCCAGGCCACACCTTACGCCGAGCTTGACCAGCACCACTACCAGGCCCTGCTGCGCATGCTCGCCGAGGGCTACAACGGCCGCCAGGGTGTGCGCAGTGCCTACTTGCACCGTGACGCAGTGAGCGGCACGCTGCGTGGCCGACGTGGCAGCCAGCTGACCGCGCTGACCAGCGGCGGCACCATCCCCGACAACGCCGACTACGCCGTGTTGCTGGAACCGCAGGCGCTGAACATCGGCAGCGTCAATGAAGACTTTGCCATGGAAAGCATTGCTGGCGATATTTTCCAGCTGGGCAACGCCTCCTATCGCATTCTGCGCGTCGAGCCGGGCCGGGTGCGGGTAGAGGATGCTCATGGCCTGCCACCGACCATTCCGTTCTGGCTGGGTGAAGCGCCGGGGCGCAGTGACGAGCTGTCTGCCGCCGTGGCCCGGCTGCAGGCGCGAATCGACCAGCAACTGGCGCAGGCAGGCGGCGACACGGTGGAGGTACTGGCCTGGTTGCAGGCGACCTTCGAACTGGACGAAGCTTGTGCGGGCCAGTTGCTCGACTACCTGGCCCGCACCCGTGAAGTGCTTGGCGCCCTGCCCTCGCAGGATACGCTGGTGATGGAACGTTTTTTCGATGAGTCCGGCGGGACCCAACTGATCATTCATTCACCCTACGGTAGCCGCATCAACCGCGCCTGGGGTCTGGCCCTGCGCAAGCGCTTCTGCCGCACCTTCAACTTCGAACTGCAGGCTGCCGCCAGCGAGGACGCCATCGTGCTGTCACTGTCGACCAGCCACAGTTTCGAGCTGGACGAAGTGTGGCGCTACCTGAACAGCCGCAGCGCCGAGCCGATTCTCATCCAGGCCCTGCTCGATGCACCGCTGTTTGGCGTGCGCTGGCGCTGGAATGCAGGCGTGGCCATGGCACTGCCGCGCTTTGTGGGCGGACGCAAGGTGGCGCCACAAATCCAGCGCATGAAGAGTGAGGACCTGGTTGCCGCCGTGTTCCCCGACCAGATCGCCTGCCTGGAGAACATCGCCGGCGAGCGGCAGATTCCCGACCATCCGCTGGTCGAGCAAACCCTCGACGATTGCCTGCACGAGGCGATGGACAGCGAAGGCTGGCTGGCCCTGCTGCGGCGTATGGAAAGCGGTGCAGTGCGCTTGCTGTGCCGGGATCTGCCCGCCCCCTCGCCGCTGGCATCAGCGATTCTCAACGCCCGGCCTTATGCCTTTCTGGACGATGCGCCACTGGAAGAACGACGTACCCAGGCGGTGCTCAACCGGCGCTGGAACGACGTGCACAGTAGCGACGACCTGGGCGCGCTGGACGCTGATGCCATTGCTGCCGTCGCGGCCGAGGCCTGGCCACAGCCGGCCAATCCCGACGAAATGCACGAGGCATTGATGAGCCTGGGTGCCATCGGTCAGGTCGAGGTAGATGCCAACCCCTGCTGGGATTTGCTGCTAAGGCAGCTGGCCAAGGCTGGGCGTGCCTTGCGCCTGCCCGATGACAAGCTCTGGTTGGCCCGCGAACGCCTGAACCTGCTGCTGGCACTGTACCCCACAGCGCACAGGGAGCCAGCGCTCGAACGGCTCGCTGGCTTCGACCAGCCCATCGAGCCCGACCACGCACTGAGCGAACTGCTGCGCGCCCGCCTGAGCGGCCATGGCCCCCAGACCCTGGCGCAGATCGCTGCGCCATTGGGCAAACCGGTAACCGATATCGAGCAGGCTCTGGCCCGCCTGGAAGCCGAAGGCTATGTGCTGCGCGGGCATTTCAGCCCAGGTGCAACTGACCTGCAATGGTGCGAACGCCACTTGCTGGCACGCATCCACCGCTACACGGTCAAACGCCTGCGCCGCGAGATCGAACCGGTCAGCCTGCAAGACTTCATGCGCTTTCTGTTCGATTGGCAGCACCTGGCGCCTGACGAGCGCCTGCGTGGTCCGCAGGCGGTGGCCGAAGTGCTCGGCCAGTTACAAGGGTTCCCCAGCGCCGCAGCGGCCTGGGAGGCGGAACTGCTGCCGGCGCGTATCAAAGACTACAGTCCGCACTGGCTCGACGAAGCCTGCCGAAGTGGCCAGTTTGCCTGGAGCCGGCTGGCGGCAACAGTGGCGAGCAGCACGTTGACCAGTACCCCACTGGTGTTGCTGCCGCGGGACCAGTTGAACACGTGGCGCAGCCTGGCGCCCGCACCTGCTGTCGACGCCCTTGGCCTACGTGCGCAACGTGTGCACGAAGCGCTGAAAACCCAGGGTGCGCTGTTCTTCGATGAACTGGCACATGAGGCACACTTGCTGCCCAGTGAACTGGAAACTGCACTGCAGGAGCTGGTGGGCTCGGGCCTGGCCGGGGCGGACAGTTTCACTGGCTTGCGCAGCCTGATCACGCCTGCAACCAAGCGCAGCTCACGTAACAGCCGCCGAGGGCACCCGCCGCTTTCCAGCAGCATGGCGCATGCCGGACGTTGGGCCCTGCTGCGCCGCAGCGATGCGCCCCCGGATCACGACCAGCGCCTGGAGCACATTGCCCGCACGCTGCTGCGCCGCTATGGCGTGATCTGCTGGCGGCTGTTGGCGCGCGAGAGTGATGTACTGCCGCCCTGGCGTGAGCTGCTGCGCTGCTATCACCGCTTGGAAGCGCGTGGCGAGATCCGGGGCGGGCGCTTCATTGCCGGGCTGGCCGGTGAACAGTTCGCCTTGCCTGAGGCGGTAGTATTGCTGCGGCAAGTGAGACGACGTGAACCGGACGGAACGCTGCAGGTGGTGAGCGCCGGTGACCCACTGAACCTGATCGGCTCGTTGCTGCCTGGGGCGAAAGTGCCGGCAGTGATTGGCAACCGGCTTCTGTATCGCGACGGGATACCGGTGGCGGTGCGGATGGCCGGGCGTTACGCGTATCTGGTCGAGGCGTCCGTACAGGAGCAGGAAAGCTGGCGGCAGAAACTGCTGCGCGCCCCCCTGTAGGAGCGGGTTTACCCGCGAATACGGTGGCGGCGGCAACGCTGACCGGCGGGTAGAAATTGGCCAGCAGGCCCGGCCCTTTCGCGGGTGAACCCGCTCCTACGCTCGAGAATGATTTTCGCTACCCCGATTTTATTTTGCAGCGCCCGGCAACTTGGCTATGGTCGGGGTTTGCCCCCAGGCCCTGAGCCTGACCGCGCCATCGCAAGGACCCTGTATGAGCCTGTCACTTCTCAGTCGCTATGCCTTCTTCGCCGCCTGTGTGCTGTTCACCCTGGCGAGCCTCCCCTTCAGCCACCACGAATGGCTGTGGCCGTTCACCCTGACCACAGGCATTCTCAGCCTGATCGGCCTGTTCGACCTGCTGCAGCAGCGCCACGCCGTACGCCGCAACTACCCGGTTCTCGGCAACATCCGCTATCTGGTCGAGGCCATTCGCCCGGAAATCCGCCAGTACCTGCTGGAGTCCGACAGCGATGCCCTGCCCTTCTCCCGCGCCCAGCGCTCGCTGGTGTATGCCCGGGCGAAGAACGAAGCCTCGGACAAACCTTTCGGCACCCTGATCGACGTATATGAATCCGGTTTCGAGTTTATCGGCCACTCCATGCGCCCGGCACCGCTGGCTGACCCGACCAGCTTCCGTGTCATCGTCGGTGGGCCGCAGTGCGGCCAGCCGTATTCCGCGTCGATCTTCAACATTTCGGCCATGAGTTTCGGCTCGCTCAGCGCCAATGCCATCCGTGCGCTCAACCAGGGCGCCAAGCTGGGCAATTTCCACCATGACACCGGCGAGGGCAGCATCAGCCCCTACCATCGCGAGCACGGTGGTGACCTGGTGTGGGAACTGGGCAGCGGCTACTTCGGGTGCCGCACGCCAGATGGGCGCTTCGATCCCGAACGCTTCGCCGCCCAGGCGCGCAGCCCTCAGGTGCGCATGATCGAGATCAAGATGAGCCAGGGCGCCAAACCCGGCCATGGCGGCATATTGCCCAAACACAAGGTCACCCAGGAAATTGCCGAAACCCGTGGCGTGCTGATGGGCGAGGATTGCATCTCACCGTCGCGCCACAGCGCCTTCTCGACACCGATCGAAATGATGCAGTTCATCGCCCAGTTGCGTGAACTGTCCGGCGGCAAGCCAGTGGGGTTCAAGTTCTGCCTGGGCCACCCGTGGGAATTCATGGGCATCGCCAAGGCCATGCTGGAAACCGGCATCCTGCCCGACTTCATCGTCGTCGATGGCAAGGAAGGCGGCACCGGCGCAGCGCCCGTGGAGTTCACCGACCATATCGGCGTGCCACTGCGTGAAGGCCTGCTGTTCGTGCACAACACCCTGGTCGGCCTGAACCTGCGCGACAAGATCAAGCTGGGCGCCAGCGGCAAGATTGTCAGCGCCTTCGACATCGCCAGCGTGCTGGCCATTGGCGCCGACTGGGCCAACTCGGCACGCGGCTTCATGTTCGCCATCGGCTGCATCCAGTCGCAAAGCTGCCACACCAACAAATGCCCGACCGGCGTGGCCACGCAAGATCCGCTGCGCCAGCGCGCGCTGGTGGTGCCCGACAAAGCCCAGCGGGTGCTGAACTTCCATCACAACACGTTGCGTGCCTTGGCAGAAATGCTGGCGGCGGCAGGCCTGGAGCATCCGGCACAACTGGAGGCCAAGCACCTGGTGCGGCGCATTTCGGCCACCGAAATCAAGCTGTTCTCGCAGATGCATGTGTTCTTGAAGCCAGGTGAGCTGCTGACCGGCGAGGTGAACGGCCAGTTCTATTCGCGGATGTGGCAACTGGCCCGGGCGGACAGTTTCGAGCCGCACAGCGAAGTGGCGGCCTGAGAGAACGCTGGGGCCGCAAGGCGGCCCCACGTCAGGTCAGGAGGCTGTACTCGTCACACCTTGTGCGTCTTTCGGCGCCAGGCGGAACGTGTAATACAGCACTGTCAGCAACACCAGGAACGCCGGGCCGATGTACAGGGCCACACGCGTATCCTCGAAGTACGCCATCAGCCCCACCACCAGCACCAGGAAGGCCAGTGCCAGATACGAGCTCAGCGGCCACAGCCACATGCGGTACTTCAGTGCCTTGCGCTCGGCAGTGGTAAGGCCGGCACGGAACTTCAACTGCGCCAGCAAGATCATCACCCAGGTCCAGATCGCACCGAAGGTGGCGATCGAGGTCACCCAGACGAAGACCTTTTCTGGCACCAGGTAGTTGGCCAGCACGCCCAGCAGCAATGCGCCAATCGACAGCAGCAGCGCATTGCGTGGCACGCCGTTCTTCGAGGTGCGGGCGAAGGCCGCCGGGGCCTGGCCGTTCTGTGCCAGGCTATAGAGCATGCGCCCGGTGCTGAAGATGCCGCCGTTGCACGATGACAGCGCCGCCGTGATGACCACGAAGTTGATGATGCCGGCGGCGGTCTTGATGCCGAGGCGCTCGAAGGTCATGACGAACGGGCTGCCCTGGCTACCGATTTCGTTCCACGGGTAAATCGACAGGATCACGAACAACGCGCCGACGTAGAACAGCAGGATGCGCCAGAACACCGAGCCGATGGCCTGCGGAATGGTCTTTTGCGGGTTGCGTGCTTCACCTGCGGTGAGGCCGATCATTTCCACACCCAGATAGGCGAACATCACCATCTGCAGCGACATCAGCACGCCGGTCACACCATTGGGCATGAAACCGCCGTTGCTCCACAGGTTGGAGATCCCCACTGCCACACCGTCATTGCCAAAGCCGAAGGCAATGATGCCGATGCCGCCAAGCACCATGGCGATGATGGTGACGATCTTGATCAGCGCGAACCAGAACTCGAACTCACCAAAAGCCTTCACCGCCACCAGGTTGACCGCGCCCATGCTGCCCAGCGCCGCCAGGGCCCAGATCCAGCGCGGAACGTCGGGGAACCAGATGCCCATGTAGATGGCCACTGCCGTGATTTCGGCAACACAGGTCACCAGCCACAGGAACCAGTAGTTCCAGCCGGTCAGGAAGCCCGCCAATGGGCCGAGGTAATCCTGGGCATAACGGCTGAACGAGCCGGCGACAGGGTTGTGCACGGCCATTTCACCAAGGGCGCGCATGATCACCAGAATGGCCAGGCCGCCGATGATGTAGGACAACATGATGGCCGGGCCGGCCATTTCGATCGCCTTGGCCGAACCGAGGAAAAGACCGACACCGATACAGGCGCCCAGCGCCATCAGGCGGATGTGCCGTTCGCCCAGTTCACGCTTGAGCGGGCCGCCTTCAGTGGCCTGGCCGTGGGCAGAGTGGTTGCCGACTGGCATAGCAATACAACCTCATTTTGTTATTGGATTTGACCTTCGTGCCGCCGCGACCAAGCCGATAGGCGTGGCATTGGCTTGCCAGGCTGGCCTTGTGGACCGGCCCGTGTGCCGGAGTAGAGCGCCCGGCAAGGCGAAGGGGGCGAGCAGTATAGGAAGACCGTTGTAGGAGTTTTCACTGTATATATGCAGAAATTTGGCTAGAACTCTGGGGCCGCCACACGCCCCAAAAATCGCCGGGGCACCATAGCAACATCGTCCGTTGAAGGAACCCACACCAAAGCCGCATAGCCCCACATGACTTTTTCCTTCTTCTTACAAATTTTTCACCCTATCCACTCAACGTCTAAGCTTCAGACAAGCAAGACGAAAATACTTGGCCGGATAGAAGATTATGGGCGCACTGTGGCAATCGGAACCAAGCAGAACGGAAGCACCCGAGATACCTCCGGCCGAGACGCCACAACCCAAGTCCCCCCGTCAGCGTCGGCTATGGTGGCGGCTGATCATCCTCATCCTGCTGGTGGCGCTGGTTGCCATCGGTGTTGCCGCGTATGACGAATTCCGTACCTCTGAACTGCAATCGCGCGAGTTCAGCAAACTGGCCAGTACACTGACCTATTCGCTGCAACCCGGTCCCAGCGATGCCATCATCTACCCCGGTGACGGGCCGTTCGACAAACGCCTGGGCTATAGCGCCCTGGGTGAATTCCTGCCACGCCTGCTCAAGCGCGACTACCTCATCAGCGAACAGGTGAAGTTCTCACCCGCATTGATGAACTACGTCGATCATGGGCTGTTCGCCCCCTATATCGAGAAAATCCAGGCCGGCCTGTCGATCACCGACTGCCGCGGCGACACGCTGTACCAGTACAACTACCCCCAGCACCTGTACCCGGACTTTGCAGCGATCCCTCCCGTGATGGTCAACAGCTTGCTGTTCATCGAAAACCGCGACCTGCTGGATACCCAGGACCCACGTAACAACCCGGCAGTGGACTGGCCACGCTTTGCCAAGGCCGCCTACAGCCAGGTCGCCAAGTACCTGGCCCTGCCCGGCCAGTCTGCCGGCGGCAGCACCCTGGCCACACAGCTGGAGAAATATCGCCACTCACCCGACGGCCTGACGGTGTCGGGCGCAGAGAAAATACGGCAGATGATTTCTGCCAGCGTGCGTGCCTACCAAGGCGGTCCCGACACCACCGAGGCACGCCAGCGCATCGTGCGTGACTACCTCAACAGCGTACCGCTGTCGGCTGTGCCTGGGCATGGTGAGGTACATGGCATGGCCGAGGGCCTGCGGGTGTGGTACGGCGCCGACTTCGACCAGGTCAACCAGGCCCTGAACGCCACCGCCACCGACCCCCAGAGCATGGCCGCACGCGGCCTGGCCCTGCGCCAGGTGCTGTCGCTGATGATTGCCCAACGCCGCCCCTCGCATTACTTGTCCAAGGGCCGGGTCGAGCTGGCCGAACTGACCGACGCGCACATCCGCGTGCTCGCCGCCAACAAGGTCATCGATCAGCCACTGGCCGATGCCGCGCTGGCCAGCAAGGCGGTGTACCGCGACTGGGTCGCGCAGCCGACCATCGTACCGATCATTACCAACAAGGGCATCAGCCTGGCGCGCAACCGCCTGTCGGCCATGCTCAATCGCCCGCTGTACGACCTCGACCGCCTCGACCTGTCAGCCACCAGTACCTTGCAGGCCGACCTGCAGCTGCAGATCAGCCAGTACCTGAAAAACCTTGCCGACCCGGAGTTTGCCGCACAGATCGGCCTGATCGGCGAGCGGCTGCTCACTGCCAAGACCACCGACCAGGTGAGCTACAGCTTCACCTTGTTCGAACGCACCGCCGATGGCTCGCGGGTCCGGGTGCAGACCGACAGCACCAACCAGCCCTTCGACATCAACGAAGGCAGCAAGCTGGAGCTGGGCTCAACCGCCAAGCTGCGGGTACTGACCACCTACCTTGAAATTATCGCCGAGCTGCACGACAAGTACGCCGGCAAACCTGCCGCCGAGCTGAAGAAGGTCGAAGTGGCCGAACTCGACCGCATCACGCAATGGTCGCTGGAATGGCTGGCGCTGAACAGCAAGAACCAGAGCCTTGACGCCATGCTCGACGCCGCGCTCGAGCGCAAGTATTCGGCCAACACCGGTGAAGCGTTTTTCACCGGTGGCGGGATGCATGTGTTCAACAACTTCCGCAAGGAAGACAACAACCGCAACCCGACACTCAAGGATGCACTGCGCGAGTCGATCAACCTGCCGTTCATCCGGCTGATGCGCGACCTGGTGCGCTACGTGACTTACCAGCAGCCGTACAACCGCGTGCCGCTGCTCAAGGACGATGCCGACCCGCGCCGCCAGGAGTACCTTGCGCGCTTTGCCGACAAGGAAGGCACCAACTACCTGATGCGCTTCTGGAAGAAGTACCAGCGTAAAACCTCGCAACAACGCCTGGACACCTTCCTCGACAGCATGCGCGTGACCCCACAGCGGTTGGCGGCGGTACACCGCTACCTGTTCCCCGAGGCAAGCCAGGAAACCTTCAACGCGTTCGTGCGTGCCCACCTCAAGGGTGACAAGGTCGTGCTGGGCAAACTGACCGATGGCCGTCTGTCCGAGATGTACGTAGCTTACGGCCCCGGCAAGTACGACCTGCCCGACCAGGGTTACATCGCCAAGGTCCACCCGCTGGACCTGTGGCTGCTTGGCTACCTGCTGAAGAACCCGAGCTCGACACTGACCGAGATGATCAACGCCAGTCGTTTCGAACGCCAGGAGGTATACGGCTGGCTGTTCAAGAGCCGCCACCAGGGCGCCCGTGACAGCCGCATCCGCACCATGGTCGAAATCGAAGCCTTCCTCGATATCCACCAACGCTGGAAACGCGTGGGCTATCCATTCGACCACCTGGTGCCCTCATTGGCCACCGCCATCGGCAGCTCCGGCGACCGCCCCGCTGCCCTCTCCGAACTGGTCGGGATCATCCAGAACGACGGTGTTCGCCTGCCTACCCTGCGCATCGACACCCTGCATTTCGCAGCCAACACACCCTACGAGACCAAGTTGATCACAGACCCTGACCGGGGCGTGCGAATTCTGCCAGTCGAAGTGGCGCGTGCACTCAAAGGCGCCATGTCGCAAGTGGTCGATGCAGGTACCGCGCGGCGTATTTCCGGCAGTTTCAAGCTGCAGGACGGCACGCCGCTGGTGATGGGCGGCAAGACCGGTACCGGCGACAACCGAATCGAGAGCTTTGGCGCCGGCGGCCGGCTGATCGGCTCGCGCTCGCTGAACCGCACCGCCACCTTCGTGTTCTTCCTTGGCGACAACCATTTCGGCACGCTGACCGCCTTCGTGCCGGGTCGCACGGCAGAAGCGTTCAAATTTACCTCGGCGCTGCCGGTGCAGGTGCTCAAGGGCATGGCACCGATCCTCATGCCTTACCTGCAGCCGGGCAATCCGAATGAGTGCAAGCCGCCACAGGTTGCCCTGCACACACCGTCACCGGCAGGGAACACATCGACGCAGTAGATGATAATCATCAGCATTGAAGGGCTTGTCTTTAGATATATCTTGAGTAATATCTTACGATATATCGCAAACGACGGAGCCCTATCCCTATGCGCGAACATCCCCCTCATGATCCCTTCGAGCGGCGCCCCGCCCGTGGCGAGCGCGGCCCGCGTGTCTTCGCCCCGGGTGACCTCAAGCTGCTGATGCTGGATTTGCTGGCCGAGCAGCCCGGCCACGGTTACGACCTGATCCGCCAGATCGAAAATCTGTTCGACGGCAGCTACAGCCCAAGCCCTGGGGTGATCTACCCCACGCTGAACTTCCTTGAAGAGGCCGAACTGATCAGCGGCCAGGTACAAGGCAGCAAACGCCTGTATGCCATCACCGATGCCGGCCGCAGCGCCTTGGCGGATCAGGCAGTGGCCCTGGATGGCGTGCGCATGCGCATCGAGGTCAGCAAACGCGCCCTGCGCGGCCACGACCGCCCACCAGAGATTCATGAAGCGGTCGGCAACCTGCGCCATGCACTGCACATGCACAGCGGCCGCTGGACAGTGGAAGAAATCGAACGGGTCCGTGACCTGCTCAACCATACCGCCAAGGCCATCGCCTCCGGGCCCACCGAACCTTTCAGGGAGACGCCCCATGAGTGACACCATTCACCGCGTAAACCACGAGATCCGCCAGCGCCGTCTGCAGGTGCTGCGGGTCACCGAGCTGACCCCGCGCATGCGCCGGATCACCCTGGGGGGTGCCGAGCTGCAAGGCTTTACCAGCATGGGCAGCGACGACCATATCAAGCTGCTGTTCGCCGAAACGCCGGAGCAACAACAGGCCATCGAGGCCCGTAATCTGGGCAAGGACGGTGGCGCGCGGCCCACCATGCGCGAGTACACACCACGGCGCATCGACCTGGTGGCACATGAGCTGGACATCGACTTCGTGCTGCACGGCGACGGCCCTGCCTCTACCTGGGCCGCGCAAGCCGCGCCTGGGCAAACCCTGGACATCGCAGGGCCACGGGCCTCGCTGGTGGTGCCGGATATTTTCGACGCCTACCTGCTGATCGGTGATGAAACTGCCATCCCGGCCATTGGCCGTCGGCTGGAGGAGTTGCCAGCGGGCCGCCAGGTGCTGGCAGTGATCCAGATCGAAGACGAGCACGAGCGCCAGCCGCTGCCAAGCAAAGCGCAGGTGGAAGTGATCTGGGTACGTCGCCAAGGGGAAGACTTGTTGGAGCTGGTGCGTAACCTGAGCTTGCCGCAAGGCCAGCTGTATGCCTGGGTGGCGCTGGAAAAAGCCCTGACTCGCCAGGCCAAGGCGTTGTTGCTGGAGAAAGGGGTGCCGGAAGATGCGCTAAAGGCTGCAGCCTACTGGCGGGCCAACGGGACTGCGGACGACGAGTGATCGTGATTGCCTGATCTGCCGTCTTCGCCGGTGCCACGCAAAGCGCAGCCTGCTTCGCGGTTTAAACCATTTGATAAGACCAAGCGGTTCAGCCCCAAGCACCTCAGAAAAGCTCGACCGCCAACAGCCTATCTACAGGGGGCCGCGCCACGTTGTTGCTTACCAACGAAGGTCTCGCTGCCCCGCCAGGGCCTGCGGTCCAAGCCATTGAGCCCCACGCAACAATGGCGTCAACTGCGCTTCAGGCTGCAGCTGGAACACCACCTGCACCTGGCGTCCTGGCAGGTCGGCATCCACGGTCAGTTGATGTTGCCCTTGCTGCGCCAACTGCCCGCGCAGGTGCCAGCCACTGCGGCAATCCATTTCCAGCCAGCCGTGCCCAAGGCCCAGGGACCAAGGGTCGCTGAGGGCTAGGTCGGTTACGATCACGCGGCCTTCACTGGCCTGGCATTGGCGCCCTGCCCCCTGCATCCTCAACACACCCTGCCACTGGCCGGCCAGGCGGTAATCCGTCGAGACCGTCGCCAAAGCCCCCTTGGCTGATGCCTCCAGCCGCCAATGCCAAGGCCAGCCTTCTGCACGCAACTGCCAGGCCTGGCCCTGGAACCCCACTTGCGCATTAGCCTGCAAGCGCCAGGGCTGCAGCGTCCAGCGCAAAGGCCCGACCGGCCCCCATTGTTGTGCCTGCCCTTGCCAGAGGCTTCCACCAACATCGCGTACCGGCAGGCCGAACGCACGCACCACCCAATTGGCCGGAAGCTCGATAAACAGCGTGAGCACGAATACCAATAGCACCCAGGCCATTGCTGAACTGCGGCTCATGGCTGCACCACCAGGTCGAATCGCAAAGCCTTGCCCTGCTGCTCCAGCCCCCATTGCAACGGCAATGCGCCTTCTGCACGCAGGCTCTGCACCCAGCCTTGCAGCATGCGCTCATCGGCCACCTGCCCACGCAGTTGCCAGGCCTTGCCTTGCGTATCGACTTCAATCAGTTCGACCCCACGGGCCTGGGCCGACTGACGTAGCCGCTCCAGGTTCAAACCGGGCCCGCCTTGGAGGCTGGCCGCCTGTTCGGCCAGCACACGCCACTGGCCAAGCACGCGCCATTGCGCAATGCCTTCGCGCAGGGCCAGGAAGGCCAGCAGCAGGGCGATCAGTCCCCAGGCGAACGTGATGCGATGACGCTGCAGCCAGTCACGGTTCATGAGGCTGCTCCCAGGTCGAAGATCACTTGGCCATCTTGAACCTGCACTGTGGCGCCAGCGGCAGCCGCCATATCAGGCCATGGCGGCGCACTGCCCTCGCCCTCCAGGCGCAGGTGCCAACGCTGACCATCGAAGCGCACCGCTTGCAGGCGCAAGCCGGGGTTGTCACGCAGCCAGGTCTGCAAGCGAGCCTGCAGGTCGTCGAGCTGACGTGTACGCAGTTGCTGCTGCAGTACGCTCTCGCGCAGGCGCTTGAGGGCCTGTGCCGCGTGCCAAGGGCTGGCCTGCTCGCCGGTCACGGCAATGACCTGGCTACGCCAGAGTTGTGCCTGACGCCATTGCTGGCTCAACCACAGGCCACCCCAAACGGTAGCCAGCACCAGGCAAGCTGCCAGCAGCCGCTGCTGCTGGCGGGAGGCGGCCGGCAACGAGCGCACCTTGCGGGCGCGATCGAACAGGCCGGGCAGTGTGTCGAGCGGCGCAAATACGGTTGGCCAATTGCCGCTCAGCAACGTCTTGTGCAGCCCTGCCCACGGTGGCTGCGGCACGCCACCCAAGGCATCAGGCCACGCCAGCCAGTGCTCCTGTCCATCTTCGGCCAAGCCTTTGTAGAGCGACATGCCGGGGGTGCGTTGCCATTGCCAGGCGCATCCTGGCTCGGGTGGTGGCAGCAGCTGCAGCTCCGCCCAGCAACGTACCGTCTGCAAGCCCCATTCGGCGCATTGGCCACGCCAGTCATCCAGCTGCTGACGCGCCACTACCAGCAGACGAAGGTACCCCGGTTCACGGGCCAGGCAAGCACAGGCCACCTCATGCGGGGCCTGCAGCAAGCGATCCTCAAGCAGCAAAGGCCATTCTTCGCGCTTGAGCCCGGGCGGGGCCGGCACGCGAAAATGGCTGCACGCCTCGGCAGGCAGAATCAGCGCAACATGGGCCTGCGGGTTGGCCGGTGGCTCGCCCTGCCCCTCGCTTTGCAAAATACCGTCCTGAACCAGTGCCCAGTGCCAGACAGCACCCGGGCGCAGCAGCAGCCACGCCTGGGCCGGCGCACGCCGTCGCCATTCAAGTTTCATGAGCGCCCCCATGGAAGGGCGAAGGTGCAGACATAGGGGGCTCCATCACGCAGCAGTTCCAGACGCACACCACGACCTGGGTGCACCGGTTGGTCAGAAGGCCAGGCCAGCCAGCGGCCGCCCTGGTAGTACAGAACGTTCATGCCGCTGACCTGGTCGAGTCGTTCGCGCTGTACCCAGCGCGGGGCGCCAGCGGCGTACAGGTCCGCCGAGCTTTCCAGCAGCAGGCGTTGCTCGCGGGCCTCGAACCGCAGGCGCTGGCGTTGCAGGCGCGAGCCACCTTCGGCTGCCGGCAGGCCGGTGCTGGCGACCCACAGCAACTGGTTGCTGGCGGGCTGCCAGTCCAGCCAACGGCTGGCCAGCGGCAGACGCTGGTCGTAGACACGGCGCAGCACCGGGCTGTCGAAGCGCCGCTCCAGGGCCAGGCAAAAGTCCAGCACCGAGGTTTGCCGAGTGGTGTCCTGCAGGCGTTCGCGCACCTTCAGCCAGCCATTGACCAGCGCGGCGAGCATGATGCCAAGCACGGCAGTCAGGGCCAGGGCGACCATCAGTTCGATCAGGGTCAGGCCGGTTTGGCGGTGTTTCATGGGCGCTCCAGAAACACGGTGTACTGGCCCAGTGGCAGGCGCTGGTCGCGGTCGGCGAACAATTGCAGTTCGCCACGGCGCAGGTCTCGCACGCCGGTGCGGCGCAGTTGCAGTTGCCAGTGACACCGCTGGCCACCTTGGCCGAGCTCGCCGGCTACCTGGTTTTCGGCGGGCCAGTACTGCTCGACGGCAAAGCGGGCTTGCAGCTCACGCGCGCACAACAGGCCAAGGCGGTGCTGTTGCAGGTTGTCCTGCACTGCCAGCCGCTGGCGCAGTACCTGGCTGGTGATCACCGCCAGCACGGCAGCGATTGCCAGGGCTACGGTCACCTCCAGCAGAGTGAAACCACGCTGTGCTTGCTTCATGGCACTAACCACATGCCATCAGTGCGGCTCCAGGCCCATTGCTGACTGCCATCGGCCCAGCGCCAGCGCACGCTACCCGCCTGCGCCCAGCCATGCGGCGTGAACAGTACGCGCGGTTGCGGGCTGGCCGGCCAGTCCGGGTGCAGGCCCTTGGGCCAGTCGCCGAGCGGGACCGCTTCGACCACCCAGGCATTGCCCTCGCGGCGGACGAACTCCGGTCGCTGGCCATTCCAGCGCAACCCGCGCAGTTGCCCCGCATGCCGGGCCAGTGCGGCCTGGCCGCGGACCTCGACCGCCAGCCGTTGCAGGGCCTGCTCGACACTGGCCTGGCCGTTGCCAAGGCCGGCCACCGCCAGCCCGGTCATCAGCCCGGCGATAGCCAACACCACCAGCAGCTCGATCAGGCTGAAGCCACGCTGACCGCGCACCGGTTACAGCGCCCAGTTACCCAGGTCGGCATCCTGGCCTTCGCCGCCCGGCAGGCCATCGGCGCCCAGCGAGTACACATCGACCCGGCCATGTTCACCGGGCATGCGGTACTGATAAGGGGTGCCCCACGGGTCTTCCGGCAGGCGACGCACGTAGCCATCACTGCGCCAGGCCCGAGGCAGCGGCTCCTGAGCCGGCTTTTTCACCAGCGCGGCCAGGCCCTGTTCGTTGCTGGGGAAGCGCAGGTTGTCCAGGCGATACATGTCCAGCGCCTGCTCCAGGGTGGCCAGGTCGGCCATCACCTTCTGCTTCATGGCCTTGTCCTGGTTGCCCAGCACGCTGGGCGCTACCACGGCAATCAGCAGGCCGATGATAAAGATCACCACCATGATTTCCATGAGGGTGAAACCGCGTTGGCGGTTACGTCGATGCTGCATGGCAATACTCCTCGTCGTCACAATTGCAGGCCCTGGTTGAGTTGCATGATCGGCAGCAGCACCGCCAGCACGATGAACAGCACGACGGCGCCCATCACCAGGATCATCAGGGGTTCGAACAGCGCCATGGCGGTATCGACCTGGCGGGCAAAGCCGCGCTCCTGGTCGTCGGCCACGCGCTCGAGCATGTCCGCCAGGGTGCCGCTGGCCTCGCCGCTGCCAACCATGTTCACCAGCAGCGGCGGGAATTGCTGGCTGGCATCCAGCGCACGGTGCAGGCTGGTGCCGCCCTGCACGTGTTGGCGCACCTGCTCCATGGCCAGGCGGATACGCCGGTTGCCGATGGTTTCGGTGGCCACTTGCAAGGCTTCGAGCAGGGCCACGCCACTGCCAGTGAGAATCGCCAGGCTGCGCGCCAGACGCGCGCTTTCCAGCACCTGCAGCAGGTTGCCAATACGCGGCAGGCGCAGCAGCAGCTGGTCGCGACGCAGGCACCAGTGCGGTTTGCGCAACAACCAGCCAGCCAGCCCCCCGAGCAACAGCGCCACCCCTAACAACCAGGGCCCGGCGTGCACCAGCCCCTGGCTCAGGCCGATCAGCAACGAGGTGATCAGCGGCAGGCTTTGCCCGGCATGGGCGAATTGCTCGGTGAGTTTGGGCACGACGAACGTCATCAGGCCAATCACCACGGCCAGCGACACACCCATCAGCACAGCGGGGTAGATCAGCGCTGTGCGGGCCTTGTGTTGCTGGCGTTGCACCTGCTCCAGGTGGTCGGCCAAGCGGGTCAGCACCTGGGCCAGGTGCCCGGAACGTTCGCCGGCCTCGACCAGCGCGCAGTACAAGCCAGTGAACGGTGCGCCCTGCCGGGCCAGGCTGCGGGCCAGGCCCAGGCCTTCGGCGAGTGAGCCGCGCAAGGCCACCAGCACACTGTGCAGGGCAGGCTGACGCAGTTGCCGTTCAAGGGTGGCAAGGGCATCGACCAAGGGAATGCCGGCCCCGGTCAAGGTGGCCAGCTGACGGGTCAGCTCACACAGCTGGGCGCGGCTCAGGCGCTGGCGTCGGGGTTGTCGGCTGCCGGCGTCATGACGCTGCAACTGGCGGGCGAACAGGCCCTGCTCGCGCAACAGCTGGCGGGCGTGGCGTTCACTGTCAGCCTGCAGGCTGGCCTTGTGCGATTTGCCGGCGAGGTCAACGGCCTGGTAGCGATAGGTCGGCATGCCTTAGCCCTGCACCACGCGCAGCACTTCGGCCAGGCTGGTCTCACCGCGAGCCAGGCAATCGCTGGCCATCGCCACCAGGCTTTGGCGCCGGTCAGCCAGATAGTCCTGCATGGCCAGCTCACTGGCGCCGTCGTACAACAGGCCGATGAGCCCAGCGTCCAGCTCGATGAATTCGTACAACCCCAGTCGCCCGATATAACCGCTGCCCTGGCACTGCTCGCAACCCACGGCGTGATAAGAGCAGCCCAACGCCGCAAGCTCAGGCCATAGCTCGCGCTCGGCAGCCTGTAGCGGGTGCGCCACGGCACAGCTGCACAAACGCCGCACCAGGCGCTGGGCCAGGACGCCGCGCAGGCACGAGGCGATCAGGAAGGGCTCGATGCCCATGTCGCGCAGGCGGGTCACTGCGCCTACCGCATTGTTGGTGTGCAAGGTCGACAGCACCAGGTGGCCGGTGAGGCTGGCCTGCACGGCGATCTGCGCAGTCTCCTGATCGCGGATTTCGCCGAGCATGATCACGTCAGGGTCCTGACGCAGGATGGCGCGCAGGCCACTGGCAAACGTCAGCCCGGCACGCGGGTTGATGGCGGTTTGGCCAATGCCGGCGATGGCGTACTCCACCGGGTCCTCGACGGTGAGGATGTTGCGGCTGCCATCGTTGAGGCTGTTCAGGCTGGCGTACAAGGTCGTGGTCTTGCCCGAACCGGTCGGCCCGGTGGACAGCACAATGCCGTTGGGCCGCGCCAGGCAACTGCGCAGGCCCTGCAATACCGCTGCCGGCATGCCCAGGTTATCCAGCGCCAGCAGGCTGGCCTGCTTGTCGAGCACGCGCATCACCACCCGCTCGCCGTGGATGCCGGGCAAGGTCGAGACTCGTACGTCCACTTCGCGCCCCGCCGCGCGCAAGGTGATGCGGCCGTCCTGGGGCTGACGCTTTTCCGCAATGTCCAGGCGGGCCATGACCTTGATCCGTGATACCAGCATGGCCGACAACGCACGTGGAGGACGCAGCACCTCACGCAGGTGGCCATCGACCCGCAGACGCACCACCAGGCTCTGCTCGAAGGTCTCGATATGGATATCCGAGGCGCGCAGCCGCAGCGCCTGGCCGAACAGGCCGTTGATCAGGCGGATCACCGGGGCTTCGTCGTCGCTTTCAAGCAGGTCTTCGATGCGCGGCATCTCGCTCATCAGGCTATCCAGGTCGACCTGGTCGCCGATGCCTTCGATCAACGCTTCGGTGGCGGCATCGCCGGCCTGGTACAGCTGGCCAAGGCGCTCGTCGAACAGCGCAGGTTCCAGGTATTCGAGCAGGCTTGGCTGGCCATGCACACGCAGCAACTCCTGCAACTGGGCATTGTCGGCGTCGGGCCGCAGCCATAGCTGCCAGCCCTGCTCTGCCGGGGCCATGGCCACTCCGCTCTGCCGTGCCTGGCGATAGGGCAGCATCACCAGTCACCGCCTTCCAGGCGTGCGCGGCTGGCGGGGAATACCTGCAGCAGCCGCGTGCCCTCTGCAAGGTCCGGCAACTGCAGCGGTGTGGTCTGCTGCAAGGTGCGGTACTTGTCTTCACTGAGGCCCGCCAGGCTCGGCCCGTCGCGCAGGATACGCGGGCGGATGAACACCATCAGGTTCTGCTTGGTATTGCGGGTGGCATCGGAGCGGAACAACCGGCCAAGATAAGGAATGTCGCCGAGCAGTGGCACACGCTGGTCGCTGGTACTCAACTCGTCGCTGATCAGCCCGCCAAGTATCACCAGGCCGTTGTCCTCGACCATGACCTTGGTCTTGATCTCGCGCTTGTTGGTGATCACGTCGCTGGCCGAGCTGGTGTCGGCAATCGACGACACCTCCTGGACGATGTCCAGGCGCACGCTGTTGTCGATATTGATCTGCGGCTTGATGCGCAGCTTCACCCCGACTTCCTTGCGCTCGATGGTCTGGTACGGGTTGGCGTTGTTCTGCGTCACGGAGCCGGTGACGAAGGGCACCTCCTGGCCGACCAAAATCGACGCTTCGGCGTTGTCCAGGGTCAGCAAGGTGGGCGTGGACAGCAGGTTGAAGCCGCTCTTGCCCTTCAGCGCGTTGACCAGCATGGCGAAGTTGAAGCCACCGCCGAAATGGCCGATGCCCGCCGTGGCACCGGTGGTGGTGGACAACAGATCGCCCAGGGCCTCGTTGTCGCCACTGGCGGCGGCGCCGGCGATGCTGGCGATATTCACCCCGTTACTGCCGAAGTTGACGATACCGGCGCCGAACTTCTCGTCGGCGAACAGCCACTGCACGCCCAGCTCCTGGGCGCTGCTGTCGGACACCTCGGCGATGATCGCTTCGACCACCACCTGGGCACGGCGAATATCCAGTTGCTCGACAATGGCCCGGTACGCCGCCAGCTCGCTGTCGGGGCCGACCATGACCACGGCATTGGTACCTTCTTCGTATTCCAGGCGGATGCCCGAGCCACCGGCGGCTGGCACCACCGGCCGGTCCTTGCCCTCTGCCTCACCCGCGCCTTCAACCGGCACCGCCCCTTCCTGGCTGAGCCCTCGCAGCACCTTGACCACTTCGCCGGCATTGGCATGGCGCAAGTAGATCACCTGGGTGCTGCCGCTGCCCGGTACCTCTTGAGGGCGGTCGAGCTGGCGCAGCAGGCTGGCGATGCGTTCGAGGTTGCTGCGCCAGTCAGTCACCACCAACTGGTGCGCCGCCGGGTACGGTGTAATAACCCCAACTCGCGGGTCGATCAGCGGTTTGAGGATGCCCAGTACCTGTTCGCTGGCGGCGTTGCGCACGCTGAATACGCGGGTGGCCACGCTGTCGCTGCCCTCGCCTTGCTGCCCGCCCGCCTCCACTGGCACCGGCTCCAGGCGCGCGGCCTGGTCGGGCACGATTTTCACGCTGCCGTTGGGCAGGTCGACGGTGGCATAGCCCTGGGCGCGCAGTTGGGCCAGGAAGATGTCGTAGATGGCGTCGGCGTCGTGCAGGTCGACGGTGCGCACGGTGACCTTGCCCTTGACCCGGGGGTCGACGATGAAGGTGGTGCCGGTGATGCGCGACACGCTGTCGATGAACTCGCCGAGTTCGGTATCGACGAAATTCACTTCGTACATCGGCGTACCGTTGTCATCGAACACCGGCTCTTGGGCATAGGCCATGGACAAGGCCAGGCTCAGCGCAGCCGCCATGCAGTATCTAACAGGCATCGTTCATCCTTGCCGCTTGAAGCCGGTCACGGCGGGGCGTGGCGGCCAGGGCAGGCGCTCACGCCGCCCCTGGTTGTTGAAAATCAGGCCATCGCTGTCGATGTCCTGCAGCACGATCCCTGGCGCCAGGCGCTGACCGCGGGCCAGGGTGCGCACTTGCTCGCCGTAGCGCAGCACCACCACACTGGCGGCCAATGGCTGGGCCTTGAGGCCGCCGAGGTATTGCAGCGGCAGACGAGTGATGGTGATGGCGCCGTCGTCGGGCGGCGCCTGCCAGTGACCAACCATCAGCCCGGGCAGCGGGCTGTCGGCCACCGCAGGCGCCGTGGCCGGGTGTGGCTGCCGGCTCAACTGCAGCACACACTGCGCAGAAAGCCAGCCGGCCAGGGTCAGGCCAGCACCGGTGAGCAGACGCGAGGTGAGCATCACGAGGCCAATTGCCGTGGGTGCCAGCCTGGGTGCCCCTGCACGTAACGCACTTCGGGCAGTTGCAGCGGCGCCAGTTGCCAATCCTCAGGCTGGCGGGCGAGCCAGGCCTCGACCCGCTGCCACAGTGGCTCGCCGGCCTGGCTTTCGAACTGCAGGCCAAAGGTGCGGCACAGGCCCTGCACCGGCTCCAACCCCGTGATGCGCTTGCCTTGCGGGCTGTAGCTGACGCTCCAGGCCTGGCCCTGCCAGCGCGGCAGGTCCTGGCTGTTGTCCAGCAACAGCGGGTCACCGAACAATTGCTCAGCGGCGTTTTCCAGCACTTGCTCAACCTGCCGGGCCAGTGCCTCGACCACTGGCGCGGGGTAGCCTCCGGTAAGGCTGATCAGATGTTCGCGGGTAATGGCCGCCCCCGCTGCCAGCGGGTAGTCATAACGCAAGCCCGGCAGCAACACGGGCATGCTGCTATCGTCGGCCAAGGCTTGATGCAGCAGGCAGTCCCAGCTACCGCCACGGGTATCGCGGCGCCACAAGGCCTGGGGCGCGCGGGCCAGCGGCTGGTCGAGCCAGGCCGCGTGGCCGGCCCGTTGCTGGCGCAGTTGCGCCTGCAATTGCGCGACACGCAGCTGCGCGGCAGGCGCCAGTTGCTGTTCAAAGGCCGGGAAAAAACGCCCGTCGAACTGCCACTGGCCGGCCACACGCTGGCAGCGCAGGCGGAAGGCACCGCTGCCCCGGCAGCCGGCAAACAGCACCGGCACGCGCCGACCGCTGGCCTGGGTGGCCTCGACCGGTGCGGGCCACAGGTCCTGACCACGGGCGCACAACAGCACGTCGATTTGCGGCACCCGTTCAGCCAGCCACAGGCCGGGGCCCGTGCCTGCATCGGCCATGGCCACCACAAGGTCAGCCTCGTGCCGGGCTTGTTCGAATACCGGCAGCAGAGACCGGTACCACTGTTTGAGTGAGGCTTTCTGGTCCTGGGCGTACGGGTCGGTCACGCCAACCACTGCAATACGGGCACCGCCGCGCTCGAAAACGTGCAGGGCTTGCACACCCAGTGCCTGGCGTTGTGCGTCAGCCAGCCCGGCGCCGAGGGTAATGGCGCTGGCCTGGCGATACAGGCCCGTGCTGCGTTGTGGCCACAGCACACGCTCGTCGCTGCTGACCCGCGCTTCGATGCCCAGCAGCTGGCTGCCTTGCACGCCACTTTCGCCCTGGGTCAGGTAGGCCAGGCCACTGCCATTCCAGCCCTGGCCGTTTTCCAGGGTCAGGCTGTTGCCCGCACCGGCCTCGCCACGCAGTTGTTCCAGCAACGCCGCGAGCACCGCATAACCGCCCAGCTGGGCTGTCGTTGCCTGGCGGGCATCGAGCAGCGGCGCCAGTTGCGGGTAGGCGATACTGGCGCTGCGGCCGGTCATCCAGGGCGCACGGCCCAAGTGGCTGACCGGCCCCAACCGGGTAGCCGGTACCACCGCCTGGCCAGGTTGGCGGGCATCGAGGGTATCGGCCACGTACAGCAAGTCGAGCTGGGCATTGCCGCCCTGCTGCCCTGGGAAGGCTGTGCAGGCGCCGAGCAGCGGTGCCAAGGCACCGATACCCATCCAGCCGATCACTTCGCGCCTGTGCACACTGCTCGCCATCGCATCCGCCATCCTTAACCACGTCCATTCAGGGACCCGGATGTTGCGGCGTTGGCATTACAGTTTGATGGCAGAAATCCGACAGCAATTCCAATTCGATCTTTAGAAGAGCAATCCAAGAACCGGAAGTTTTAAAAGCTCGTTAACATTTCTGCCAAGGAATCATCACACTTGCGCCTTACAGTCGCGGTTTCTTCCAACTCAGCCAACATAAGGACAACCTGATGAGTCGAGATACCGGCGACAACCTGGACCGGAACCAAAGCGGCAACCTGCCGATGGCCAACGTCATGGACGCCTACCTGAGCCGCCGCAGCGTGATGCGCGGCAGCCTGGGCGCCGCTATCGCCATGATTGCCGGTACCGGCCTGACAGGCTGCTTCGACGGTGGTGGTTCCGATCACGATGATCCGGTCACCGAGCCACCGGTGACCGAACCGCCAGTCACCGAGCCGGAAGTGCCGAAACTGGCACTGGGCTTCCAGTCCATCCCAGGCTCGCGCACCGACGCCTGTGTAGTCGCCGCCGGCTACAGCGCCTACGTGCTGGCGCCCTGGGGTACGCCACTGAACAGCAACGGCAACCCGTGGAAGTCCGACGGCAGCAACACCTCGACCGACCAGGCCAACGCCATGGGCATGCACCACGATGGCATGCACTTCTTCCCCATCAACGGCAGCTCGGAAGACGGCCTGCTGGCAATCAATTTCGAGTACATCGACACTGCCGCCCTGCACCCGGCCGGCCCCACTACCGATGTCAACGGCAAGCGCCCGGTTGAAGAAGTGCGCAAGGAAATCAACGCTCACGGTGCTGGCGTTGTACGCCTGCAGAAGATCAACGGCCGTTGGCAAGTGGTCGACAACGACCCGCTGAACCGTCGCTTCACCACTGCTTCACGCATGGAGATCACCGGCCCGCTGCGTGGCACCGACCACGTCAAGACCAAATACTCCACTGCTGGCACCCACTGCCGTGGCACCAACAACAACTGCGGCAACGGCTATACCCCGTGGGGCACCTACCTGACCTGCGAAGAGAACTGGCCGGGCATTTTCGTCAACAAGGGCACCCGCCCCGAGGACCAGCGCCGCATTGGCGTGGGCACCTCCAGCGGCCAGTACAAGTGGGAAAGCGCTGCCGGTGACGCCAGCGAAGTGGACGACGAATTCGCCCGCTTCGACGTTACCGTCAAAGGCGCCAGCGCCACCGACGACTATCGCAACGAAGCCAGCACCTACGGCTACATCGTCGAGATCGACCCGTACAACAGCAGCACCCTGGCCACCAAACGCACCGCGCTGGGCCGCTTCCGCCACGAGGGCTGCGCCCCCGGCCTGCCCGTTGCCGGCAAGCCGCTGGTGTGGTACATGGGTGACGACTCGAACAACGAGTACCTGTACAAGTGGGTGTCCACCGCCGTGTGGGACCCCGCCGACGCCACCCCGGCCGACCGCCTGGCCACCGGCGCCAAGTACCTCGACCAAGGCAAGCTCTACGTGGCCCGCTTCAATGCCGACGGCACCGGTGTATGGCTGCTGCTGGACGTGGCCACCGCCACCACCGCCGGCAGCACCCTGGGTGCGCTGTATGGTGACCTGCCGGGCATCATCCTCAACACCCGTGGTGCCGGCGATGCCGTGGGCGCAACGCCGATGGACCGCCCGGAGTGGACCACGGTCAACCCGCTGAACGGCGACGTATACCTGACCCTGACCAACAACAGTGCACGCACCCCGGACAAGGTCGATGCAGCGAACCCACGCGGCCCGAACCGCCACGGCCACATCATTCGCTGGCACGAAAGCGACGACCAGCTGAGCTTTACCTGGGACATCTTCGTGTTCGGCGCCAACGCTGCCGGCACCGCCGACATCAACCGCTCCGGCCTGACCGAACTGAACCAGTTCGCCAGCCCCGACGGCATGAGCTTCGATAGCCGCGGCGTGCTGTGGTTCGAGACCGACAACGGCGAAACCACGTTGACCGACTACACCAACGACCAGCTGCTGGCGGTGATCCCTACTGACCTGGTGGATGCCAGCGGCAAGCAGGTGCCGGTGAACGCACAGAACCAGGTGGACCTGCGGCGCTTCTTTGTCGGGCCAAATGGTTGCGAGGTGACCGGGATTACCTTTACCCCGGACAACAAGACGCTGTTCGTCAACATTCAACACCCGGACAACTGGCCGTATACCGACAAGGCAACCGATGCAACGCCGGCTGGGGCTACTGTACGGCCGCGGGCTTCGACGGTGGTGATCCAGCGTATTGATGGTGGGGAGATCGGGACCGTTTGATCCCGTGCCGGTCAGCCAACTTTTGCTGGCTGTACCGGCCTCTTCGCGGGCAAGCCCGCTCCTACGGGGGGTTCACTGGTTTCAGAACCAGCGTAGGGGCGGATTTGCCCGCTAAGAGGTCGGTGAACGTTACCAGGCTATCGGCTCCCGGCTACGCACCCGCACTTGTTGCGCAGGTACACGGGCATGCCATTGCACCACCCCCAGCGCCTCCACCTGGAATTCGCTGCGCATCACCCGCCCCTCTTCCTCGAACGACAGCTGCAACAGAAAATGCCCGCTGTTGAGCAGCAGCCCTTCGCTCAACCGTTCGAACGTTTCGTCATCCACCGCCCCAAGCGCCTGACGCAGTGCAGCCGCGTCCACATACCCCGACGCCGGCCTGCCGCTGACAATGCGACTGAGCAACGAACGCGAGTAACGCCCTTCATACAGCGCCTCCAGCAGGGGCAGATGCTCCAACCCCAGCGCATTGGCGTTGAGCCGCCAACCCGTGGTCTGGGGCAAGGCGCACAGCATCGGGTAACGCGCCTGGCGGCTGGCGTCCGGCTCCAGCAACAGGTTCAGCTCGCTGGTGTCGAGCATCGGCTGGTCAGCCGCCAGCCGTGGCGGTTGCTGACGCAGGTACTGGGCGCTCTCGGCGCCCTGCAGGCGGGCATCACTGTCGGCATCAAGCCAGTCGGCCAGGGCATCGACCAGGCGTTCGGCCGCCATGTCATTGCCCAGTAAGTAACGCAACTGGCGCTCGGCGCGTTCGCCGTCGGCGCCGAGCAATGCATTGACGTTGAAGCAGGTGTGCTGGTCGCGTACCCGCAACTGCGCCTGGCCAGCGCCAAAGTCGTAGTTCAGCGGCTGCCCGCGCAAGGCTTGCCAGAACAGCGGACTAAGCCGCCAGGCGGGGTCACGCAGGGCCTGCCCGGCATAGGCCAGGCCGGCCTGCTCCATGGCCCGCACCTGCACTCGCTGGTGCAGCAGGCGCACTTCGTCGACCTGACGCCGGCCATCTTCCACCAGCCAGGCCATGCCCGCCGCCAGCATTGCCAGCACCACCATCACCATCAAAAGGGCCGCACCCTGCTGTTGCCTTCCACTCATCCGTGCGTGCCTCGCTCGCGGAATAAAAACGCCAGTCAACACGCGGGGTGTTTCAGCTAGATGGCAATGCCCGTTCGTCATGTGCACGTCATCTAGGCAAGGCAGGATTGCCCTTCCTTTTCATGACCTTACAGGAGTGGTCGCTATGGGTGGCATTGGAATCTGGCAACTGGTGATCGTATTGCTGATCGTGTTCTTGCTGTTTGGTACCAAGCGCCTGAAGGGCCTGGGTAGCGATGTGGGCGAGGCGATCCAGGGTTTTCGCAAGTCCATGGGTGGTGACAATGACGCCAGCGCCGCTGACCAGGCGCACGTGCAGCCACAGTGCCCGCTGAACGGCCAAGTTGCCCAGCAATCTAAAGCGGACCGCCAGGCCTGATGTTCGAGGTAGGCTTCAGCGAGTTGCTGCTGATCGGCGTCGTCGCGCTGTTGGTGCTGGGCCCCGAGCGCCTGCCGGTGGCAGCCCGTACCCTCGGCCGCGGCCTGGGCCAGGCGCGCCGGGCCATGCACGCCTTGCGCACGCAGGTGGAGCGCGAAATCGAGATGCCCAACCTCGACCAGGCACCTCTGCAACGCCTGGAACAGGAGATCCGCCAGGGCATCAGCCTGAACGCGGAACCGGCCAATGATACGGCTACGGCCGTGCTGCCCAAGGAAAATGCTTCATGAGTATCGCCATGGACCCTGCCGCGAGCATGCCCCTGACCGAACACCTGCGCGACCTGCGCAAACGCCTGGTGCGTTGCCTGGCGCTGGTGGCATTGGTGTTCGCCGGCCTGTTCCCCTTTGCCCAGACGCTGTACACGCTCATATCCGAGCCGCTACGGCGCTTTTTGCCGGAAGGCGCGAGCATGATCGCCACCAGCGTCACCTCGCCCTTTCTGGCACCGTTCAAGCTGACCGCGATGTGCGCCCTGTTCCTGGCCATGCCGCTGCTGCTGCATCAGGCCTGGGGTTTTCTGGCGCCGGGGCTGTACCGCCGTGAACGGCGCATTGCCCTGCCGCTGCTGGTATCGAGCATCGTTTTGTTCTATGCCGGCATGGCGTTCGCGTTCTTTCTGGTTTTCCCGATGATGTTCGGTTTCTTTGCCAGCGTGACACCGGACGGCGTGGCGATGATGACCGATATCAGCCAGTACCTGGACTTTATCCTGGCGCTGTTTCTGGCGTTCGGGCTGGCGTTCGAGATCCCGGTGGCGACGTTCATCGTGGTCTGGGCAGGGTTGGCCGATGTGGCCACATTGCGGCGCAGCAGGCCCTACGTGGTCGTCGGGTGCTTTGTGGTGGGGATGATCCTGACACCGCCGGATGTGTTTTCGCAGACGATGCTGGCAGTGCCGATGTGGGTGCTGTTCGAGGTGGGGTTGCTGGCTTGTGGAATGTTGAAGCGGCCGGAGCCAGGCAAGGAGATTGTGGCTGGATTGTAGGGCCCTTTCGCGGGCGTGCCCGCGAATAGCCGTGATGCGTTCTAGAACTCGGCGAGCCGCCAGACTTCATAGGCTGGCGTCTCGTACGGGTGGCTCTGCTTGAGCGCAGCGACGACCTGCACAATCAGCTCGTCAGCCACCACCAGCTCCACCTTCCACTCTTCCACCGCCTCGACCTGGCCCGCTTGCCCGAGGAACGGCTGGCTGCCGTCCAACGGGCGGAACTGGCCCTGGCCAAGGGTTTGCCAGGCGCAGTGGTCATAGTCACCGATGCGCCCGCCGCCCGCGGCGAACACAGCGGCCTTGACCACTTCGACATGGCTGGCGGGGACGAAGAAGGCGAGCTTGTACACGCCTTAGTTCACCCACACCCGTGCGTTGCGGAACATACGCATCAGCGCGGCATCTTCCTGCCACTCGTCCGGGCGCCAGGAGTTCTGCACAGCGCGGAACACACGCTCCGGGTGCGGCATCATGATGGTCACGCGGCCGTCGCGGCTGGTCAGGCCGGTGATACCACGCGGCGAGCCGTTCGGGTTGGCCGGGTAGGCTTCGGTGACCTTGCCATGGTTGTCGACGTAGCGCAGGGCCACGCAACCGGACACATCGGCTTCCAGCAATGCTTCTTCGCTGGCGAACTCGGCATGGCCTTCGCCGTGGGCGATGGCGATCGGCATGCGCGAACCGGCCATGCCCTGCAGGAAGATCGAGTTGGACTTCTGCACTTCGACCATGGCCACGCGGGCCTCGAACTGCTCCGAGCGGTTGCGCACGAAGTGCGGCCAGTACTCGGTGCCCGGGATCAGCTCGTGCAGGTTGGACATCATCTGGCAACCGTTGCACACGCCCAGGGCGAAGCTGTCGGTACGCTCGAAGAAGGCCTGGAAGGCGTCACGGGCACGGGCGTTGAACAGCGCCGACTTGGCCCAGCCTTCGCCAGCGCCCAGCACGTCACCGTACGAGAAGCCGCCACAGGCGACCAGGCCCTTGAAGGCTTCGAAGTCGACACGGCCAGCGAGAATATCGCTCATGTGCACGTCGATGGCGGCGAAGCCGGCGCGGTCGAAGGCAGCAGCCATCTCGACCTGGCCGTTGACGCCCTGCTCGCGCAGGATGGCCACTTGCGGGCGCACGCCCTTCTTGATGTAAGGCGCGGCGATGTCGTCGTTGACGTCGAAGCCCAGCTTCACCGACAGGCCCGGGTTGTCTTCCTCGAGCAGCAGGTCGAACTCCTGATCAGCGCAGTCGGCGTTGTCGCGCAGGCGCTGGATCTGGTAGCTGGTTTCAGCCCACTGGCGCTGCAGCATGCGACGGTCATCGTCGAACAGCACTTCGCCGTTCAGGCTGATGGTCACTTCAGCGTTGTTGACCGGCTTGCCGATCACCGCGACGCACTCTTCACCCAGGCCTGCAGCGCTGAACTGTGCCAGCACGTCCGGGGTAGCATCCTGGCGAACCTGGATCACCGCACCCAGCTCTTCGTTGAAGAGGATGGCCGGCACTTCGCCCTTGCTGTCGGTCAGCGGGTCGAGTTGCAGGTCGAGGCCGCAGTGGCCGGCGAAGGCCATTTCCAGCACGGTGGTGACCAGGCCGCCGTCGGAACGGTCGTGGTAGGCCAGCAGGTGGCCGTCGGCGTTCAGGCCCTGGATCACGGCGAAGAAGGCCTTGAGGTCTTCGGCGTCGTCGACGTCCGGTGCCTGGGCCGCGATCTTGCCGTAGGTCTGGGCCAGGATCGAGGCGCCCATGCGGTTTTTGCCGCGGCCCAGGTCGATCAGGATCAGGTCGGTCTCGCCCTTGTCCATGCGCAGTTGCGGGGTCAGGGTCTTGCGGATGTCGGTGACCGGGGCGAAGCCGGTGATGATCAGCGACATCGGCGAGGTGACGCTCTTCTCGACGCCCTCGTCGCTCCACTTGGTCTTCATCGACATCGAGTCTTTGCCGACCGGAATGGTGATGCCCAGCTCCGGGCACAGCTCCATGCCGACAGCCTTGACGGTGTCGTACAGGCGTGCGTCTTCACCTGGGTGACCAGCAGCGGACATCCAGTTGGCCGACAGTTTGATGTCGGACAGCTTTTCGATGCGCGAAGCCGCCAGGTTGGTCAGGGTTTCGCCGATGGCCATGCGGCCGGACGCCGGGGCATCCAGCAGCGCCAGCGGCGTACGCTCGCCCATGGCCATGGCTTCACCGGTGTAGACGTCGAAGCTGGTGGCGGTAACGGCGCAGTCGGCCACCGGAACCTGCCACGGGCCGACCATCTGGTCGCGGGCAACCAGGCCGGTGATGGTGCGGTCGCCAATGGTGATCAGGAAGCTCTTGCTGGCCACGGCCGGGTGGTTCAGCACGCGCTGGACGGCGCTGTCCAGGTCCAGCTCGCTCGGGTCGAAGTCATCGCCCAGCTCGGCTTCGCGGGTAACCGAACGGTGCATGCGCGGCGGCTTGCCCAGCAGCACGTCCAGCGGCATGTCTACCGGGGTGTTGCCGAAGTGGCTGTCGCTGACGGTCAGGTGCTGTTCTTCAGTCGCTTCACCCACCACGGCAAACGGGCAACGTTCGCGCTCGCAGATGGCCTTGAAGCGCTCGAAGTCGACCGCGCTGACGGCCAGCACGTAACGCTCTTGCGATTCGTTGCTCCAGATTTCGTGCGGGGCCATGCCCGGCTCGTCGTTGGGCACGTTGCGCAGCTCGAAGCGACCACCGCGGCCACCGTCGTTGACCAGCTCAGGGAAGGCGTTGGAAATACCGCCAGCGCCCACGTCGTGGATGAAGGCGATCGGGTTTTCGTCGCCCAGCTGCCAGCAACGGTCGATGACCTCCTGGCAACGGCGCTCCATTTCCGGGTTTTCGCGCTGTACCGAAGCGAAGTCCAGGTCAGCCGAGCTGGCACCGGTAGCCACCGACGAAGCAGCGCCGCCGCCCAGGCCGATCAGCATGGCCGGGCCACCGAGCACGATCAGCTTGGCGCCGACAGTGATTTCGCCCTTCTGCACGTGGTCTTCACGGATGTTGCCCATACCGCCGGCGAGCATGATCGGCTTGTGGTAGCCGCGCACTTCTTCACCGTGCGGGGTGTTGATGGCTTGCTCGAAGGTACGGAAGTAACCGGTCAGGGCCGGGCGGCCGAATTCGTTGTTGAACGCAGCGCCGCCAAGAGGGCCTTCGATCATGATGTCGAGGGCGTCGACGATACGCTCGGGCTTGCCATAGGCCTGCTCCCAAGGCTGTTCGAAGCCCGGAATGCGCAGGTTGGACACGGTGAAGCCGGTCAGGCCGGCCTTGGGCTTGGCGCCCCGGCCGGTAGCACCTTCGTCGCGGATTTCGCCACCGGAGCCGGTGGAGGCGCCGGAGAACGGGGCGATGGCGGTCGGGTGGTTGTGCGTTTCCACCTTCATCAGGATGTGCACCGGCTCCTGCACCGCGCCGTACTGGCGGGTTTCAGGGTTCGGGAAGAAGCGGCCGGCAACGTTGCCGACGATCACCGAGGCGTTGTCCTTGTACGCCGACAGCACACCTTCGTTGTGCATCTGGTAGGTGTTCTTGATCATGCCGAACAGGCTTTTTTCCTGGGCCTGGCCGTCGATATCCCAACTGGCGTTGAAGATCTTGTGGCGGCAGTGCTCGGAGTTGGCCTGGGCGAACATCATCAGTTCGATGTCGTTCGGGTTGCGCTTGAGGCCCTGGAAGGCATTGACCAGGTAGTCGATCTCGTCTTCGGCCAGGGCCAGGCCCAGGTCGATGTTGGCCTTGGCCAGGGCGTCGCGACCGCCGGCCAGGATGTCGACCGAGGTCATTGGCTTGGGCTGGGCGTGGCTGAACAGGTCAGCGGCCTGCTCCAGCTGGCCGAGCACACGCTGGGTCATGCGGTCGTGCAGTTCGGCGGCGATCACGGCGGTGTCAGCGTCGCTCAGGGTGCCGGCCACGTAGTAGGCGATGCCGCGCTCCAGGCGCTGGATCGACTGCAGGCCGCAGTTGTGGGCGATGTCGCTGGCCTTGCTGGCCCATGGCGAAATGGTGCCCAGGCGCGGTACCACCAGGAACAGACGACCCGTCGGCTCCTGTACCGGCACGCTCGGGCCGTACTTGAGCAGACGGCCCAGCACCTGCTGCTGGTCGGCGGTCAGCTCGCCGTCGACATCGGCGAAGTGGGCAAATTCGGCATACAAACCAGTAACAGCGGGGACTTTCTGGCTCAGTTGCTCAAGTAATTTACCGTGGCGAAAGGCAGAAAGGGCAGGAGCGCCGCGCAGGATCAACATCGTCGGGACAGCCTCAGGAAGGGGTGTGCTTAGAGGCCGTGCATTCTAGCCTAATTCGATGGCTTTCGGCACCTGCTCTAAGCCACGCCTGCCGGGCGGCGGAACCGGACTTCGGGGTCAGTTTTCAGAGGTGTCCGTCTTGAGACGAGATCGAGCGCTAAATGTCTCAAACCGGGCACCTGATAGCCCTCATGCAATCCCCCCTCCCCCAACCACACAACCCGCTACCAGACAAGCTAACCGTTGTCGAGATATGGTTGGGCCAGTCCTTTGCGTATACTGCAACCTATGTTCGCCCACACTGCTTTGCGCCAGCGTTGCGCCAAATGGCTTCTCGCAACCGGACTCTTTCTGCTGCTAGGTGCCTGCGTTGAAAAACCCAGCACCCTCGAGCGCGTGAAGGAGGATGGCGTGCTGCGCGTGATCACACGCAACAGCCCGGCAACCTACTTCCAGGACCGTAACGGCGAAACCGGCTTTGAGTACGAACTGGTCCAGCATTTCGCCGACGATCTCGGCGTAAAGCTGCAGATCGAGACCGCCGACAACCTGGACGAGCTGTACGACGCCCTCGGCAAGCCCTCCGGCCCGGTACTGGCTGCCGCCGGCCTGGTCAGCAGTGAGCGGCGCAAAACCCAGGTGAGATACTCCCATCCCTATCTGGAGGTGACCCCGCAGGTCATCTACCGCAACGGCCGCCCGCGCCCCACCGGCGCCAAGGGTTTGGTCGGCAAGAAGATCATGGTGCTCAAGGGCAGCAGCCATGCTGACCAGCTGGCCGAGCTGAAAAAGCAGTACCCGGCCTTGCAATACGAGGAATCCGACGCCGTCGAAGTGGTCGACCTGCTGCGCATGGTGGACGAAGGTCAGATCGACTTGACCCTGGTGGACTCCAACGAACTGGCGATGAACCAGGTGTATTTCCCCAACGTGCGGGTCGCCTTCGATCTGGGCGAAACCCGTGACCAGCGCTGGGCAGTGGCCGCAGGCGAAGACAACAGCCTGCTCAACGAAATCAACGAGTATCTCGACAAGGCACAGAAAAACGGCACCCTTCAGCGATTGAAGGACCGCTACTACGGTCATGTCGACGTACTTGGCTATGTCGGCGCCTACACCTTCGCCCAGCATCTGCAACAGCGCCTGCCCAAGTACGAGAAGCACTTCAAGAGCTACGCCAAGGTCGAGCAGGTCGACTGGCGCCTGCTGGCAGCCATTGGCTACCAGGAATCGATGTGGCAGCCGGAAGTCACCTCCAAGACCGGCGTGCGCGGCCTGATGATGCTGACCCAGCGCACCGCCCAGGCCATGGGTGTGTCCAACCGCCTGGACCCGAGGCAGAGCATCCAGGGCGGCGCCAAGTACTTCATGAAGATCAAGGAAGAGCTTGACGACAGCATCAAGGAGCCGGACCGCACCTGGTTCGCCCTTGCCGCCTACAATGTCGGTGGCGGCCACCTTGAAGATGCCCGCACCCTGGCCAAGCGCGAGAAGCTGAACCCGAACAAGTGGCTGGACGTGAAGAAGATGCTGCCGCGGCTGGCTCAGAAGCAGTGGTACCGGCAGACCAAGTACGGCTATGCCCGTGGGGGCGAACCGGTGCATTTCGTGGCCAACATCCGCCGTTACTACGACATCCTCACCTGGGTGACCCAGCCGCAGCTCGAAGGCCAGGTGGCCGAGGGCAACCTGCATGTGCCCGGGGTCAACAAGGACAAGCCAGCGGATAAGTCGTCGCCGATGTAAGCCTGTCAGGACCTCTTCGCGGGCAAACCCGCGCCTACAAGATTTGCGCAGAACCTGTAGGAGCGGGCTTGCCCGCGAAGAGGCCGGTGCAGCTCAAGCCTTAGCCCGGCGGGCCTTGAAGAAGTCGCTGAGGATCTGCCCGCACTCTTGCGCCAGCACCCCGCCCTCCACCATCACCCGGTGGTTGAGAAAGCCTTGGCCAAAGAACTGCCCCTGGCTCTGCACGATCCCAGCCTTGGGTTCCAACGCGCCAAACACCACGCGCATCACCCGCGAATGCACGATCAGCCCCGCACACATGCTGCACGGTTCCAGGGTCACATACAGGGTGCTGCCGGGTAGCCGGTAGTTGCTGGCCGACCTGGCTGCCGCCCTGATCGCCACCATCTCGGCATGCGCGCTGGGGTCGCTGTCGATGATCGGCCGGTTGAAACCCTGGCCGATCACCTGCCCATGCTGCACCAGCACCGCCCCCACTGGCACCTCGCCCAACGCCGCGCCTTCGGCGGCCAAGGCCAGCGCCAGGCGCATGAATTCCTGATCGCGACTGCGATCGATGATCTGCGGGCGCATCAGACCACCGCAATCGCGGCCATCAGGCCGGTTTCCATGTGGTCGATGACGTGGCAGTGAAACATCCAGGTTCCAGGGTTATCCGCCACCAGTGCTACCTGGGCGCGCTCGTTCTTGCCCAGCAAGTAGGTGTCGGTGAACCACGGTTCCTTGATGTCGTGACGGTTGGAGGCGATCACCTTGAAGCTCATGCCATGCAAGTGGATCGGGTGCTGGTACTGGGTCATGTTCTTAAGCTCGAAGATGTAGCTCTTGCCCTTCTGCAACGTGGCGATGGGGCGGTCGGCGCAGGTCTTGTCGGTAATATCCCAGGCCTGGCCGTTGATCTGCCACATGCTCGACGGTTTGGCCGGATCAGCGGTGACAGAGACGCCGGCCGCCCACTCGAAATTGAAGTTCAGCTTTTCGGCATTCTCCAGGTCCGGCTCGGCGATCGGATTGGGCGGCAGCGCGGGCGGCCAGTCACTCGGCGCGTCGTTGCTGGCCACCGAACGCAGGGTGCCCAGGCGCACGAAACCGTCGCGCAGGGAAATTTCCTCACCCGCCTCAGGAATGCGGATGGCCAGGCAGATACGCATGCCAGGGCCTAGCCAGTATTCGTCCAGCGCACGCGGGGTCACCGGGTTGCCGTCGAGGGCATAGATTCTCGCCTCGCAGTTGCCCTTGAGGTTGAGGCGGTAGGTCCAGGTATTGTCCAGGTTCAGCACGCGCACCCGCACCACCTGGCCGGCCGGCAGCTCGGTGATCGAGTCGGCCTGGCCGTTGATGGTGATCAACCGCCCGGCAGTGCCGTTGCGCGCAGCCTCGCGCGGAATGCTGAAAGGCAGCCATGCGCCCTGCTCGTCCACATGCCAGTTCTTCAGGCTCAGCGTACGCTCATGCTGGAACCCGGTGGGTTCACGTTCCTCGACGATCAGCGGCCCGACCAGACCGCGGCCTAGCTCCTCAGAGCTGCTGACGTGCGGGTGGTACCAGTAACTGCCGGCGTCCGGCACGCGGAATTTGTAATCGAAGTACTCACCCGGCTTGACCGGCAACTGCGACACATAGGGTACGCCGTCCATTTCCAGCGGCAGGCGAATGCCGTGCCAATGGATAGTGGTTTCGACCGGCAGATGGTTGATAAAGCGTACCCGCAGCCAAGTGCCCTGGCGCACGCGCAGCTCGGTGCCCGGGGCCGATGGGCCGAAGGCCCAGGCCTCGGTCTTGAAGCCCGGCACCAGCTCGACGTCCAGGGGTGCTGCGATCAGCTCATAATCGTGGCCTGCGCTGTCGTCTTCGACCTTGCCCAGCCAGTAACGCGCCGCGCCACCGGCGCCCAGGCCAACCACAACCAGGCCGGTCAGGCCCTTGAGCATTTGTCGACGGGTGAAGGACATCGGTGCGGGTACCTCGTGTTCTGCGCAATCAGTCTGCCAGCAAGGCGCTGACGATGAGGGGCGAATACGATACACCTGCAAATGGGAAATATTAAGTGAAGTATCCAAGCATCGTCCGCTTTAGCCACGGCATTGGCTGGACGGCAGGCGTAGCGGAACCAATCGACAGCGCCAACATCAAATTGACACCATTGCCAGAGGCACCTCAGATGAGAAAATGCCTCGCAAGGCAACCATCAGCTTATTTGGCAGTTGGCTTGACTGCCAGGGCGGTGCATGGGAATGAATCGCCTTCAGCCAGCACACTCACCGGGCCTTCTCTAAAGGAATGCAATGGTAAATGGACTTATCAGCTTACGTCCCTAGCTGGGACGACATCGAACGCAACCTGGACCAGAAGTTCAGCGCCCTGAATCAGAGCGTCAGCAGCGGGTTGCGCAGTGCCCATGACAGCTGGGACGGCTTCACCCGCCGTGTAAGCGATGGCGCCAGCCAGGCCTATGGCGCTGTAGGCGGGCACCGGATCGACAACGTCCGGCAGGCGATGGCGCTGTCTTATCCCATGATGCAGTCAAATCTGTCCCGCAAATGGGCATCCATCAACATCGACCAGATTTTGCCCGTGCTGCTCAAGCTCGTGCAGGAAGTGGTGATGATTCTCGGCGGCAGCGTCGCGCTAGGCGGCGCTATAGGCGGCGCGGTAGGTTCTCTTGCCTTTGGCGTGGGCGCGGCACCTGGGGTGGTCGCAGGCAGCGGTATCGGCCTGCAGGTCGGTAACCTGATCCTGATGGCATTGGGCCTGGCCGCCATCGCGGAGTATTTCTATCAAGGGCTTCCCGCCTGCCTGGCCTCGATGCAAGAGGGGCTTGCAACCGCGTGGACTGCCGAAGACGGCCTGAAACCCTCGGGTCTCGATCCTTCGGGCGGCTCGGCCGCGCTGGTTCAAGAACGTACCGAACAAGCTGCAAGGCAACTGGCACGCGGACAAGAGCAACTCGTGATGCTTTTGCTGATGGCGATCGTGACCTACCTGACCCGCGGGCAGATGAAAGCCGGCGTGATGAGCAGCATGGAAAGCATCGCCAGCCGCAGCGCCAAGCTTCAGGCCGAGATTTCCAACAAGCAGTTGGCCAACTGGCTGGCAAAAAACCAGAACAGGCTGCTGATCGAACCTGAGCTGCAGATGAAAACCGCAACGCCGCTTAAGAAAGCGGAGCCAGAGCTGCCCCCAGCGACGCAAGCCACGGAAAAAACCGTTGCAGCGGCGCCGAAGAAGCTCATGAGCCTGCGCGATGCAGTGGGCAAGGACATGGCAGAGCGATGGATTGCCGAAGGCCGCGCTCGGGCAGACATACGGGCCCCGGAGCTTTCGAGACTGCTCAGCGACGATCAAATAGGCGCACTTTACGGCTACTCTACCAACGATGTGTACAAGGCGTATAACCAAGCATTGCGCGAAGGCACTGCTACGCCTGGTATCAAGGCCTTTGCCGAGCATGCAACCGAAGGGCTGGCACGCTTGCCTCGCTACTTAGGCGCTGAAACCTATCGTGGAACGGATCTTCCGCAGCATGTGCTCAATCGGATGCAAATGGGTGCAGTAGAGACCGACATGGCATTCTTCAGCTCATCCGCTACAACACCGTTTTCGGGCAATACCCAGATGGTCGTACGCGGCGTATCCGGCAAGGACATCAGTTTCCTCACGCAAATTCCCGAAGCGGAGGTACTGTACCCGCCAGGTACCTCTTTCAGAGTACTGAATCGGATTGAACAAGGCCCCACGACTCGTCTCTTATTAGAAGAAGTACTATGATCGACCTGCACAGCTCCACCCTCGCCGTTACCGAATATGCCTACCGGTACAACCACTTGCTGCCAGCGCCCACCCCACGCGAATCCGCAAGCCGTGGCTACGTACACCCGCAATGGCAAAATTCGCGCGCCTGCACACTCACCCCCGATCAATCGCTCGACAGAGCCAAGGGGGCATTGCTGGGGTTGGCCATTGGCGATGCCGTAGGCACCACGCTGGAGTTCTTGCCCCGTGATGCCAAGCATGTCGATGACATGGTCGGCGGCGGGCCGTTCAGGCTCAAGCCAGGTGAGTGGACCGATGATACGAGCATGGCGCTTTGCCTGGCGGACTCGTACCTGGCGTGCATGCGATTTGACCATGCCGATTATCTTGAGCGTCTGTGCAGGTGGTACAAGCAAGGGGAAAACAGCGCTAACGGTGTCTGCTTCGACATTGGCAATGCAACCCGCCTTGCCTTGGAAGGATGGCTACGGCAAGGCTTGGACTGGTCAGGCAACACAGACCCGAACACGGCCGGTAATGGCTCGATCATCCGACTCGCCCCGACCGCCATTTTCAGGCGCCACATGCTACCGTCCACCTGGCGCGAAGCTCAAAGTCAGAGTCGGACCACCCACCGGGCGCCCGAAGCACTAAGTTGTTGCGAACTGCTGGGTGCGCAGCTGCACCTCGCCCTGAACGGCGCGGACAAGGATGAAATGTGCCGCCCTATGGTCCGCCCGCTGCAAGCCCGCGCCACCATCATCAACGCTGGCGAATACAAGGAAAAAAGCCGCGATCAGATCCGCTCTTCAGGGTATGTCATCGACACCTTGGAAGCTGCACTGTGGGCGGTGTGGAATACCGACAACTTCAGGGACGCAGTGCTTCTGGCCGCAAACCTGGCAGACGATGCCGACAGTGTGGCAGCCGTGGCGGGGCAACTAGCCGGGGCGTTGTACGGGGTATCCGGTATGCCCGTGCAATGGGTAAAGACAGTGGCGTGGTCAGAACACATACAGGACCTCGCCCAAGCGCTGCACGACCAGGCGCCTGAAAGCGACCCGTTCTACTCGCTGTGATATTGCACGCAGCGGGGCAGATGAACGTGAGGAGCCGATAGACCTCAGAATGACAAAGGCCCGCGATTACGCGGGCCTTTGTGTGTTACAGGTCATCTGACACTGGCTACTGCCATGTGCCGGCTTATTCCCACTCGATGGTCGCCGGCGGCTTGCTCGACACATCGTAGGTAACGCGCGAGATACCGTCGATTTCGTTGATGATACGACCGCTGACAGTTTCCAGCAGCTCGTACGGCAGGTGTGCCCAACGCGCGGTCATGAAGTCCACGGTCTCGACGGCACGCAGGGCCACGACCCAGGCGTAGCGACGGCCGTCGCCGACGACGCCGACCGACTTGACCGGCTGGAACACCACGAACGCCTGGCTGGTCTTGTGGTACCAGTCGGCCTTGCGCAGCTCTTCAATGAAGATGTGGTCGGCGCGACGCAGGATGTCGGCGTATTCCTTCTTCACTTCGCCGAGGATACGCACGCCCAGGCCCGGGCCCGGGAACGGGTGGCGGTAGACCATGTCGTACGGCAGGCCCAGCTCCAGGCCGATCTTGCGCACTTCGTCCTTGAACAGTTCACGCAGCGGCTCGACCAGCTTGAGGTTCATCTCCTCCGGCAGGCCACCTACGTTGTGGTGCGACTTGATCACGTGGGCCTTGCCGCTCTTGGCGCCAGCCGACTCGATCACGTCCGGGTAGATGGTGCCCTGGGCGAGGAACTGGATGTTCTCCAGCTTGCTGGCTTCGGCATCGAACACGTCGATGAAGGTGCGGCCGATGATCTTGCGCTTCTTCTCAGGGTCCGCTTCGCCTTCCAGGTTGTCGAGGAACTGCTTTTCAGCGTCGGCGCGGATCACCTTGACGCCCATGTTCTCTTTGAACATGGCCATCACCTGGTCGCCTTCGTGCAGGCGCAGCAGGCCGTTGTCGACGAATACGCAGGTCAGCTGGTCGCCGATGGCGCGGTGCAGCAGCGCGGCAACCACCGAGCTGTCAACGCCGCCGGACAGGCCCAGCAGAACGTTGGCCGAACCGACTTGCGCACGCACCTGGGCGATGGCGTCTTCGACGATGTTGGACGCCGTCCACAGGGCTTCACAGCCGCAGATGTCCTGCACGAAGCGGGACAGGATACGACCACCTTGCTTGGTGTGGGTCACTTCGGGGTGGAACTGCACGCCGTAGTAGCCGCGGACGTCGTCGTACATGCCGGCGATCGGGCAGCTTGGGGTGCTGGCCAGAATGTTGAAGTTGCCAGGCATCTGGGTGACCTTGTCACCGTGGCTCATCCACACGTCCAGGCCCAGCACGCCGTCGTCATCAACGTGGTCTTCGATGCCGTCGAGCAGGCGGCTCTTGCCGACAACGTCCACACGGGCATAGCCGAACTCACGCAGGTCGGAACCTTCTACCTTGCCGCCCATCTGCTCGGCCATGGTCTGCATGCCGTAGCAGATACCCAGCACAGGCACATTCAGGTCAAACACGGCCTGCGGAGCGCGCGGGCTGTTGGCTTCGTGGACCGACTCGGGGCCGCCGGCGAGGATGATGCCGCGCGGGTTGAATTCGCGGATCGCTTCATCGTCCATGTCGAACGGGTGCAGTTCGCAGTACACGCCGATTTCGCGCACGCGGCGGGCGATCAGCTGGGTGTACTGGGAACCGAAATCGAGGATCAGGATGCGGTGAGCGTGAATGTCGAGGGCCATGACTCAATCTCGTCAGTGGAAATCGGAAACGACGCGGGGCTGTCATGACAGCCCCGCTTTATGTTGTAGCTGGAAGCCTCAGCCTACGCGGTAGTTAGGGGCTTCTTTGGTGATTTGCACGTCGTGCACGTGGGACTCGGCCATGCCGGCACCGGTGATGCGCACGAACTCCGGCTTGGTGCGCATTTCTTCGATGGTTGCGCTGCCGGTGTAGCCCATGGACGAACGCAGGCCGCCCATCAGCTGGTGGATGATCGCGGCCAGGGCGCCTTTGTAAGGAACGCGGCCTTCGATGCCTTCCGGTACCAGCTTCTCGGCGCCGGCCGAGGAGTCCTGGAAGTAACGGTCGGACGAACCCTGCGCCTGCGCCATGGCGCCCAGCGAGCCCATGCCGCGGTAGGCCTTGTAGGAACGGCCCTGGAACAGCTCGACTTCACCCGGGGCCTCTTCGGTACCGGCGAACATCGAACCCATCATCACGCAGGAAGCACCGGCAACGATGGCCTTGGACAGGTCACCGGAGAAGCGGATACCGCCGTCAGCGATCAGTGGCACACCAGTGCCTTCCAGTGCTGCTGCGACGTTGGCGATGGCGCTGATTTGCGGCACGCCGACACCGGCAACGATACGGGTGGTGCAGATAGAGCCAGGGCCGATACCGACCTTGACCGCGTCGGCACCCGCTTCGGCCAGGGCCTTGGCGGCAGCGCCGGTGGCGATGTTGCCGCCGATCACCTGCACTTGCGGGTAGGTTTCCTTCACCCAGCGTACGCGGTCGATCACACCTTTGGAGTGGCCGTGGGCAGTGTCGACGACGACGACATCAACGCCAGCCGCCACCAGGGCAGCAACGCGCTCGCCGGTGTCCTTGCCGGTGCCGACGGCGGCGCCGACGCGCAGGCGACCCTGGTCGTCCTTGCTGGCCAGCGGGTAAGCCTTGGCCTTTTCGATGTCCTTGACGGTCATCATCCCCTTGAGGTTGAACTTGTCGTCAACGATCAGGACTTTTTCCAGGCGATGCTTGTGCAGCAGCTCGCGAACTTCGTTCTTGTCGGCGCCTTCGCGGACGGTGACCAGGCGCTCTTTCGGCGTCATCACGTCGCGTACCTTGGCGTCCAGGCGATTTTCGAAGCGCACGTCACGGGAGGTGACGATGCCGACCAGGTCGCCGTTCGCCAGTACCGGCACGCCGGAGATGTTGTTCAGGCGGGTCAGCTCGAACAGGTCGCGCACAGTGGCATCGGCGTCGATGGTGATCGGGTCCTTGACCACGCCAGCCTCGAACTTCTTGACCTTGCGCACTTCGCCGGCCTGTTGTTCGATGGTCATGTTCTTGTGGATGATGCCGATACCGCCTTCCTGAGCCATGGCAATGGCCAGACGCGCTTCGGTCACGGTATCCATGGCAGCGGAAACCAGCGGAATGTTCAGCTCGATGCCACGGGTCAAACGGGTCTTGAGACTGACTTCATTGGGCAGTACCTCGGAATAGCCAGGTACAAGGAGGATATCGTCGAAGGTCAGGGCTTCTTGGCTGATACGCAGCATCGCGGGGGCTCCCGGGCGGGAAAAATGGAAGCGCGCCATTATACTCATGCATGGCGCGCCGCTCAATGCAAAATAAGGGCCTTCGGTCAGGCTTGTGGCAGTTTTACCTGCACCACGGCCACCGGCTGGTCGAGCCAGTCGGCGAAGCTGTCGAGAAAGGCCTGGGTGAACCCGGCCTCGCCCCAGTTGTTGAAGATGAACCCCAGGTTGGAAAAGGCACATGGCTGCAGGTAAATGAAGCCATTGATGTCATCTTCGAAGCCGCACAGTGGGCAGGTAAAGTTGTCGCTCACTGCCGGCATCCACTCTTCCAGGCTTTCGAACAACGGCTCACCTACCTCGCGCCGGCACTCCGGGCAACCGGCTTCTTCAAGGAAGCCTTCGGTGGGGGTATAGATGCAGCGTTTGAGCATCACTTCCAGGCCGTTGACCGGTTCGCCGAAGGGCAGTTTTTCCGGGTGCAGGGCCACTTTGCGCGCCCCTGCCGCCAGGGCATGGCCCATGCGGTTACCGGTGCGGCCACAGGTGGTCAGCTGCTCCTCGACGACCTTTTCGCGCACCAGCCAGCGCAGGATGGCGCGGGCACGGGCTTCATGCACCGGGACGGTAGACAGCTTTGGAACGATGATGCTCTGGGTGTTCATGAACGGGACAAGCCTGAGAAACGCCGGTAATGACGCAATTCTACCGCTCAGGCGCTCAGGTAGCGACCAATCAACGCCAGCCCACTGGCCAGCACCAGCCAGGTCACCAGCCGTACGAACGCTTCGCGGGACAACCGGTTGGTCAACCGACGCCCTACCCACAGACCAATGAACATGACAGGCAGCAGGCAGGCGGCGAGCAGCAGCAGGCGTTGGTCGGCATAGACACCGGCAATCAGGAACAGCGACAGACGCACTATCGTACTGCAGCTGATCAGCGCGCTCTGGGTGGCGCGTACCTGTTCCTTCACCTCCAGCCGTGCGCTCAGGTAAAGGGCATAAAGAAACCCGCCGCTGCCGAACAAAGCCCCGAACAAACCGCCTGCCGTGCCCATCGGCACCGCCCAGAAGCCGGACAGGCTCGCTGGCCTCACTTTCACTGCCAGCCCGTAAAGTGCATAGGCAGTCACGAATACCCCCATCAACAGCAGCAACAGGTCGGACTTCAGTTGCAGCAGGAACACCACGCCCAACGTACAACCCAAGGCCATGAAGGGCAGCAGCCGCAGCAATTCACTGCGGACCACATCCCGGCGCGACGGCAGCAGGTTGCCGAACGCGGCCACGAAATCCAGCAGCACCAGCAACGGGATGATGCGTGACAACGGCATGAAGTGAATCAGCACCGGCCCCGCCACCAGTGCAGTACCAAAACCGGCGATGCCGAAGACGATGTAGGCCGCGGCAATGGCGAACAGGATCGGCAGCCAGTCAAGGCCGGAAAACGACAGTTGGGCAAGCATGGCAGCAGTTCCTGGGAAGACAGGCAAAGGTTAGCCAGCCATGAGCCATGCCGACTAATATGCCTTTATCCCAAAAGCCATCTCGAAAAGGCATGACATGACGTCAATCCGACAGTTGCGTTACTTCGTGGAGATCGCCGAGTGCGGCAGTTTCAGCAGTGCAGCCGAGCGCCTGTACGTCGCCCAGTCGGCCCTTAGCCGGCAGATCAAGGAGCTGGAGCAACAACTCGGCACGCCGCTGTTCGAACGCACGGCGCGCCTGCCTCGCCTGACGCTGGCGGGTCAGGCCTTTCTTGAACGGGCGCGACGCTTGCTGGCCGACCTGGCACAGGCCGAGCGGGTTACCCGTGACATTGGCCAAGGGTTGCAAGGCAGCTTGCGCCTGAACCATTCCAGCACCGTGCCACTGACCGGCGGGCTTCTGGCTCGCCTGGGGAACTACCTGAAGCACAACCCAGGGGTTTCGCTGGAGATTGCGCAGCAGTCATCGGAGGCACAGCTGGAAGACATTGCTGCCGGACGGCTGGATATCGGCCTGTTGCGCTTGCCGGTGCTGCGCCAGCATGAAGGCGTGGTGCTGCACGAGTTGTTCGACGAACCCTTGTTGCTGGCGGTCGCCGCTGGACACCCCTTGGCGGGTACTCAGCACGTGCAACTGGAGCAATTGAAGGAAGAGCGCTTCATTTCCATCCCGCACCGGGATCGTGGTGGTTTGAGCTACCTGTCTGCCTCGTTGTGCATGGGGGCAGGGTTCTTCCCGCAGGCGGCGCAGGTACTGTCGCGCAAGACTACGCAGTTGCAGCTGATACAGGCGGGGTTTGGGGTTGCGTTGTTGCCAGAGTGCATGAGGCAGATCGCACCCGCTTCGGTCAGCTTCGTGGCACTGGAAGGAGATTGCCAGAGCACAGTGGCGCTGGCCTGTCGCCGCGATGCGGGGCAGATAGCCCGGCAGTTCGTAACGGCCCTGCAGGCCTGAACCTTGTTCTTCGCCGGTGCACCCGCTCCAACAGGGCCCGGGACAGACAACCGGGGCCGATGTCATTTATGATGCCAGCCATGATCAAAGACCCTTTCGAACGACTCGGGCTGGACCGCGAGGTCCTTACCGTCAGCCAACTCAACGGCCGCGCCCGCGTGCTGCTGGAAGACGTTTTCCGCAGCGTGTGGGTGGAAGGCGAAATCTCCAACCTCGCCCGCCCGGCGTCCGGCCACATGTACTTCACCCTCAAGGACAGCGGCGCCCAGGTGCGTTGTGCGTTGTTCCGGCAGAACGCCACGCGGGTACGCCAGGCGCTGCGCGACGGCCTGGCGGTGCGGGTGCGTGGCAAGGTTTCGCTGTTCGAGGGGCGTGGCGACTACCAGCTGATTCTCGACACCGTCGAGCCAGCCGGTGATGGCGCGCTGCGCCTGGCTTTCGAGGCCCTGAAGGAAAAGCTCGGGGCCGAGGGGCTGTTCAGCGCCGAACGAAAGAAGCCACTGCCGGCTCACCCGCAGCGCATCGGCATCATCACCTCGCCCACTGGCGCGGTGATCCGCGACATCATCAGCGTGTTCGGCCGCCGTGCCCCGCAGGTGGAACTGAACCTGATCCCTACGGCGGTACAGGGCCGCGAAGCCATCGCGCAGATCGTACGCGCCATCCGCCAGGCCGACAGCCTCGGCTTCGATGCGCTGATCCTGGCGCGGGGTGGGGGTTCGCTGGAAGACCTGTGGTGTTTCAACGAGGAAGCCGTGGCGCGTGCCGTGGCCGCCTGCGTCACGCCAATTGTCAGCGCCGTGGGCCATGAAACCGACGTGTCGATCAGCGACTTCGTGGCTGACGTGCGCGCGCCCACCCCGTCTGCGGCCGCCGAGCTGCTGGCCCCTGACAACAGCGGCCTTCGGCAACGCCTAGATGGCCTGCAACGGCGCCTGCTGCTGCGCATGCAGAACCGCCTGACCCACGACCGCCTGCGCCTGGAGTCACTCACCCGGCGCCTGCGCCACCCAGGCGAGCGTTTGCGCCAGCAGGCTCAACGCCTGGACGACCTGGACATGCGCCTGCGTCGCGCGTTCATGCTCAACCTCAACCAGCGCCGCGAACGCCTGGCGCGCCTGGACGCCCGTCTGGCCGCGCAGCATCCGGGGCGTAACCTGAAACTGCTGAACCAGCGCCTGGACAGCCTGGCCGAGCGCCTGCCACGGGCCATGCGCGAGGTGCTCAAGGACCGTCGCCAGCGGTTCCAGGCCCAGTTGCAGACACTGCAGGTGGTCAGTCCGCTGGCCACTCTGGCCCGCGGATACAGCATTTTGCTGGATGAGCAAGGCCAGGCCATTCGCAGCGCCGAACAGACCCGCAATGGCCAACGCCTGACCGCCCGCCTTAACGAAGGCGAGCTGCTGGTGCGGGTCGAAGACAACCACCTGACCCCGGTCACCCTCTCACTACTGGACTGACACATGCCCCGCATGCTCGCGCCCCTGCTTGCCCTTTCCCTGCTGCTGCTGGCCGGCGGCGCCCAGGCCAGCTACATCACCCGCACACTGAACAAACCGGTACCCGGCGGTGTGGCAGTCGTCGACCTGGGCCCCGCCGCCAATGCACCCAGCGCCCGTTTCGACGGCAAGCCGGTGCTGGTGGTGAAGGAGCAGGACAACTGGCTGGCCATCGTCGGCATCCCGCTGACCCAGAAGCCCGGCACCGCAGTGCTGAACCAGGGCGGGCGCACCCTGCCTTTCAGCGTACGCAGCAAGAAGTACCCTGAGCAGCGCATCACCCTGAAGAACACGCGCCAGGTCAACCCGAACTCGGCCGACCTCAAACGCATCGAGCGCGAGCTGGCCGAGCAGATCAAGGCCTACCGCAGCTTCAGCCCGAACCTGCCGAGCAACCTGGTTCTCGACAAGCCGGTCAACGGCCCGCTGTCGAGCAAGTTCGGCGTGCGCCGCTTCTTCAACGGCGAAGAACGCAACCCGCATGCGGGGCTGGATTTTGCGGTGCCGGCAGGCACGCCGATCAAGACACCCGCCAATGGTAAAGTGATTCTGGTGGGGGATTATTTCTTCAACGGCCGCACGGTGTTCGTCGACCATGGGCAGGGCTTTATCAGCATGTTCTGCCACATGTCGAAAATCGATGTGCAGGTCGGCCAGCAACTGCGTCGTGGCGAGGTGGTCGGGCGCGTGGGCTCGACCGGGCGGGCAACCGGGCCGCACATGCACTGGAACGTCAGCCTGAACGATGCGCGGGTGGACCCGGCGATTTTCATTGGCGCGTTCCAGCCCTGAAACTGCGGCGCCTGCTTTGCGGGCACGCCCGCTCCCACAGGTACAGCGAAGCCTTCAGACACAGCACAATACTTGTGGGAGCGGGCATGCCCGCGAAGAGGCCAGCACAGTCGACAGCAGTTCAACTGTGTTGCGCCATCGAAAAATACTGCGCAAACATCAATAAGCGCCCAGCAGATCCAAGCCATAAAATCTCGCCTAATGGCTTTTTTTAAGCATTCCTCTCAATTTTTCCCGAACGCTTGCCATCCCCCACCCCACTGGTTAAGTTTGAAGGCATGAAAACCTTCAGCACCCTCATCCTGCTCCGACAACATCGCAGCCTCTGCCTGGTCAGCGCCCGACTACCAGGCTGAATCGCGTCGCCTCGCCTCTTCATATCGTTATCGCTCGGCAGGTCCGATCTCGGCCGCACACAAAAGGATTGCTTCCATGACCATGCTCAAAGACCCTTCGAAGAAATACCGCGCTTTCCCGACCATCGACCTGCCTGACCGTACCTGGCCGTCGAAGACCATCACCCAGGCACCTATCTGGTGCAGTTCCGACCTGCGTGACGGCAACCAGTCGCTGATAGAGCCGATGGACTCGGAGAAGAAACTGCGCTTCTGGAAGACCTTGGTGCAGGTTGGCGTGAAGGAGATCGAAGCCTCGTTCCCGTCTGCCTCGCAAACCGATTTCGACTTCGTGCGCACCCTGATCGAGGACGGCCACATCCCGGATGACACCACCATCCAGGTGCTCACCCAGGCACGTGAAGACCTGATTGCCCGTACCTTCGAATCACTGCGCGGTGCGAAGAAGGCCATCGTCCACCTGTACAACGCCACCAGCCCGTCGTTCCGCCGCATCGTCTTCAATCAGGACAAGCAAGGCGTGAAGGACATCGCGGTGAACGCGGCCAAGCTGTTCGTCAAGTACGCCGCCCAGCAGCCGGAAACCCAGTGGACCTTCCAGTACTCGCCAGAAACCTTCAGCGCCACTGAAATGGAGTTCGCCAAGGAGGTCTGCGACGCGGTCATCGAGGTGTGGAACCCTACCCCTGAACACAAGATCATCCTCAACCTGCCGGCCACCGTGGAAGTGTCCACGCCAAATATCTACGCCGACCAGATCGAGTGGTTCTGCCGCAACGTCAGCCGCCGCGACAGCGTGATCATCAGCCTGCACTGCCACAACGACCGCGGCACCGGCATCGCTGCCACCGAACTGGGCCTCATGGCCGGCGCCGACCGTGCCGAAGGCTGCCTGTTCGGCAACGGCGAGCGTACCGGTAACGTCGACCTGGTGACCTTGGCACTGAACCTCTACACCCAGGGCATCGACCCGTTGCTGGACTTCTCCGACATCGACGGCGTGCGCAAGGTGGTCGAAGAATGCAACCAGTTGCCGGTACATCCTCGTCACCCCTATGTGGGCGATCTGGTCCATACCGCGTTCTCCGGCTCGCACCAGGACGCCATCCGCAAGGGCTTCGCCAAGCAGCAGGATGGGGAACTGTGGGAGGTGCCTTACCTGCCGATCGACCCGGCCGACATCGGCCGCAGCTACGAAGCGGTAATCCGCGTCAACAGCCAGTCGGGCAAAGGCGGTATCACCTACCTGCTCGAGCAGGAATATGGCATCAGCCTGCCGCGTCGCATGCAGATCGAATTCAGCCAGGTGGTGCAGGGTGAGACTGACCGCCTGGGCCTGGAAATGACCGCCCAGCAGATCTACAGCCTGCTGCACAAGGAATACCTCCAGGCCAACGCGCCATATGCACTGGTCAGCCATCGCCTGCAGGAAGAAAACGGCCACAGCGCCGTGGAAGTGGAAGTTGCCGGTGAAGGCGAAACCACCCTGCACTGGCGCGGCAAGGGCAACGGCGCCCTGGAAGCACTGGTGGCCGGCCTGCCGATTGCCGTGGAGATCATGGACTACAACGAGCATGCGATTGGCGCTGGCACCAATGCCAAGGCAGCTGCCTACATCGAACTGCGCGTGGCCGGTGGCCGCCCGGTACATGGCGTGGGTATCGATGAGAACATCACCACGGCCAGCTTCAAGGCGCTGTTCAGTGCGCTGAACCGCTCGCTGAGCCAGCAGGAAGCCAAGGCGGCCTGAAGCCTGGAATGAGGGATGAGAAAGCCCGCATCGTTTGATGCGGGCTTTTTTTGTGGGCCTGGACTGGCCCATTCGCGGGTAAACCCGCTCCTACGACGGCCTGTGTCCAAAACCCGGTGTGTGTCCACCGCAAATCGGTGCGTAGGAGCGGGTCTACCCGCGAAAGGGCCAGCACAACCACTGCAAATACCCCAGGCAAAAAAAGGGGCGCCGACCAAGCGCCCCACAAGCCGTAAAGCACACAACTGTTTCAGTTAGCGTCCAGCAGCGCCATCGCCTCGGCACTGCACGCTTCGATCCGCGCCCAGTCACCGTTCTTGATCCAGCTGCTGTCGAGCATCCAGGTTCCCCCCACGCACATCACGTTTGGCAGTGCCATGTAGTTGCGCACGTTGGCCGGGTTTACACCACCGGTAGGACAAAAACGAATATCGCCGAACGGGCCACCAAAGGCCTTGATCGCCGCTACGCCGCCGCTGATTTCCGCCGGGAACAACTTGAACCGGCGGTAGCCCAGGGCATAGCCCATCATGATTTCGGACGGCGTGCTGATGCCCGGCAACAGCGGGATTTCACTTTCCACGCCAGCCTCGAGAATGTCCTGGGTAATGCCAGGGGTAACGACGAACTGCGCGCCCGCAGCTTCAACCGCCGCGAACATGCTGCGGTCGAGCACGGTACCGGCGCCGACACACAGCTCCGGGCGCTGCTCACGCAGCACCTGAATGGCCTTGAGGCCATGCTGTGAGCGCAGGGTCACTTCCAGGGTACGGATACCGCCAGCGGCCAGGGCGTCAGCCAGCGGCAGGATGTCTTCCTCACGAGCAATGGTGATTACCGGCAGGATGCGCGCCTTTTTGCAAATGGCGTCGATCCGCGCGGCTTTATCAGCCATCGAGAGCTTGGGCTGTGGGCGTTCAAGGGTGGTCATGACTGTGGATCCTTGGCTCATGGGCACCAGTAGATGTCCAGGGGGTCGTGAAGAAAAGCGCGAATCGGCATTTCAGTAAGGTCGTTGCCCGCCAGCGCGGCGCGCAGGGTAGCGAGTTTGCCCTGGCCCTGCACAGACAGCGCGATGAAGGCCGCGCTGGCCAGCAGCGAACGGGTCATCGACAGGCGCTGGTGCGGCACGCTCGGCGCCAGCATCGGCAGGCAGCGGCGTGGGCCAGCTAGGTCCAGGCCTGCTTCCAGGTTGGGACTGGCGGGGAACAGCGAGGCGGTATGGCCATCGTCGCCCATGCCCAGCACCAGCACGTCGATCGGCGGTAGCTCGGCCAAGGCCTGGTCAGCTTTGAGCGCAGCTGCATCGAGGTTCTCCGCCTGCTGGTACAGGCCAACGAAACGGGCCTTGGCCGCTTCGCCCTTCAACAGGTGACGGGCCAGCAGGCCGGCATTGCTGTCGGCGTGCTCCACCGGCACCCAGCGCTCATCAGCCAGGCTGACAGTGACCTTGGCCCAGTCCAGGTGCTCGCTGGCCAGTTTCTCCAGGAACGGCACCGGGCTGCGGCCGCCAGACAACACCACACAGGCCTGCCCCTTGGCGGCAATCGCGGCGCGCAGGCGCTCAGCCACATCATGAGCCAAGGACACGGACAGTGCCTTGGCATCCGCCAGTTCATGAGCCTTCACGGCCGCTGGCAGTTTCAATTCAGATATCCCCATACCACGCCCTCCCATCGCGTGTGATCAGTGCAATCGAGCTCATCGGCCCCCAGGAGCCCGCCGCGTATGGCTTGGGCGCATCGCCCGCATTACGCCAGCCGGCGATCAACTGGTCGCACCACTTCCAGGCATACTCGATTTCGTCCTTGCGCACGAACAGGTTCTGGTTGCCGCGCATCACTTCGAGCAACAGCCGCTCGTAGGCATCCGGAATTCGTGCACTGCGCCAGGCATCGGAAAAATTCAGCTGCAATGGGCCACTGCGCAGTTGCATGCCCTTGTCCAGGCCCTGCTCCTTGGTCATCACCCGTAAAGAAATGCCTTCGTCCGGTTGCAGGCGGATGATCAGCTTGTTACCGATCTGCAAACGCTGTTCCGGGGCGAAGATGTAGTGCGGCGTTTCCTTGAAGTGAATGACGATCTGCGACAGTTTTTGCGGCATGCGCTTGCCGGTTCGCAGGTAGAACGGCACGCCCGACCAGCGCCAGTTACGGATGTCGGCGCGCAGGGCGACGAAGGTTTCGGTGTCGCTCTGGGCGTTGGCGTTGTCTTCTTCCAGGTAACCCGGCACCGGCTTGCCTTCGCTGTAGCCGGCAATGTACTGGCCGCGCACCACGCTGGTGCTCAGGCCGTCGCCAGTGATCGGTGCCAGGGCTTTGAGCACTTTCACCTTCTCGTCGCGGATGGCATCGGCGGACAGTTCGCTGGGCGGGTCCATGGCGATCAGGCACAGCAACTGCAGCAGGTGATTCTGGATCATGTCGCGCAGTTGGCCGGCCTTGTCGAAATAACCCCAACGGCCCTCGATACCGACCTTTTCCGCGACGGTAATCTCCACATGGGAGATGGAATTCTGGTTCCACTGGGTTTCGAACAGGCTATTGGCGAAGCGCAGGGCAATCAGGTTCTGCACCGTCTCTTTGCCCAGGTAATGGTCAATGCGGTAAACCCGGCTTTCAGGGAAGAACCGCGCCACGGCGTCGTTGACCCGGCGCGACGACTCCAGATCGTGGCCAATAGGTTTCTCGAGCACTACCCGGGTGCGCGCAGCCAGCCCGACCTTGTCGAGGTTTTCGCAGATGGCCCCATACACCGCCGCCGCCGTGGCGAAGTAGGCGATCAGCGGCAGCTCGCCCGGCAGTTGCTCGGCCAGGGCCTGATAGCCCTCGGGCTGAAGGAAGTCCAGGTGCTGGTAATTCAGGCGGGCGAGGAAGCGCCCCAGCGCAGCAGGCTCGATATCTGCCTCGGGCACGTGCCGGCGCAGGTGGGCTTCGATGCTGTCCAGGTGCTCCTGCGCACTGCCGACCTCACGGGCGAGGGCCAGCAGGCGGGTGTCCGGGTGCAACAGGTTGGCCCGGTCGAGCTGGTAGAGCGCAGGAAACAGCTTGCGCAATGCCAGGTCGCCGAGGGCGCCAAACAGGGCAAAGGTGCAAGGTTCGACACTGATTGCAGCCATGATGTTGGTTCTTTCCTAAAGTTGGTCTAGGAATACCGCTTTCACACACGGTTTTCAAGGGATAATGTAGTAAAAACCACAACATTACACACAAGTGTTACAGACAAGTGGTACGCCAACCGCACCGACAGTACGATAGACGACCGTGCAAAAAGCCTGCTGCTCACACAGCCGGCTGTCTTCCCGACCCAAGGACACACCCATGGACCGCGTGCGAAACCTCCTGGAACAGATCCAGGGCCGCCTCGACGAGCTGAACAAGGCCGAACGCAAAGTCGCCGAAGTCATCCTGCTCAACCCGCAACAAGCCACCCGTTTCAGCATCGCTGCGCTGGCCCAGGCGGCCAAGGTCAGCGAACCGACCGTCAACCGCTTCTGCCGCTCGTTCGGCGTCAGCGGCTACCCCGAACTCAAGCTGCAACTGGCGCAGAGCCTGGCCAGTGGTGCCGCCTATGTCAGCCGCGCGGTAGAGGCCGACGATGACCCGGCCGCCTACACCCAGAAGATCTTCGCCAGCGCCATCGCCTCGCTTGACAGCGCCTGCCAGCAACTGGACCCGCAGCAGGTCAGCCGCGCCGTGGACATGATGATCCAGGCCCGGCAGATCCACTTCTTCGGCCTCGGCGCCTCAGCCCCGGTGGCCCTGGATGCGCAGCACAAGTTCTTCCGCTTCAACCTGGCCGTGTCGGCCCACGCCGATGTGCTGATGCAGCGCATGCTGGCCTCGGTCGCCCACACCGGCGATCTGTTCGTGATCATTTCCTACACCGGGCGCACCCGCGAACTGGTCGACGTGGCGCGCCTGGCACGTGAAAACGGCGCTTCGGTGCTGGGCCTCACCGCCGCAGGCTCGCCACTGGCCAATGCCTGCAGCCTGAGCCTGCACATTCCGCTGCCGGAAGATACCGACATCTACATGCCAATGACCTCGCGGATCATCCAGCTGACCGTGCTCGATGTACTGGCCACCGGCATGACCCTGCGCCGCGGCGTGGACTTCCAGCCTCACCTGCGCAAGATCAAGGAAAGCCTCAACGCCAGCCGTTACCCGATCGAGGACGACGACCTCAACTGAGCCGGTGCGCCTGCAAACGCAGGTGCGCACGCTGCCCAGGTGCCAGGCTCAGGCCTTCGCCACTGCCACTGGTCGCCTCGACGCAGACAAAACGCTGCGACTCGCGGCCGGTCACCCCCATCAGCGGGCGATTGCCAGGGTGCCAGACCACGGTGTCGTCGCTGTCACCGGTATCGATGCACAGCTCGCGCTGCCAGGCCGGGTCCTGCAATTGCACCCGTGGCGTACCGGGGTAGACCTTCTGGCAGCCGCCCTTGAGCTTCAGCGCGCCATCTTCACGGCAAGCCTGACGGTTGAGGCGGTCGTAGCCCTCGATGTCTTCCAGACCAGACAGCGCTATCTCGGACACGTCACTGATGCGCCAGTACGCCAGCAGCGCATGGCTCAACTGGCAGGGTTCGCTGTCCTGATGTTCGGTGCTCAGGCTCAGCTCCATGCGGCTACCCAGCCGGGCATGCAGGTCGACCTGCCAGTCGCACAGGTCCAGCCGCCATTTCAGGGTCACGCCCTCCTCGTCCTCACGGCTGTCCACCAGCTTCCAGTCCAGCAACCGCGCCCAACCGTGGGCCGGCCACAGGTCTTCGCTGGGATGACGGCCATACCAGGGCCAGCACACCGGCACACCACCGCGGATCGCCCCCACCTGCGGCCACTGTTCGGCGCACCACAGCCACGGCCGTTCACCCGCTGGTTGAAAGTGCAGCAACTGCGCGCCCTGGCGGCTGAACACCGCCTGGCAACGGGGGTGGTCGATGATCAGGACATCGCGCTGCTGATAACGCTCCCACTCGAATGTCGGCCGGGGCCGCTGCGAGGAGAAGAAGCGATGGAGCGGATGTTCGGGCATGGTTCAGAGCTCTTGTTGTTTGAGATAGCGCTGTCTCGGCCTATCCCCAACACCCACTGCAGACCAGTGGGTGCCGGGAACCGAAAATGGATTGGCGTAAATTTACAACAAGTTGCCTCAGAATGACGACTGAATCTTCAAGCCAGCGACCAGCGCGTTATCCACCTCGTCCACCCCGCCAGGGCTCTTGATGTACTGCAGGTTGGGCCTCACGGTCAGCCAGTTGGTAACGTGGAAGCCGTAGTAGAGCTCTGCGTTGTATTCGGTACGCTGCAGCGGCACGAAACCAGGGTTGTCGTAATCGTTGATGCCGCTCTGTGCGTTGAGCAGTTCGGCGCGCTTCTTCACGTCGTCATTCACATGAATACGCGCCACGCCGAAGCCGATGTCATCCTTGGGCCGGGCGTCGAAAGCGCCTTTGTAGACCAGCCCCACCTGCTGGTAGTTGTCGACCACGTTGGTGGCCTTGTCGTGCACGGTGAAGTTGGCGAACAGGCTGAGGCCCCGGTTGACGTCGCCGCCATGGGCAGTGACCTGCTGCTGCGCCACCACCCACCATCCGTGCTTGCTGGAGTGCGACTTGAAGGCTTCACCTGTCAGCGCCTGCGGGTTGCCGTTGACGTCGTCGTACACATCGTCAGCCTTGGCCGTGCTGTAGTAGTAACCCAGGCGGTACTCGCCCGGCAGGCCATTGACCTTGGGCGACCACACCGCTTCCACCGGCAAGATCGCCCCCTTGGTACCACTGCCGCTGAGCTTGAAGCCGTTGCCGGTTTCCAGGTTGGAAGGGTTCTGCTCGAAGGCCCCGATCTGTACGAAGAACTCCGGCGTGATGTTGTACTTCACCCGCAGCGCCCACTGGCTGACCGGCCAGTTGTACCAGATGCCGCCCACCCAGTTGCCCACCTGCGAGCCGCAGAAGGCCAGGTTCTGGAAGTCGCAAGGGAAGCTGTTGAAGTCCTCGCCCTCGCCAAAACGGCCAAATTTCACGTCCAGCGCGCCGTCGAAGTACTTCTGCTTGATCCACATCTGGGTCAGGCGCCAGGTCTGGCCACGGCCCCACACCTCCTGCACCGAGCTGAACTGCCCGGCGCGCGGGTCGCTGATGCGGTCGTTGGACAGGTTGCGACCGCTTCGCTCGGTGATTGCCAGCTTGAACTCGGCATCATGCCAGCCCAGTATCTTCTGCAAGTCCAGATGCGCGCCGAGGGCGAACTGGTCGCTGTAGCGTGCCGTCTTGTCGTCGTTGTAGCCGCCATGCAGGTTGCCAGCCACCTCACCCACATAATCGAGGGTGAAGTCATAGCCCTTGTCCAGCAACTCGGTCCGGGTGCCGCCCCAGTCGCCGGTCATCCATTTGGATTCGCTGGAAAAAGCCTCGGCAGCCTGTGTACCGCTGCTGCCTACAAGTGCAAGCAAGGCCAGCGATCCCAGTGTCTTGATGCGTTTGCGCTGTTCCATCCCTTTGCGTCCTCTTTTTCTTATTGATGGTGTAGACGAGTCAACGGCCTTTGAAGTGAGCCACGTTGTCCTTTGCGGTTGCGCCAGTACTGGCCAGGTGCAGGCGCTCGCCATTGGCAGCGTCGAACAGCAGCACCCGGGCCGGGTCGAATTGCAGGTTGAGGGTGTCACCCACCCGGCACGCCACATCTGGCGCCAGGCGGCAGCACACCTTGGTCTGGTTGAGCGTGACGAACACCAGCAGGTCCGGCCCGGTGGGCTCTGTCACCTGCACCTCAGCGCGGATAGCCGGCAAACCATTGCCGTCAGCAGCGCCCAGGGCTATCTGCTCAGGGCGGATGCCGAGGATGATCTCGCGCCCCTCAAGCGCGTCAGCAGCCTCCCCCAAGGGCAGTTCGCAGCGCGCCTGGCCGCTGTCGAGCAGCGCCAGCAAGCGGCCATCCTGCCTGGCCAGACGCACCGGAATGAAGTTCATTGGTGGCGAACCGATGAAGCTGGCCACGAACTGGTTGGCCGGGTCGTTGTAGATCTGCTGCGGGGTGCCGAACTGCTGGATGATGCCGTCCTTCATCACCGCCACCTTGTCGCCCAGGGTCATGGCCTCGATCTGGTCATGGGTGACGTACACCGTGGTGGTCTTCAGGCGCTGGTGCATCAACTTCATTTCAGTGCGCATTTCGACCCGCAGCTTGGCGTCGAGGTTGGACAGGGGTTCATCGAACAGGTAGATCTTGGGTCGCCGCGCCAGCGCCCGGCCCATGGCCACACGCTGCTGCTGGCCGCCGGACAGCTGCGCCGGCTTGCGCGCCAGCAAGTGTTCGATCTGCAGCAACTTGGCCACCCGCGCCACTTCCTCGTCGATGGCGGCCTGGGGCAGCTTGCGGATCTTCAGGCCGAACTCGATGTTCTCGCGCACGCTCATGGTGGGGTACAGCGCATAGGACTGGAACACCATGGCGATATCGCGGTCCTTGGGGCTCATGCCACTGACGTCCTGCTCGTCGATGAGGATGGCGCCGCCGGTGATCTGCTCCAGGCCGGCGATACAGTTCATCAAGGTCGACTTGCCGCAGCCCGACGGGCCCACCAGGATCAGGAACTCGCCGTCCTTGATCGACAGCTGGATGTCCTTGAGGGTGTCCGGCAGGCCGCTGCCGTAGGTCTTGTTCACATTGCGAAGTTCGAGCGTTGCCATGGCTTACCCCTTGACCGCGCCGGCCGTCAGCCCGCGCACGAAATATTTGCCTGCCACCACGTAGACCAGCAGGGTTGGCAGGCCAGCGATCATCGCTGCCGCCATGTCGACGTTGTATTCCTTGGCCCCGGTGCTGGTATTGACCAGATTGTTCAGGGCTACGGTGATAGGTTGCGAATCGCCGCTGGAGAACACCACGCCGAACAGGAAGTCGTTCCAGATCTGGGTGAACTGCCAGATCTGGCAGACCATGATGATCGGCGTGGACATCGGCAGGATGATGCGGCGGAAGATGGTGAAGAACCCGGCACCGTCCAACCGCGCGGCCTTGACCAGCGCGTCGGGGATGCTCACGTAGAAGTTGCGGAAGAACAGCGTGGTGAAGGCCAGGCCGTAGACCACATGCACCAGCACCAGGCCACCAGTGGTACTGGCCAGGCCAAGCTTGCCGAGGGTGAACGAGGCCGGCAGCAGCACGGTCTGGAACGGCAGGAAACAGCCGAACAGCAGCAGGCCGAAGAACAGTTGCGAACCTCGGAAGCGCCACATCGACAGCACATAGCCGTTCAGTGCACCAATCGCGGTGGAGATCAGCACCGCGGGCACGGTGATCATGATCGAGTTCCAGAAGTAACCGCTGACCGCTCCCCAGGCCTTGACCCAGCCTATGCCGGTAATCACTGCAGGCCAGCTCAGCAGGTTGCCGGTGGTGATGTCTTCGGGGGTCTTGAAGCTGGTCAGCAGCATCACCACCAGCGGCACAAGATACAGCAGCACGGCGATCAGCAACACGGCATGGATGGCCATGCGGCTGAGGCTGAGCACTGGCTTGTCGACAGGACTATGCATGGCGTTTGCTCCGCAGCTCCGAGTACAGGTAAGGCACGAGGATCGCCAGGATTGCCCCGAGCATCAGGATGGCGCTGGCCGAGCCCATGCCCATCTGGCCGCGGCTGAAGGTGAACGAGTACATGAACATGGCCGGCAAGTCGGAGGAGTAACCCGGGCCGCCGGCCGTCATTGCCGCCACCAGGTCGAAGCTCTTGATGGCAATGTGCGAAAGGATCATCAGCGCGCTGAAGAACACCGGGCGCAGGCTGGGCAGCACCACGGTCCAGTAGATGCGCGGCAGGCTGGCGCCATCCATCTGCGCCGCGCGGATGATCGACGGGTCGACGCCACGCAAGCCGGCAAGGAACATGGCCATGATGAAGCCCGAAGCCTGCCACACGGCCGCGATCACCAGGCAATACACCACCCGGTCGGGATCGATCAGCCAGTCCAGGCGAAAGCCCTCCCAGCCCCAGTCGCGCAGCAGCTTGTCCAGGCCCATGCCCGGGTTGAGCAGCCACTTCCAGGCGGTACCGGTGACGATCATCGACAGTGCCATGGGGTACAGGTAAATGGTGCGAATGAAGCCCTCGCGACGGATGCGCTGGTCCAGCAGCACCGCCAGCAACACACCGATGGCCAGGCTGATGGCGATGAACAGGCCGCCGAACAGAAGCAGGTTCTTGCTCGCCACCCACCAGCGGTCGTTGTCGAACAGACGGGCGTATTGCGCAAGGCCCGCCCACTTGTAGGTGGGCAGAAAGGTCGAGGTGGTGAAGGACAGCACGAAGGTCCAGAGGATGTAGCCGTAGAAGCCCACCAGGACGATGAACATGCTGGGTGCCAGCACCAGCTTGGGCAGCCAGCGCTGAAGCGCGTCCAGGGGTGAGGCCCGCAGTTGGGCGGTGGTCGTTGTCATGTATTGGATCCCGAGGTAGTGGCGATGCTACGCACCGCTTCGCGGGCAAGCCCGCTCCCACAGGTCCGGCGTCATGACCAGGAACAGTGGTGAGCAGGGCCCATCTGGGAGCGGGCGTGCCCGCGAACAGCCGTTACTGGGCAGCCTTGATAGCCGCCGCCAGCTTCTTCGCCGCATCGGCCGGGTCGGCCTTGGGGTCGTTGATGTAGTTGGTCACCACATCGAAGAACGCGCCCTGCACGGCCAGCGTGGTGGCCATGTTGTGCGCCATGCTCGGTTGCAGGCCGCCCGTTTTGGCGTCGGCCAGGAAGTCCTTGGCGGAGGTTTGAGCACAGGCATCGAAACCATACTTGCCCATGTCGGCAAGCATGTCGTTGCGTACCGGGATCGAACCCTTGTTGATGCTGAAGACCTTCTGGAAGTCCTCACCCAGCACCTTGCGGGCGATGTCCTGCTGACCAGCAGAGGTGCCAGCGTTGTTCTGCTTGAACACCACCAACGAGTCGATGTTGTACAGGAAGGACTTGTCAGTACCGGGGAACGGCACGCACTGGTAATCCTTGCCAGCAGTTTTCTTCGCCAGGGTCCATTCGCTCTTGGCCCAGTCGCCCATGATCTGCATGCCGGCCTTGCCGTTAATGACCTTGGCGGCTTCCAGGTTCCAGTCCTGGCCCTTGCCGTCCGGGTCCATGTAGGTGGCGACCTTCTTCAGCTCGGTCAGCGCCTTGACCATCTGCGGCCCGGTCAGCGTTGCGCTGTCGAGGTCGACCAAGGCCTTCTTGTAGCCATCGACGCCCATCACCGACAGCACCACGCTTTCGAACACGGTGCTGTCCTGCCAGGGTTGCCCACCATGGGCGAGCGGGATGAAACCGGCAGCCTTGAGCTTGTCGGCGGCGGCGTAGAATTCGTCGAGGGTGGTGGGCGCCTTGTCGATGCCGGCTTTTTTGAACACCTCGGGGTTGATCCACAGCCAGTTGATGCGGTGGATATTCACCGGTACGGCAACGTAGTCACCGTCGTACTTCACGGTGTCGGCCACTTTCTTGTCGAGCAGCGAGTCCCACTTTCCTTCCTTGGCCACATCCTTGAGCACATCGGCGTCGAGCAGGCCGGTGGCCGCCCAGTCCTGGATGTCCGGGCCTTTGATCTGCGCGACGCCCGGCGGGTTGCCGGCCACTGCGCGGCTTTTGAGCACGGTCATGGCCGTTGCACCACCGCCGCCGGCGACGGCGCCGTCCTTCCAGATGAAGCCGTCTTTTTCGACCTGGGCCTTGAGCACATCGACCGCCGCTTTTTCACCACCAGAGGTCCACCAGTGCACCACTTCGACACTGCCTTTGGCGTCAGCAGCCTGGGCACCCAAGGGGATTAACGAGGCAAAGGAAATTGCGGCAGCGAGACGGAGCGTGGAATTCATCGGAGCACCTTTCTTGTTGTTATGCCGTGCAAGTCGATCGCTTGCGTAGCATGAAGTCTAAACAGCGTGCCCGCCTCGTCAGGTAACGAAGCGATGCGTGAATGTCATCGTTTGGTTACATTGCCGGCCAGGTTGCTGGCCAGGCTGGGTGCCAGGGGCAAACCTGGCAGCAGCAGCGCCTGGTAGGCGTGATAGAGGTCGGGCTTGCCCGGCCAGAGGGACCCGGCCGGCTGGTTGTGCGCATCGAGTTCGTGGTGCCAGCTGCCGCCAATGGGGTCGATGAAATGGTTGGCGATAAAGCCCCAGCAGCAGCGGTACCACTGTTCGTAATGCGCCTCGCCGGTGCGTTGCAACAGGGCTGCCGCAGCCGCGCAAGCCTCAGCGTGCACCCAGTGCAATCGTGCATGCACCACCGGGCGATCAGCCCAGTCCAGCGTATAGACGAAACCCGGTTCGCCATCGACGTTCCAGGCCTGTTGGCAGGCTGTGTCGAACAATGCGCGGGCACTGTCCGGCAGCCATTGCGGGGCGTACAGGCCGGCCCGTTCAAGGCTTGCTTCCAGGTGCAACAGCAACCGCGCCCACTCCAGGGCATGCCCGGGTGTAGTGCCATAAGGCCGGAAGGGGTCGGCGGGGTGTTCGAGGTTGTAATCCGGCAGCGGCTGCCAATGGACATCGAAATGCTCGATCACCCGATAGCCGTTGGCGGTGGCATGGGTATGGATGATGCGTTCGGCGATACGCAAGGCACGTTGCAGCCACAGGCCGTTGCCGGTGACGTCTGCCAACGCCAGGAAGGCCTCGGTCGCGTGCATGTTGCTGTTGGCGCCCCGGTACTGCTCGGGGAGCTGCCAGGCGCGGGAGAAGGTTTCCCGCAGAGCACCTTCGTCTTCGCTCCAGAAATGCGCTTCGATCACCTGGATTGCGTCTGCCAATAGCGTATTGGCGTCGACAGCGCCGGCCACCACCGCCGAGCTGGCGGCCAGCGCGACGAAGGCATGCAGGTACGCCGCCTTGCCGCTATCGTCGTGGCCGCCAGGATGGGCGAACCAACCGCCGTGGGTGGCATCCTGCATGGCACCGCGCAGTGCTGCCACACCGTGCTCGGCATAGGCCAGGCTACCGGGGATGCCCTGCAGGTGGGCCAGGGCAAAGCAATGGGTCATGCGGGCGGTGTTGATGGTTTCGGCACGGGCACCGGGGGCGAGTTGCCCATTGGCATCCAGGTTACCGAAACCGTCGGGTAGTTTCGCGGCCTTGGCAAAGGCCAGCAGGCGCTGTGCTTCAGCCAGGCGCCAGGCGGTGTGGGCCGGGGCATTGAGCCAACTGTTCACATACAGGTTGAGGGGGGTCATGGGCCAGCTTGATCCTTGCCAGTCGTTTGCGAATTCTAGCCAGCGGGGTCATGGCGGATGTCACGAAGGACGACGGGATTGTCACTGGACAGTGACATTTCGCCTGCCTGTATTGGCCTCTTCGCGGGCGCGCCCGCTCCCACAAAGACTGCACAGCCTTCCAGGTTTACGCTGTACCTGTGGGAGCGGGCTTGCCCGCGAAGAGGCCCGCACTGGCACCCCAAAAACTCAATCCATACCACGCGGCAGATACAGGGTCACCCGCAGCCCGCCCTCCCGCAGGTTCAACAAGCTCACCTCGCCCCCATGGCTATGGGCGATGTTGCGCGCAATGCCCAACCCCAGCCCATACCCCTGCTGCTGCCCGGCCAGCCGGAAATGCGGCTCGAACACCTGTTCCAGCTGCTGCTGCGGCACCCCGGGCCCCTGGTCATCCACCTGCAGCACAAAACCCTCTGCCCCGTCGATGATGCGCAGCCGCGCCCGTTCGCCGTACTTGATGGCGTTGTCGATCAGGTTACCGATGCAGCGACGCAACGCCAGCGGCTTGCCCGGGTATGGCGCCAGCGCCTGGCCCTCGACGGTGATGCGACCATCGCCCAGGTAAGGCTCGGCCAGAATCTCCAGCACCTGGTTAAGGTCGACCGGCTCGATGTTTTCGTGGATGTCGGTGTCCTTTACGCACTGCAAGGCGCCTTTGACCAGCAACTCCAGCTCGTCCAGGTCCTGGCTGAACTTGGCCTGCAGGCGCTCGTCCTCCAGCAGTTCGACGCGCAGGCGCAGGCGCGTGATCGGCGTGCGCAGGTCGTGGGAAATGGCGCTGAACAGCTGGCTGCGTTCGGTCAGGTAACGGCTGATACGCTCGCGCATGCTGTTGAATGCCCGGCTCACCTCAACCACTTCGCTGCCGCCAGCTTCAGCCACTGGCGCCACATCGGCACCCAGCGACATCTCTCGGGCGGCCCGCGCCAGGCGCTTCAGTGGCCAGCTTTGCCAATGCACCAGCAAGCCGATGAACAGCAACAGCAAGGCCGTGGTCAGCACGATGAAGCCAATCTGCTGGCGCGGCAGGCGTTCGGCTTCCAGCCCCGTGTACGGTTCGGGCAACAGCGAGGCGATGTACAACCATTCGCCCTCGCCCAAGCGGATCTGCGTGACCAGTACCGGGGGTTTCAGCGGTTCCAGGGTCAGCGAATAATGGGCCCATGAGCGCGGCAGTTCGTCGAGTTTGAGGCCGCTGTTGAAGATGCGCAGGTCGTCAGGCCCGACAAACTCCACGGAAATTTCCATCTGCGAACCCAGACGCTCGTGCAGCACCTGCTGGAACACATCAATCACCGCCTGCTTGCGAGGGGTGATGGGCAGTGCCTGCATGTCCAGCGGCGTGGCGTTGAGCGACACGAAGAAACGCGTGCCGCCCATGCTGCGCAATTGGTCGAGCACCAGCGGCCGGTAGGCCACCGGCAGCGAGCGGAAGTAACTGACGCTGGCACTCATGGAATGCGCCAGGCTGCTGGCGCTGGCACGCAGCCCCTGAAGCTGGCTGGCGCGCAGCTGAGATACCCAGATAATGCTGGCCAACCCCTGGGCCAGCAGGACAACCAGCAAGGTCAGCAGCAGCATCCGCCCCAGCAAGGAGCGCGGCAGCAGGCGCCAGCGCCGCTCAGGGCGCACAGCAGACATGTGCCGCCAACAAGTAGCCACTGCCGCGCACCGTGCGGATCAGCCGGGGAGGCTTGTCGGTATCGCGCAGGCGCTGGCGCAGACGGCTGACCGCCATGTCGACGATACGGTCCAACGGCATCGGTTCGCGACCACGGGTGGCGTTGCCGATGGTGTCGCGGTCGAGGATTTGCTGCGGGTGATCGAGGAACAGTTTGAGCAGGGCAAAGTCGGCGCCGGAGAGGATCACCTCCTCTCCATCACGGTGGAACAGGCGGTGGCTGACCGTGTCCAGGCGCCAGTCGTCGAAGGCCAGCACGGCGTTGCCCGGCGCCGTCTGGCCGAACTCGGTGCGACGCAACAAAGCCTTGATTCGCGCTTGCAGTTCGCGGGGGCTGAACGGCTTGCCCAGATAGTCGTCAGCGCCCAGCTCCAGGCCGATGACCCGGTCGGCCTCGTCCGAACTGGCGGTGAGCATGATGATAGGTACGCGCGCCTGGCGAGGGTGCTGGCGCACCCAGCGGCACAAGCTGAAGCCGTCTTCGTCGGGCAACATGACGTCAAGAATGACCAGGTCGCAGGGCGTGGTTTCCAGCGCGTGGCGAAAGCCCTTGCCGTCAGCCTCGGCATGCACCTGGAAGCCGGATCGGCTCAGGTAGGTTTGCAGCAGTTCACGGATTTCCTGGTCGTCGTCGACCATCAGGATCGATTTGCCGGCAGTGCTCAAGGTGGTCCTTCCTCTTGTTGATTACAGGTCTTTTTGCCTGCTGTCGGGTATTGCCATCGGGGCCGCAAAGCGCCCCCCTCAGTGATCCAACGCCTGCTGCAACGCTACCCCTGCTCCCTCCAACCCGGAAAACTCCGCCGTCACCAGCCACACCGGCACCCCGGTGAAATAGCCACTCATACACCCCTTGTCGGCAAAACTCGCGGCAAACCCGCTACGCAGGAACAGCTCGGCAAAGCGCGGAATCACACCGCCCACAATATAGACCCCGCCTCGCGCGCCCAGCGTCAGCACATTGTTACCCGCCACTCGCCCAAGGAAACGACAGAACTGCTCGACCACCGCCAGCGCCCGTGGCTCCCCGCCCAGCGCGGCATCGGTGATATGCGCCGGGGTCTTGTGCCTGGGCGTGTCGCCGTCCAGCGCACAGATCGCCTGGTACAGCCGCACCAGGCCACCCCCACTGAGCACGGCCTCGGCGCTGACATGACCGATCTGACTGTGGATCTGCTGGTGGATTGCCGCTTCGCGAGCATTGCCTACCGGCAGGTCAACATGCCCGCCTTCACCCGGCAGGGCCTTCCAGAGCTGTTCGCCCAGGCGCAGCAGCGAGCCCACACCCAGGCCAGTACCTGGCCCGATCACCAGTGCCGGCCTCGAGGGGTCGGCCTGGCCGGGGCACACCTCGCGGAACTCGCCTTCGCGCAGACGCGTCATGCCCAGTGCCATTGCGGTGAAATCATTGATCAGCAACAGTCGCTCGACCTGCAAGGTCTTGCAAAATGCCGTGCGACTCAGGCGCCAGTGGTTGTTGGTGAAGCGGAATTCATCGCCATCGACCGGGCCGGCCACCGCCAGGCACACCGCCGCCAGGCCACCGCGGGCGATACCTTGGCTTTCCAGGTAGGCCTCGATGGCCTGCTCGGGGTTGGTGTAGTCCGCGGTGGCGAAAACATTTACTTCATGCAGCTGGTTGTCACGCCACAACGCAAAACGGGCATTGGTGCCGCCAATATCACCAACCAGCAGGTGCTTCATTTGAGGTGCTCCAGGGCCGAGGTAAAGGCACTGGCGCCCTGCTCTGCCGGGCTGAACGCCATGCGCATGAAGCCGAACAGCTCGCGCCCACAACCCAGGTCGTTGCCCTGGGGTGCCGGCGGCAGCTCACGGCTGGCCAGTTCTTCGGCCGACACCATGATCCGCAACGTGCCTTCGACTCCGTCGACCCGCACGATATCACCATCGCGCACCCGTGCCAGCGGGCCGCCGTCGTAAGCCTCCGGGCAAACGTGGATGGCCGCGGGGATCTTGCCCGAGGCACCGGACATGCGCCCGTCGGTGACCAACGCAACCTTGTAGCCACGGTCCTGCAATACACCGAGGAACGGGGTGAGCTTGTGCAGTTCCGGCATGCCATTGCAGCGCGGGCCCTGGAAGCGCACCACCGCGACAAAGTCACGCTCCAGCTCACCGGCCTTGAACGCATCGGCCAGCGACTGCTGGTCCTGGAACACCCGCGCCGGGGCCTCGACCACCTGGTGCTCGGGGGCGACGGCAGATACTTTCATCACGCCACGGCCCAGGTTGCCTTCCATCACCCGCAGACCGCCTTCGGCCGAGAATGGTCGCGACACCGGGCGCAGGATGCTTTCGTCCAGGCTGTGTTGCGGCCCTTCGCGCCACACCAGCTTGCCATTGTCGAGGAAGGGTTCCTGGGTGTAGCGGCGCAGGCCATGGCCGGCCACGGTGTTGACATCTTCGTGCAGCAGGCCGGCGTCGAGCAGTTCACGAATGAGGAAGGCCATGCCGCCGGCAGCCTGGAAGTGGTTGATGTCGGCCTTGCCGTTGGGGTAGACGTGCGACAGGGTCGGCACCACTTCGGAGAGGTCGGCCATGTCCTGCCAGGTCAGCTGGATACCCGCAGCCTGGGCGATCGCCGGGATGTGCAGGGTGTGGTTGGTCGAGCCGCCGGTAGCGTGCAGCGCGACGATGGAGTTGACCAGCGCCTTCTCGTCGACGATTTCGCCCAGCGGCATGAAGCTGCCGCTGGCCTTGGTCATGCGCGTCACCTGCTGCGCAGCCTCGGCGGTGAGTGCGTCACGCAGCGGCGTGTACGGGTTGACGAACGAGGCGCCCGGCAGGTGCAGCCCCATCACTTCCATCACCAACTGGTTGGTGTTGGCGGTGCCGTAGAAGGTGCAGGTGCCGGGGCTGTGGTAGGAATTCATCTCGGACTCCAACAGCTCTTCGCGGCTGGCCTTGCCTTCGGCATAGCGCTGGCGCACATCGGCCTTCTGCTTGTTGGAGATGCCGGAAACCATTGGCCCACCCGGGACGAAGATGGTCGGCAGGTGGCCGAAGCGCAACGCGCCCATCATCAGGCCGGGGACGATCTTGTCGCAGATGCCCAGCATGAGTGCCGCGTCGAACATGTTGTGCGACAACGCTACCGCCGTGGACATCGCGATCACTTCACGGCTGGCGATCGCCAGCTCCATGCCCGGCTCGCCCTGGGTCACCCCGTCGCACATGGCCGGCACGCCACCGGCGAACTGGCCGACCGAACCGACCTCGCGCAGGGCCTGCTTGATCTGCTCGGGGAAGTGCAAGTAAGGCTGGTGGGCAGACAACATGTCGTTGTAGGCCGAGACGATGGCCACGTTGGCCGCGTTCATCAGGCGCAGAGTCTGCTTGTCTTCGCTGCCGCAACCGGCCACGCCGTGGGCGAAGTTGGCGCACTGCAGGCTGGCACGCATGGGGCCTTCACTGGCCGCACCGCGAATCAGTTGCAGGTAGCGTTCGCGGGTGGCGCGGCTGCGTTCGACCAGCCGCTGGGTGACCTCAAGGATGCGCGGATGCATGTACTGGACTCCAGGCTAATTGTAAGGGCGGTTTACCGGGCATTTCCCCTCCAAACGATTGCGGCCTAGGCTCATGGTTAGGAGCCCGCTGCATCGGTGGAGGCACGACGCCCAACCACTCGTTGTATATTTAAACAAAATACTGCCACTAAAAAGGCTTGTTTTCTATCAGCCAGTGAATAATCTTGTAATTCCAACAACAAAACCGTTTCAGTGAAGCTCCTTTGTGCCACAGGTTTCACTCGAACTGCCAGAGGTACTGCCATGACCCTTCGCATCGCCATCAATGGATTCGGCCGAATCGGGCGCAATGTCCTGCGCGCACTGTATACCCAAGGCTACCGCCAGGACCTGCAGGTCGTCGCCATCAACGACCTGGGCGACAGCACCATGAATGCCCACCTGCTCAAGTACGACAGTGTCCACGGCACCTTCGACGCGACCGTCGAGGCCGACCACGAAAGCCTGACGGTCAACGGTGACCGTATCGCGGTCAGTGCCATTCGCAATCCGGCCGAACTGCCCTGGAAGGCCGAGGCGATCGACGTGGTGTTCGAGTGCACCGGGCTGTTCACCGACCGCACCAAAGCCGCTGCGCACCTCGCCGCCGGGGCGGGCAAGGTGATTGTCTCGGCTCCGGCCAAGGGTGCCGATGCCACCGTGGTATACGGGGTCAACCACGACATCCTGCGCGCCTCGCACCAGATCATTTCCAATGCCTCCTGCACCACCAACTGCCTGGCGCCGATCGCCCAGGTGCTGCACCGTGAGTTCGGCATCGAGCAAGGCCTGATGACCACCATCCACGCCTACACCAACGACCAGGTGCTGACTGACGTTTACCACAGCGACCCGTACCGCGCGCGTTCAGCCACCCAGTCGATGATCCCGAGCAAGACCGGTGCCGCCGAGGCCGTGGGCCTGGTGCTGCCGGAGCTGGCCGGCAAGCTGACCGGCATGGCGGTGCGGGTGCCCGTCATCAACGTGTCGTTGGTGGATCTCACCGTCAACCTCAAGCGCGAGGCCACGGCCGAGCAGGTCAACCAGCTGTTCCTCGAGGCCAGCAAGCACTCCAAGGTATTGGGCTACAACGCTCTGCCATTGGTTTCCTGCGATTTCAACCACAACCCGCTGTCGTCGATCTTCGATGCCAACCATACCCGGGCCAACGGGCGGATGCTCAAGGTGCTGGCCTGGTATGACAACGAGTGGGGGTTCAGCAACCGGATGCTGGACAACTGCCTGGCGCTGCACCGGGCTGGCTGAGCATGACAAGGCATTTTCGGCGCCTATGAAATCGAGCGCCGCCCGCGCGGCGCATCGCGAGCAAGCTCGCTCCTACATTTGTTTCGGGCCAGTCCATCCTGTGCCACTCGCGCGCGACCGCCTTGTTTGTACGACGCGATATCGAGCCATGCGCCAGGGCGTTCGCGCGCAAATCCCACAGGCATAATTGGCCCGAAACAAATGTAGGAGCGAGCTTGCTCGCGATGCGCCGCGCGGGCGGCGCTCGATTTCAAATACACAGAAAATCCACCGCCAAGCGCCCGCAGACTCACAATCTTTACCTTTTCCTGATAATTCCACACTTGACCTGCAGCACGGATGATAAGCATTATCATTAACCTTTCGTCGGCCAGGTCCCCCCGTGAGTCAGTCCCGGTTCAATTCCGTCTTCCTCGTTCAGCGCCTCACCCTGCTGCGTACCCTGCAGCGCATGGTCGGTAACCCCAGCACGGCCGAAGACCTGCTGCAGGAAACCTACCTGCGGGTGTCCCGCGCGCTGGGCGAGCGGCCCATCGAGCACATCGAGCCGTTCGTGTTTCAGACCGCGCGCAACCTGGCGCTGGACCACCTGCGTGCACGCCGGGTGCAGGCACGCATGCTGGTCGACGACGTGCCCGACGAAGTGCTGCACAGTGTCGCCGCGCCAGCCACCAGCAGCGAGGATGCCGCCCACGCCGAGCAGTTGCTCAAGCACCTCAGCGTCAGCCTCAATCAACTGAGCGAACGCCAACAACGCATTTTCATCCTCAGCCGCCTGCATGGCGCCACCTATCTGGAAATCGCCGAACAACTGAGTGTTTCGCCCAGCACGGTACAAAAGGAACTGAAACTGATCATGGCAATCTGCATGGGTGTTGCCGAACGACTCAAGTGAGCTGCCCCCAGGCGAACGGCAACGCAAAGCCCTTGCCACACCCCGCCTTAGCCTTGATCATTCGCAAAAAAACCATTCAAGGATTCACCGTGACCGACAGCCCTGCCCCTCGCCCGTCACCTGCCAGGCCTGATGCCCGTGCTCGTGCCATGGACGAGGCGCTGGACTGGCTGGTGCGCCTGCAATGCGCAGATGCCGCAGACACCCAGGCCTTTGAAGCCTGGCTGAGCGCCGCGCCGGAAAACGCCGAGGCCTATGTCGAAGCCGAGGCGCTGTGGAACGGTACGCCGTTGCACAAGGTGGCCACGCACATGCACCAGCAGCAACGCCGCTCATGGCGCGGGCGCCTGCGCAGTCACTGGAAACCCCTGGCCACCGCAGCGCTGCTGCTGGTCGGGCTATTCACCGTCGGTAACCTGCCCATGCGCCTGCAGGCCGACCACCTTACGGTGGTCGGCGAGCGCCAGCGCCTGCAACTGGAAGACGGCGCAAAAGTGCTGCTCAACACCAATTCGGCATTCGCCAGCGAACGCCAGGACGGCCGCCAGGTCGCCCGCCTGCTACAGGGCGAGGCTTACTTCCAGGTCCCCGAGGGCGCGCAGCTGCCGCTGGAGGTGGAAGCCGGGCCGTTGCGCGCACAGGTGCGCGACACCGACTTTGCCGTGCGCTACCTTGACGGCGAGGCCCAGGTACGGGTGCAACGCGGCGATGTCGACCTGCAGGGGGAGCGCGACCAGCGCATCCGCCTGAGGGCCGGCGACAGCATCAGCGTCGGCCCCCAGGGCTTTGGCCAGCGCCAGCGCCCCGACATGCACAAGGACCTGGCCTGGATCGACGGCCGCCTGGTGTTCGAGAACTGCCCGTTGAGCCAGGTGCTGGCCGAAGTACAGCGCTACTACCCGGGCTGGATCATCAACCGCAATGCGCAGTTGGAGCACGTTGCCGTCACCGGTAACTACCGCCTCGACCAGCCACTGGAAACCCTGCGCGCACTGGCCCACATCACCTCGGCACAACTGCATGAGTACCCGGCGCTGGTCATCCTGAACTGACCCCTGAATTATTTTTACGCGATCGCACTCGCCCGCCCGTCTCGTTATAGCCAATGCAACTGATTCTTGTTTGAGAACGAGAACAGCCATCACCTATAACAGCCCGCGCGTCTGGGAGCGCTTCCGATGTCCACTGGTCCTACCCGCTCGTCCAACCTTCCCCGCCGTACAGGACAACTGTCCCTGTTGACCCTTGCCCTGCTCGCCAGCGGTGCCTGCAGCCTGCCGGCGCTGGCCGCCGAGCCGGCCCAGGCCAGCAGCCCGCGCATGGGCGACTACCGCTTCAGCATCGGCCAGCAGCCGCTGGTGTCGGCGATCAACGCCTTCAGCCAGGTCACCGGCTGGCAGGTCGGCTTCAGCGCCGAGCTGGCCGACGGCGTGGCTTCGCCAGGCGTACAGGGTTCGCTGCCGCCAGATGCTGCCCTCAAGCGCCTGTTGCGGGGCACCGGGCTGAGCTTTCGCAAGATCAGCAACGGCAATGTGGTACTGGAGCGCCAAACCGCAAGCAACGTGATCGCCCTGCAGCAGGTGACCGTCAGCGCTACCCGCAGCGCTCAGGACGTCAGCCAGGTACCCAGCACTGTCAGTGTGCAGACCCGTGAGCAACTGGACCGGCAGAACGTGAACAATATCCAGGATCTGGTGCGCTACGAGCCGGGGGTGTCGGTATCCGGAACCGGCCAACGCAGCGGGCTGAACGGCTACAACATCCGTGGTATCGACGGCGAGCGGATCCTCACCCAGGTCGACGGCGTGTCGATCCCCGACAGCTTCTTCTACGGCCCTTACGCCCAGACCCAGCGCAACTACGTCGACCCGGAAATCGTCAAGCGTGTGGAAATCCTCCGCGGCCCGGCCTCGGTGTTGTATGGCAGCAACGCCATCGGCGGTGCGGTGAGCTACTTCACCCTCGACCCGGACGACATCATCAAGCCCGGTAAAGATGTGGGGGCACGCCTGAAAACCGGCTACAGCTCGGCCGACGAAAGCTGGCTGACCTCCGCCACCGTCGCCGGCCGCCAGGGTGACTTCGACGGCCTGCTGCACCTGAGCCAGCGCAACGGCCACGAGACCGAAACCCACGGCAGCCACAGTGGCGACGGCCTGTCGCGCACCGAAGCCAACCCGATGGACGTGCGCACCACCAACGTGCTGGCCAAGCTGGGCTGGAACTACGCCGACGACGCGCGCCTGGGGTTCACCTACGAGCGCTACAAGGATGACCGTGACCAGAACATCCTCAGCGCGGTGGGTGGGCCGTTCATTCCGGGCTTCGGTGGCATGAACTCGTACCGCATGCGCCAAGGCAACGACACGATCACCCGTGAACGCTTCGGCCTCAATCATGAATTCGACCTCGATAGCGTGGTCGCGGATCACGTCAAATGGAGCCTCAACTACCAGATCGCGAAGACCGACCAACGTACCGATGAGCTGTATGTCGCCTCGGGACGCCAAGTGTTTCGGGACCGGCAGACTACCTACAAGGATCGCCAGTGGGTATTCGACGCCCAATTGGACAAGGCCTTCAGCATTGGCCAAACCGACCACCTGTTTACCTACGGCACCACACTCAAACAGGAGAAAGTCACGGGTTCACGTAGCGGCACCGGCACTTGCCTGAACATCGGTGGTACCTGTACAGCCATCGGACAGGACAGCGCGCGTGACGGGCAGGCCTTGGTCAGCGACTTCCCGGACCCGACCGTGAATACCTACAGCCTGTTCGCGCAGGATGAAATCCGCTGGAACAACTGGACCTTCATGCCCGGCGCGCGCTACGACTACACCCGTATGGAGCCCAAATTCACGGAAGAATTCCTGCGTGGTCTGGAGTCCAGCGGTACGGCGCCTACCGCCCAGGACGATTCGGACAAGAAGTGGCACCGCGTCTCGCCCAAGTTCGGCCTGACCTACGCCTTCAACGACAATTACACCTGGTACGGCCAGTATGCAGAGGGCTTCCGCACGCCGACCGCCAAAGCCATGTATGGCCGCTTCCAGAACCTGGACCAAGGCTACCGCGTGGAGGGCAACCCGAACCTTGAGCCTGAAAAGAGCAAAAGCTACGAAACCGGCCTGCGTGGCAACTTCGACGCCGGCAACTTCGACGTGGCAGTGTTCTACAACAAGTACCGTGATTTCATCGACGAAGATGCCGTGCAAAGCGCCAATCTGGAACAGACCTTCCAGGCCAACAACATCAAGCACGCCACCATCAAGGGTGCCGAATTCAAGGGCCGCCTGAACCTCGACCACTTCGGCGCACCGCAGGGTCTCTATACCCAAACTTCGATTGCCTACACCTATGGTCGTAACGATGACACCGGTCAACCGCTGAACAGTGTCAACCCGCTCAAAGGCGTATTTGGCCTGGGCTACGAGCAACAGAACTACGGTGGCTTGCTGAGCTGGACGCTGGTCAAGCGCAAGACCCGTGTCGACGACAGCACCTTCTATTCGCCTGACGGTTCTACCTCGAAGTTCCGCACCCCGGGCTACGGTGTGCTGGACCTGACCGGTTACTACAAGGTCACCGACGACGTCACCATCAACGCCGGGCTGTACAACCTTACCGACAAGAAGTACTGGCAGTGGGATTCGGTGCGCAGCTACGACGGCCAGGGTGAGGCGGCTGTGACCCAGCCAGCCAACATCGACCGCCTGACCATGCCGGGGCGCAACTTCGGTATCAATGTGGTTTGGGATATCTGATCGCTTTAAATGTGCATTGGTTGTGAGATCGAGCGCCGCCCGCGCGGCGCATCGCGAGCGAAGCTCGCTCCTACATCTGTTTCGGGCCTATAACACCTGTGACCGCGCGCGACCGCCTTGTTGGCTCGACACAATACAGAGCCGGACAGCAAGGGGCCGCGCGCATAAGGCGCAGGAATAACTGGCCCGAAACAGATGTAGGAGCGAGCTTCGCTCGCGATGCGCCGCGCGGGCGGCGCTCGATCTCTCAGGCGCTGCAATAACCAATCTGAAAAAAACCTTTTTTTACTGTCCCGCTCCCGCTGTTTCGTCTTGTATCTAGACGCCCTCTTTCCAAGGACTGCCCCATGACCGACCGCCCAGCCCTGCGCTCCCAGCGCCTGAACCAGATCACCCACGCCCCGCACGCCGAGCTGGATGCCCTGGTGAAATCCCACGCGCCTTTCGACAGCCGCGAAAGTTTCGCCCGCTTCGTCGTCGCACAGTACCTGTTCCAGTCCGAGCTGCAGGCCCTGTACAACGACCCTCAGCTGATCGCCATCGTCCCTGATCTGGCTGAGCGCTGCCGTGCCGACCAGGCCCGCCTGGACCTTGCCGACCTCGACACCGAAGTACCGGCCGCCGTACCGGGTGCCGTGGGCAAGCCGAGCCTGGGCGAGGCAATGGGCTGGATCTTCGTCTCCGAAGGCTCCAAACTGGGCGCTGCGTTTCTGATCAAGCGTGCCGTGGCCCTGGAACTGTCCGACAGCTTCGGCGCCCGTCACCTGGGGGAGCCCGCCGGTGGCCGTGCCGAAGGCTGGAAGCAGTTCACCCGCATCCTCGATGGCCTGGCGCTCTCGCCTGAAGAGGAAGCGGCTGCCGAACGCGGTGCAGTGGCCGCCTTCGAACGCTTCACCCAGTTGCTCAAGCACGCCTACGCTGCGGATGCCGCGCTGGTCTGATACGCCGTAGCCGGCCACCCCTCCGGTGGCCGAACCGTTTTTTGCAGTGAGAACATGACCCTACCAGCCCGCTCGAAACTCGCCCGCCTGTTGTATGGAATCCTGGCTTACGTGAGCCTCGGGGTGGGCCTGGTTGCCATTGTGATTCCCGGCTTGCCGACCACCGAGTTCATCCTGCTGGCCGCCTGGGCCGCCACACGCAGTTCACCGCGCCTGTCGGCATGGCTGGAGAACCACCGGCTGTTCGGGCCAATTCTGCATAACTGGCGCAACGGCAAGGTGATCCAGCGCCGGGCCAAGGTCAGCGCAACCATCAGCATGCTGCTGTGCGCGGGCCTGATGCTGACCTTTCTGGAACATCACTGGCCGGTATTCCTGGCAATCGCCGGCATGACCCTGGGCAACCTGTGGATCTGGTCACGCCCGGAACATGCCTGCCCTGCCCCGTCACAAGCTCAGCAGCCCTGAATACAAGGCGTAGGCCGCCAGCGCGGCACCCACCAGCACGGCGGCGAAAATCAGCTTTTCCCAGGCCGTGAACAACGTCTGCCCCTGCTCATGCTTGGCCCTCGCGAACAAGATGACGCCGGGGGCGTACAGCAGCGCCGAAAGCAGCAGGTACTTGAGCCCGCCGGCATACAGCAGCCACACGGCATACAGCAGGGCAACCAGCGCCACCAGCAAGTCCTTGCGCCGCAACCTCGGCTGCCCGCCATAGGTTTCTGCGCGCATCGCCAGCAGCACGGCATAGGCCGCAGACCACAGGTAGGGCACCAGGATCATTGACGAGGCCAGGTAGATCAGACTGGTGTACGTACCGGCGGAGAACAGCGTAATCAGCAGGAAACCCTGAATCATGCAGTTGGTCAGCCACAGGGCGTTAGCCGGCACATGGTTGGCGTTTTCCTTGGCCAGAAAGCGCGGCATGGTCTTGTCCCGCGCCGTGGCGTAAAGGATTTCGGCACACAGCAGCGCCCATGAAAGCAAGGCGCCAAGCAGCGAGACCGCCAGGCCGAGGCTGATCAGCAAGGCGCCCCAGGGGCCGACGATATGCTCCAGCACCGAGGCCAGCGAGGGGTTCTGCAGACCGGCCAGTTCCGGTTGGGTCATGATGCCCAGCGACAACACGTTGACCAGCACCAGCAGCGCCAGCACACCCAGAAAACCGATGACCGTGGCCTTGCCCACGTCTGACCGACGCTGGGCGCGCCCGGAATACACACTGGCGCCCTCGATGCCGATGAACACGAACACGGTCACCAGCATCATGTTGCGCACCTGCTCCAGCACGCTGCCGAATTGTGGGTTGCTCAAGCCCCAGATATCCCGGGTGAAGATATCGGCGCGGAAGGCAAATGCCGCGATCACCACGAAAATCAGCAAAGGCACCACTTTGGCCACGGTGGTGACCTGGTTGATGAAGGCCGCCTCCTTGATACCGCGCAGCACCAGAAAATGTACCGACCACAGCAGCAGCGATGCACAACCGATGGCGATGGGTGTGTTGCCTTCGCCGAACACCGGGAAGTAGAAGCCCAGGGTGCTGAACAGCAGCACGAAATAGCCGACGTTGCCCAGCCAGGCGCTGATCCAGTAGCCCCAGGCCGAGGAAAAGCCCATGTACTCGCCAAAGCCGGCCTTGGCGTAGGCATATACCCCCGAGTCCAGTTCCGGCTTGCGGTTGGCCAGGGTCTGGAACACGAAGGCCAGGGCCAACATGCCGACCGCGGTGATCCCCCAGCCGATCAGCACTGCGCCCACATCAGCACGCGCGGCCATGTTCTGCGGCAGCGAGAAGATCCCGCCGCCAATCATCGACCCGACCACCAGCGCGATCAGCGCGCCCAGGCGCAGCTTCTGTCCCGGTTCGCTCATGAGCCTCCCTTTCTTCGAGCCCTGTCATGCGTTTGAAACAGCCTTGCGGGCTATATGAATATCGTTACTTATACTAAAGCTGTGCGTTCAACCTATATCACTCATAACTGCTTTGTCTATGTGCCTGCTCTCTCAAAACTAGCAGCAGTCCGGCAACTAGAAAAGAAACGGATAAAACTCGAAATTCTTGTGGAAAATTTGCGAAAGCGGCAAAAGCAGCTAGTTTCAAGCATCGCAGGCTGAACAGAGCGTTTGCTCTAGAAGGACATGGAGGTGCCAGTACGCAAGGCCTGCAGCTCAAGCTGTCGGCACTCTCCAGGAGCACCCGTGAAGGAAATTTCCTACCTTCACGGCGCCTTAAACTGACATAAGTCAGCTCAAGGCAAAGGCGTCGGATCTATTCTGTCGTCAACTTTCTCCTGGCAGGAGTTGTTAAATGTCTGATTCATCCGGAAAACTAAAGCTCGGCGCGTTAGTTGCACTTGTCGTCGGCTCGATGATTGGCGGCGGTATCTTCTCGCTGCCACAAAACATGGCCGCCAGCGCAGGGGTTGGGGCCGTACTGATCGGCTGGGCGATCACCGCAGTCGGCATGCTGACCCTGGCCTTCGTGTTCCAGACCCTGGCCAACCGCAAGCCCGACCTGGATGGTGGGGTGTATGCGTATGCCAAGGCTGGCTTCGGCGACTACATGGGCTTTTCCTCAGCCTGGGGCTACTGGATCAGTGCCTGGCTGGGCAACGTCGGCTACTTCGTGCTGCTGTTCAGCACCCTGGGCTACTTCTTCCCGATCTTCGGTGAAGGCAACACCCCAGCCGCCATCATTGGCGCGTCGATCCTGTTGTGGGCGGTGCACTTCCTGGTACTGCGCGGCATCAAGGAAGCCGCCTTCATCAACTTGGTCACCACTGTGGCCAAAGTGGTGCCGCTGGTGCTGTTCGCCCTGATCTGCCTGTTCGCCTTCAGGCTCGACATCTTCACCGCCGATATCTGGGCCATGGGCACGCCAGAGCTTGGCAGTGTCATGAACCAGGTGCGCAACATGATGCTGGTCACCGTGTGGGTGTTCATCGGCATCGAGGGCGCGAGCATCTTCTCGGCGCGGGCGGAAAAACGCACCGACGTGGGCAAGGCAACGGTGATCGGCTTCGTGACCGTGCTGCTGTTCCTGGTGTTGGTCAACGTGCTGTCGCTGGGCATCATGACTCAACCGGAACTGGCCAAGCTGCAGAACCCGTCGATGGCTGCCGTGCTGGAGCATGTGGTCGGCCACTGGGGGGCGGTGCTGATCAGCGTCGGCCTGGTCATCTCGCTGCTCGGGGCGCTGCTGTCGTGGGTGCTGCTGTGCGCCGAGATCATGTTCGCCGCAGCCAAGGACCACACCATGCCGGAGTTCCTGCGCCGCGAGAACGCCAAACAGGTACCGGCCAACGCCCTGTGGCTGACCAACGCCATGGTGCAGATCTTTCTGGTCATCACGCTGTTCTCAAGCAGCACCTACCTGTCTCTGATCTACCTCGCCACCTCGATGATCCTGGTGCCCTACCTGTGGTCGGCAGCCTATGCGTTCCTGCTGGCACTGCGCAGCGAAACCTACGAACAAGCCCTGGCCGAACGCAAGAAGGACCTGATCATCGGTGGCATCGCCCTGTTGTACGCCATCTGGCTGCTGTACGCCGGCGGCGTGAAATACCTGCTGCTCTCTGCCCTGCTCTACGCACCTGGCGCCATCCTGTTCGCCAAGGCCAAGCGTGAGGTGGGCAAACCGGTCTTCACCAACGTGGAAAAACTGATCTTCGCAGCCGTGGTCATTGGCGCCCTGGTGGCAGCCTATGGCCTGTATGACGGCTTCCTGACCCTTTGACCCACGTCTTCGCTCAATTGGAGGAATGAAACCATGTCCGCTGAAAAACAGAAGTACGGTGTCCACTCCGAAGCCGGCAAACTGCGCAAAGTGATGGTTTGCGCCCCGGGCCTGGCGCACAAGCGCCTGACGCCGAGCAACTGTGACGAACTGCTGTTCGACGACGTGATCTGGGTCGACCAGGCCAAGCGTGACCATTTCGACTTCGTCACCAAGATGCGCGAGCGTGGCGTGGATGTGCTGGAGATGCACAACCTGCTGACCGATATCGTGCAGAACAAAGAGGCGCTCAAGTGGATCCTCGACCGCAAGATCACCCCTGACACCGTCGGCGTAGGCCTGACCAACGAAGTGCGTAGCTGGCTCGAAGGCCTGGAGCCACGCCACCTGGCCGAATTCCTGATCGGCGGCGTGGCGGGCCAGGACCTGCCGCAAAGCGAAGGCGCCGATGTCGTGAAGATGTACAACGACTACCTGGGCCACTCCAGCTTCATCCTGCCACCACTGCCCAACACCCAGTTCACGCGCGACACCACCTGCTGGATCTACGGCGGCGTGACGTTGAACCCGATGTACTGGCCGGCGCGTCGCCAGGAAACGCTTTTGACCACCGCCATCTACAAGTTCCACAAGGAGTTCACCGAGGCCGACTTCCAGGTGTGGTATGGCGACCCGGACAAGGACCATGGCAATGCCACGCTCGAAGGCGGTGATGTGATGCCGATCGGCAATGGCATCGTGCTCATCGGCATGGGCGAGCGCACCTCGCGCCAGGCCATCGGCCAGCTCGCGCAAAACCTGTTTGCCAAGGGCGCCGTCAAGGAAGTGATCGTCGCCGGCCTGCCAAAGTCCCGCGCCGCCATGCACCTGGACACTGTCTTCAGCTTCTGCGACCGCGACCTGGTCACGGTCTTCCCGGAAGTGGTGAAAGAGATTGTGCCATTCATCATCCGCCCGGACGAAAGCAAGCCTTACGGAATGGATGTACGCCGCATCAACAAGTCGTTCATCGAAGTGGTGGGCGAGCAACTGGGCGTCCAGCTGCGCGTGGTCGAGACCGGCGGCAACAGCTTCGCCGCCGAGCGCGAACAGTGGGATGACGGTAACAACGTGGTGGCCATCGAGCCAGGCGTGGTCATTGGCTACGACCGCAACACCTACACCAACACCCTGCTGCGCAAGGCCGGCATCGAGGTCATCACCATCAGCGCCGGCGAACTGGGCCGGGGCCGTGGCGGCGGCCACTGCATGACCTGCCCTATCGTGCGCGACCCGATCGACTACTAACGACCATTACGCCCGGCCGCACCCATGAAGTGGCGGCCGGGACATCACCGAACTCAAGGAGAAACTGTCATGGCGTTCAACATTCACAACCGCAACTTGCTCAGCCTGGAACACCACACCACCCGTGAGTTGCGCTACCTGCTGGACCTGTCCCGCGACCTCAAGCGCGCCAAGTACACGGGCACCGAGCAGCAGCACCTGAAGGGCAACAACATCGCCCTGATCTTCGAAAAAACCTCCACCCGTACCCGTTGTGCCTTCGAAGTCGCAGCCTATGACCAAGGCGCCAACGTCACCTACATCGACCCCAACTCCTCGCAGATCGGCCACAAGGAAAGCATGAAGGACACCGCCCGTGTGCTTGGGCGCATGTATGACGCCATCGAGTACCGTGGCTTCAAGCAGGAAATCGTCGAAGAGCTGGCCAAGTTCGCCGGCGTACCGGTGTTCAACGGCCTGACCGACGAATACCACCCGACCCAGATGATCGCCGACGTGCTGACCATGCGTGAGCACAGCGACAAGCCGCTGCACGACATCAGCTACGCCTACCTGGGCGATGCCCGCAACAACATGGGCAACTCGCTGCTGCTGATCGGCGCCAAGCTGGGCATGGATGTGCGCATCGCCGCGCCCAAGGCACTGTGGCCACATGACGACCTGGTCGAGCGCTGCAAGCAGTACGCTGAAGAAAGCGGCGCACGCATTACCCTCACCGAAGACCCGAAAGCCGCGGTCAAGGGTGTCGACTTTGTGCATACCGACGTGTGGGTATCGATGGGCGAGCCGATCGAAGCCTGGGGTGAGCGCATCAAGCAGCTCAAGCCTTATCAGGTGAATGCCGAACTGATGAAGTCCACCGGTAACCCGCGGACCAAGTTCATGCACTGCCTGCCGGCATTCCACAACTCCGAAACCAAAGTAGGCAAGCAGATCGCCGAACAATACCCGGACCTGGCCAACGGCATCGAAGTGACCGATGACGTGTTCGAGTCGCCAGCGTGCATCGCCTTCGAGCAGGCGGAAAACCGCATGCACACGATCAAGGCGATCCTGGTATCGACCCTGGCTGATCTATAAGTAGCCCGCAGTCCCTGTGGGAGCGGGCGTGCCCGCGAAGGCGTCAGCCGCATCATCGATGATGTCAGGTCTGGCCTCTTCGCGGGCATGCCCGCTCCCACAGCGAACTCCGCAGCTTCCGTGCAGCGACAGTCCATTCATTCTTTCGCTAAAGGACATTCCACATGCGTATCGTTGTTGCATTGGGCGGCAACGCCCTGCTTCGTCGCGGCGAGCCCATGACCGCTGACAACCAGCGCGCCAATATCCGCACCGCCACCGAACAGATCGCCAAGATTCACCCTGGCAACGAGCTGGTCATCGCCCACGGCAACGGCCCGCAAGTGGGTCTGCTGTCGCTTCAGGCCCTGTCGTACAAGCCAGACGAGGCCTACCCGCTGGACGTGCTGGGTGCCGAGACCGAGGGCATGATCGGTTACATGATCGAACAGGAACTGGGCAACCTGCTGGCCTTCGAGGTGCCGTTCGCCACCCTGCTGACCCAGGTGGAAGTGGACGCCAACGACCCTGCCTTCAAGGACCCGACCAAGTTCATCGGTCCGGTCTACAGCAAGGAAGAGGCCGAGCGCCTGGCCAAGGAAAAGGGCTGGGTGGTCAAGGCCGACGGCGACAAGTACCGCCGCGTGGTAGCCAGCCCGAAACCCAAGCGCATCTTCGAAATTCGCCCGATCAAGTGGCTGCTGGAAAAAAGCAGCATCGTGATTTGCGCAGGCGGTGGCGGCATCCCCACCATGTACGATGAAAACCGCAAGCTCAAAGGCATCGAGGCGGTGATCGACAAAGACCTGTGCTCGGCGCTGCTGGCCGAGCAATTGGAAGCCGACCTTCTGATTATCGCCACCGACGTCGATGCAGCCTACATTGACTGGGGCAAGCCGACGCAGAAGGCCATCGCCCAGGCCCACCCGGACGCGTTGGAAACGCTGGGGTTTGCCGCCGGCTCCATGGGGCCGAAGGTGCAGGCCGCCTGCGACTTTGCCCGCAACACCGGCAAGGTGGCGGTGATCAGTTCGCTGGAGAACATCGAAGGCATCGTCAAAGGCAAAGCCGGCACTCGGGTTTCCACCGAGAAGCCGGGGATCAGCTACCGTTGAATGCAGTCAGCGGGCTTACGCGGCCCGCCATTTTCGACCTTCCAAAGGAGATAGCCATGGCCCAGTATCACTCCGGTCATGTACACATCGAGCGCACTGCGCTGAACAACGCCGACCACAGCTATGACCTGAACATCGAGTACGAGGCCGTGGCGGACCCCAAGGAAGGCAGAGGTATTCAGTTCCACATGCATGGCAGCATCGAAGGCAAGCCGGTGGAAGAAAAGTTCTTCCTGGCCAAGGACCAGGTCTTGCCCAGCTTCCTCATGCTACTGACCCGCAAGGCGCAGTCATATCTGGCGCCGCCGAAGAAATTCGAGACCCTGAGTTCGCCGCACAAGCTCTATGACCATATGTTCGCGGACATTCGCGAAAAGCTCGATGTGAAATCGGGCGACCCGATCAAACCTGAACATCTGGAGTGACCCTTTTCGCGAGCAAGCCCGCCCCTACAGCAGCAACCCTGTGGGAGCGGGCGCGCCCGCGAATGCGCCACCGCCGACCTTGGGCCTGAACCCCGTCTCAGGGCATACTGGCGGCCTCCATTGCCAACTGTTCGAACCCCATGCGCATCCACGTCAGCTTCATCGACCGCGTCGGCATCACCCAGGAAGTCCTCGCCCTGCTCGGTGCCCGCAACCTCAACCTGGACGCCGTGGAGATGGTCCCGCCGAACGTCTACATCGACGCCCCCACCCTCAGCCCCGCCGTACTTGAAGAACTGCACGACGCGCTGTTCGAAGTACACGGCGTGCAATCGGTGGACGTGGTCGACATCCTCCCCGGCCAGCGCCGCCACCTGCAACTCGATGCCCTGCTGGCCGCCATGAGCGACCCGGTGCTGGCGGTAGATAGTGCAGGCCTGGTGCTGTTGGCCAACCCGGCGCTGATCGAACTGTGCGGCCGCGAATCTGCCGGCCGCTCGGTGGGTGAGCTGTTTGGCGACCCCGCGCTGCTGCAGGCGCTGCTGGACAACAACTTCCACCTGCCCATGCGCGAAATGCAGCTGAACGGCCATAGCCTGCTGCTGGACGCCATGCCGATTACCAACGCCGGTGGCCTGCTGACGCTGTACCCACCTTCGCGTATGGGCGAACGCCTGTCGGCCCTGCACCACGACCACGCCGAAGGCTTCGATGCCTTGCTGGGCGAGTCGCCGGCCATCCGCACCCTCAAGGCCCGCGCCTTACGCGTGGCTGCGCTCGATGCACCGCTGCTGGTGCATGGCGAGACCGGCACCGGTAAAGAACTGGTAGCCCGCGCCTGCCATGCCGTCAGCAGCCGCCATGCGGCCCCGTTCCTGGCCCTGAACTGCGCCGCGCTGCCCGAGAGCCTGGCCGAAAGCGAGCTGTTCGGCTACGCGCCCGGGGCCTTTACCGGCGCGCAACGAGGTGGCAAGCCTGGGCTGATGGAACTGGCCAACCAGGGCACCGTGTTCCTCGATGAAATTGGTGAAATGTCACCCTACCTGCAGGCCAAGCTGCTGCGTTTTCTCAGCGATGGCAGCTTCCGCCGGGTGGGTGGCGACCGTGAAGTGAAGGTGGATGTGCGCATCATCAGCGCCACCCACCGCGATCTGGAGCGCATGGTCGCCGAAGGCAGCTTCCGCGAAGACCTGTTCTACCGTCTGAACGTGCTTAACCTGGAGGTACCGCCGCTTCGCGACCGTGGCCAGGACATCCTGATGCTGGCGCACTTCTTCATGCAGCAGGCGTGCACGCAGATCCAGCGCCCAGCCTGTCGGCTGACCCCCTCCACCCATTCGGCACTGCTGGCCAACCCTTGGCCGGGCAATGTGCGCCAGTTGCAGAACGTGATCTTCCGCGCCGCGGCTATCTGCGAGGGCAACCTGGTGGATATCGGCGACCTGGATATCGCCGGCACCTCGGTGGCACGCGGGCAAGACGGCGAAGTGGCCAGCCTGGAACAGGCTGTAGGTGATTTCGAGCGCGAACTGTTACAGCGCTTATACGCCAGCTACCCGTCAACACGGCAACTGGCCGGGCGCTTGCAAACTTCGCACACGGCTATCGCGCAGAGGCTGCGTAAATATGGAATACCCGGGAAACCATGACGGCTGTGGTCAAAACCCATAATTGAATCGGACTTTTCCTAGCCGCTCAGCCACATTTGACTGGAGTGCTCCCCGTAGAATGGCGACATTGTAATTTTGCTTGTCACCCTGAACGAAGAGTACCCTGATGTTCGAACTCGATTTTTACGGGACACTTGTAGCCGCCTCTTTGGTACTGCTACTGGGACGCGGCCTGGTTGCACGCATTGGTTTCCTGCGCGCATACAATATCCCGGAGCCTGTTGCAGGCGGCCTGGTCGTTGCCTTGTCACTCCTGGCATTGCGCAGTTTCGATGTACACGTCCAATTTGATACCTCGTTGCAAACACCGTTGATGCTGGCATTCTTCGCTACCATCGGCTTGAGTGCAGACTTCGCAAGCCTGAAGAAGGGTGGACGCGTGGTCGCCGTATTCCTTCTGGTGGTGACGGGTTTGCTAATGGTTCAGAACGCCATGGGCATCGGCCTGGCAACAGCATTGGGGCTCGACCCGCTGATGGGCCTGCTAGCCGGATCGATCAGCTTGTCGGGTGGCCACGGCACAGGCGCTGCCTGGGGCGCGACCTTCACTGAGCGGTTCGGCCTGGCTTCGGCTTCGGAACTGGCAATGGCCTCTGCCACTTTCGGCCTGGTGTTGGGCGGTTTGATTGGTGGCCCAGTCGCCCGGTTGCTGATCAAACGGGTCGAAACGCCTGGGGTGCAAGAAGAAGCACCGCAATTACCCAAAGGCTTTGAACAACCGGACAAAGAGCGCCTGATCACCTCGTTTTCATTTATAGAAACCTTGGCACTTATTGCTGTCAGCTTACTGACGGGCACATTACTTAATGGCTTGTTGAAAGGCACAGCATTCGAACTGCCGACATTCGTTTGCGTACTCTTCGTCGGTGTAGTGTTGCGCAATGGGCTTCGGGCTTTAGGTGTTTACAAAGTATTCGAACGGGAAGTGTCGGTACTGGGCAATGTGAGTTTGTCCCTGTTCCTGGCCATTGCCTTGATGTCGCTCAAGTTGTGGGACCTGGCAGCCCTGGCATTACCCTTCTTTACCTTGTTGGCCGCACAGACACTGGTCATGGCGCTGTTCGCAATCTTCGTGACGTTCAAGGTAATGGGGCGCAACTACGATGCAGCAGTCCTGGCTGCCGGCCACTGTGGCTTCGGCCTGGGTGCTACACCGACAGCCATCGCCAACATGCAGGCGGTGACACAACGCTATGGGGCCTCGCACCTCGCCTTCCTGGTGGTGCCGATGGTGGGGGCGTTCTTCATCGACATCATCAATGTCATCGTGATCAAGCTGTACCTGGCATTGCCTTGGTTTGTTGCGGGTTAAGCGAGGTCACGAACCTGTGAAGCCAGGGCAAGCAATCAGAACGTCGTTCTGAGTTGCGTGGGGCCTGCCGGTACAGCCTACCAACGCAGCATGCGGGGGCCCCACCAGGCACCGAACACCGTCGGCACGAGCATGCCGAGGACATACCACACCCCCCAGAACGGCACGCCCATTTCCGGGCAATGCAGGCAGTAGGCCACCGTTGCGCTCGACCCCGCCAGCAGGCCACCGGCAGCACCTGCCAGCCGTAACCGGGTCGGCGCCAAGCCTTTCAGCGCCCAGAACACGGTGACAAAGGCCGGCACCGACAGCAACGCGATATTCAGTGCGCAGGTACGCCATGTGCGCCCGAACAACAGGTCGGCGCGCGCATCCACAGGCGCCCCGGCGATACTCACCGCCGCCCCGCACCAGACCAGCAGCAGTGGCAAGCCGAGCATCTTCCAGCCTGCAGCACCCTTCCCCCCTGGCCTGGCCAAGCGGCTCGTCAACCACAGCCCGATCAACGCCAAGCTGGTCGGAAAGGCGACTTTGCCCCAGAACAGCGGGGTTTGTGCGACCTCTGTGATATCACTGCGTACACCGTAAAGGGTAATAGTCAGCAGCAGTGCTGCGGTCAGCCCGCCCAGCACAGCCACTGCCATCCGCCTGCCAACGGCGTGGCGCGGCACTGGCCCTTCGCCTGCGGCCAGCAAGGCAATCAAATCGTCAGTCTTCATGGTTGTTGGCTCCTCCAATCAGCCTGGATAGCGCTTTCAGACCTCGATGTATCCCAACCTTTACCGCTGAACTGGAAAGCCCGGTAAGTTGTGCCGTCTCCTCGACAGACAAACCCTCCAGCTTGACATGAACAATCGGCAGTCGTTGCCGCTCTGGCAGCTGTTTGAGCAGCTTGGTCAGGTCTCGGCTGGCCTCGGCTGATTCAACCTCCGAGACGGCAAACAGTTGCGCCTCATCGTCCAGCACATCATGCCGGACGTCGCGACGTGAAACACTTCGCAGATGATCCGCCAGCTTGTAACGGGCGATCGCCTGCACCCAGGCAGTCAAAGGCTGCTGCGGCTGGTAAGTGTGGCGCGCGTTATGCACCGCCAGTAGCACATCCTGCACCATGTCCTCTATCTCGGCCGGGCGCCTGCTCAGACGGCTGCGCAGAAACGCACGTACATGCAGCGCAAGCGTGCCAAGAAAATCCTGATAGGCCAGCTGGTCGCCTGTCAGCCCCTGAAGCAACAGTGCTTTCAACCGGGCCTCGCGAGCCTCGAGCTCATCCTGTGAGTTAGTTCGCTGCATGGGTCGCCTGGGTTACACCCTGAATACAATTGACTTGATTCATCCGCTCCCGCCGTGTGGCACGCAGGTGCTGCAAATATGCCATGCCCTTGGCTTCAACATCAGGTCGTGAAGACTCGCCCTGAAAAAATTTCTTCCAAGGCTGTAACCCGTTTTACGCAAGGCACGAATTACTCCATGAGCCGCCGGTATAGACCACGGCCACACTCTCAGGAGATTGACCATGAAAACCCTCGCCCTCACCACCGCAGCACTCGCGCTTGCCACGCTTGCAGGCGCCGCCATGGCGGCCGACAGCACGCAACCCGCAGGCAATGGCGCTGCCATGGAAAAATGCTACGGCGTCGCCATGGCAGGAAAGAACGATTGCAAGGCCGGCGCCGGCACCAGCTGCGCTGGCAGTGCGAAGAAGGACTACGACGGCATGCACTGGAAAAACGTCCCCGCCGGCACCTGCACATCGATCAAGACACCCGCCGGCATGGGCTCGCTGACACCTATCAAGTCTTGATCAGGGGAAACCGACCATGAACGCAGACGCACGAATGGGCGCCGGAGTCAGCCTGAAGGCCGAGCACTACGACCAGGCGCTGGCGTGCAATCTCGAAGGGCTCTGGTTTGAAGTTCACCCGGAGAACTACATGGTCGGTGGCCCTCGCCTTGCCTGGCTGAACCGAATCGCAGAGCGGCACCCGGTCTCATTGCATGGTGTGGCACTTTCGCTTGCGGCTGACGCGGCCCCCGATCAGGACCATCTGCAGCGTCTGCGCGCACTGTGCGATCAGATCGAACCGGTACTGGTATCAGAGCACCTGGCCTGGTCAACCTGGCAGGGGCACTACCATCCAGACCTGCTGCCATTTCCGCGCAGCAACGAAGCCCTGCAGCGCATCGCTGAAAACATCCAGCGATGCCAGGAGGTTTTGGGCCGGCGGATATCCATCGAAAACCCCAGTCATTACTTGCAGCTGCAGGGCCATGAATGGGACGAGATCGACTTTCTTGGCGAACTGACACGTCGCACCGGTTGTGGTCTGTTGCTGGACATCAACAACGTCTACGTGAGCGCTCACAATCTGGGGTTCTCGGCAACTGCCTACCTGGACCGCTTTCCAGCGCAAGCCATCACAGAAGTTCATCTGGCCGGGCACAGCGACGATGACCAAGGCAGCCTGCTGATCGACTCTCATGATGCGCAGGTCGCCGAGCCTGTATGGGCGCTGTACCGCAAACTGGTATCCCGTGTCGGCCCGCGCCCGACCCTCATTGAACGTGACGACAAGCTTCCCCCGTTCACCGAACTGCTTGCTGAACGGTCCATTGCACAGTCGATCATGACTTGCCCAGGTGTATTGCCATGAACCTTTCCCTTGGTCAGTTCCAGCAAGCGTTCATCGAGGCACTCTATTCCCGTCCCGCTCCCCAGCTTGCGGGCGTGACCGAACAAGCGGCGTTCGCGGTTTATCGCAACACGGTGTTGGCCGGCTGCGTGGATGCGCTGCGCGCAAACTTTCCGAGCGTGTGCACACTCGTCGGGCGCGCCTGGATGGACGAGACCGCGGCAATCTATGCGCGGCAATTCCCCCCCAGCGATCCCCGGCTGATCTGCTACGGCGCGACCTTCCCGGATTTCCTCGAAGACATTCAGTCACAGCACGCTGTGCCGTATCTGGCGGAAGTCGCCCGCCTGGACCTGCGTTGGACAGAAGCCTTCAGTGCGCCGTACGAAACGTGCCTGAACCTTGTCGAACTGGCAGGCATGACCCCCAGCGATCTTGATCACGGTTGCTTGCACCCCCGTGCCAGTGCTCGCTGGTACTGGTGCGAGGCGCACCCTGTGTACACCCTGTGGCGCTGCGCCCGCGAGCAGGTTGCCTGGCCCGATGACCAGCCATGGGTGGGCGAAGGGGTGCTGTTTGTCGGCACCGCTGATGGCGTATGCCACCAGCCACTGGGAAAAGGTGGCCATGCGTTTCTCAAGGCCTGTGCTGCCGGACAGTCGCTGATGCAGGCCTCGAACCTGGCGCGACACGCTGAAACCGACCTGGATTTCACCGAGATGCTCGGGCGCCTGATGACGGCCCAGGCGTTTCGCTCACTCGCCTTCACAGGAGAACACCACCATGGCTAGTGCCGATTTCACACCTCCGGCCAGCAGCCTGCGGCGCGCCTGGAACCACGTTGCACAGAGCCTCGAGCGCCGTTTGAGCGATGACCTGTTGTGCCTGGTCGCCCGGTTCGGGATCGCCTCGATATTCTTTCTTTCCGGACGCACCAAAGTGGAGGGTTTCCTCACCCTTACACCCGGCACCTATGAGCTGTTCCGCACCGAGTACGCGCTGCCTCTACTCTCGCCCTGGATTGCAGCGCACCTGGCCGCCTACGCTGAGCACTTGTTCCCGCTATTGCTGGTGCTCGGGCTGATGACCCGGCTATCGGCGCTGGCACTGCTGGGCATGACGTTGGTGATCGAAGTGTTCGTCTACCCCGATGCGTGGCCCACCCACCTGACCTGGGCAGGGCTCTTGCTGCTCCTGGTTGCCCGAGGCGCCGGCGCGTTTTCGCTGGATCATCTGCTGAAAGTGAGATGACCGAAGGCCATTGGCACCTCGCCAGTCCAGGCACCACATGTATCGTTTTCGCTACGTCGTAGCGAAAACGATACACAGCCTCCTCGCCGTCGGTGCACAAGGGTTTGATGCTCAAACCCTTTTCCTCTCAGAGGCACCTGTAACGATATCATTCCACACGATAAATACGGCTTCTCCGTAAATTTACGTAATCTATTGATAAATAAGAAATTTTATAGGTTGGCCGCATTATTGCTAAGGGAATCCTACCCTAAGAGCGCGGCGCCACCGCGCCCCCAACGCCCTGCTTCCCGAGGATTCCCCATGAGCGAGTTGCGTTTCACTGAAGATCACGAATGGCTGCGCGTCGAAGCCGATGGCAGCGTCACCGTGGGCATCACCGCCTACGCCCAGAATGCCCTTGGCGACGTGGTTTTCGTGCAACTGCCAGAGTTGCAGCAGTATGAGAAAGGCAGCGAAGCGTCCACCGTCGAATCGGTCAAGGCCGCCAGCGGCGTGTACATGCCACTGACGGGTGAAGTGGTCGAGGTCAACGGCCAGCTCGAAGACAGCCCTGAACTGGTCAACGAAGACCCGATGGGCGAAGGCTGGTTCTTCCGCTTCATCCCTGCCGATGCAGAAGCCGTAACCGCTCTGCTCGACCAGGACGCCTACGACCGCCTGCTCAAAGCCAACGACGACGCCTGAGGAATCCCGCCATGACCATCAACCTCGGCACCGCCAACGAATTCATCGCCCGTCACATAGGCCCGCGCGCCGCTGACGAACAGGCCATGCTCACTGCACTGGGCTTCGACTCGCTGGACGCCATGACCGCTGCGGTCATCCCCGACAGCATCAAAGGTACCAGCGTGCTTGGCTCGCACGACGGCCAGAGCGAGGCCGACGCGCTCGCTGCGCTCAAGGCCATCGCTGGCAAGAACCAGCTGTTCAAAAGCTACATCGGCCAGGGCTACTACAACACCCACACTCCGGCACCGATCCTGCGCAACCTGCTGGAAAACCCGGCCTGGTACACCGCCTACACCCCGTATCAGCCAGAAATTTCCCAAGGCCGCCTGGAAGCACTGCTGAACTTCCAGACCCTGATCAGCGACCTCACCGGCCTGCCGATCGCCAACGCCTCCTTGCTCGACGAAGCCACTGCTGCGGCCGAGGCCATGACCTTCTGCAAGCGCCTGTCGAAGAACAAGTCCAGCCATGCCTTCTTCGCCTCCGTGCACTGTCACCCGCAAACCCTCGACGTGCTGCGCACCCGTGCCGAGCCGCTGGGTATCGAGGTTGTGGTTGGCGACGAGCGCGAGCTGGGCGATGTCAGCGCCTTCTTCGGCGCCCTGCTGCAATACCCGGCCAGCAACGGTGAAGTGTTCGACTACCGCGAGGTCGTGCAGCGCTTCCACGCTGCCAACGCTCTGGTCGCCGTAGCGGCAGACCTGCTGGCCCTGACCCTGCTGACCCCACCGGGCGAATTCGACGCCGACGTGGCCATCGGCAGCGCCCAGCGCTTCGGCGTGCCACTGGGCTTCGGTGGCCCGCACGCGGCTTACTTCGCCACCCGCGACGCGTTCAAGCGCGACATGCCTGGCCGCCTGGTCGGCGTGTCGATCGACCGCTTCGGCAAAACCGCCCTGCGTCTGGCCATGCAGACCCGCGAGCAGCACATCCGCCGCGAAAAGGCCACCAGCAACATCTGCACCGCCCAGGTGCTGCTGGCCAACATCGCCAGCATGTTCGCCGTGTACCACGGCCCTGCCGGCCTCAAGCGCATTGCCGAGCGCACCCACGCCCTGACCGCGATCCTCGCCGCCGGCCTGAAGGCGCTGGGCGTACAAGTGGTGGGCGCCAGCGCCTTCGATACCCTGACCCTGGCCACCGGCACTGCCACCGCCAGCCTGCATGACAAGGCACGCGCCCAGGGCATCAACCTGCGCCAGATCGATGCCGCCCATGTGGGCTTGTCTCTGGACGAAACCAGCACTCAGGCTGACGTCGAGTCGCTGTGGCAGCTGTTGGGTGGCGAGCAGGCACAGCCTGATTTCACCGCACTGGCCGCCAGCACCGGTTCCCTGCTGCCTGCCGCCCTGCTGCGCCAGTCGGCCATCCTCGAACACCCGGTGTTCAACCGCTACCACAGCGAAACCGAGCTGATGCGCTACCTGCGCCGCCTGGCCGACAAGGACCTGGCGCTGGACCGCAGCATGATTCCGCTGGGCTCGTGCACCATGAAGCTGAACGCCGCCAGCGAGATGATCCCGGTCACCTGGGCCGAGTTCGGCAACCTGCACCCATTCGCCCCGGCCGAGCAGAGCCAGGGCTACCTGCAGATGACCACCGAACTGGAGGCCATGCTGTGCGCGGCCACTGGCTATGATGCCGTGTCGCTGCAGCCCAACGCCGGCTCGCAGGGCGAATACGCCGGGCTGTTGGCGATCCGCGCCTACCACCGCAGCCGGGGTGAAGGCCACCGCGATATCTGCCTGATCCCGTCGTCGGCCCATGGCACCAACCCGGCCACCGCACACATGGCTGGCATGCGTGTCGTGGTTACCGCCTGTGACGCCCGTGGCAACGTCGATGTCGAGGACCTGCGCGCCAAAGCCATCGAGCACCGCGAGCGCCTGGCTGCAATCATGATCACCTACCCGTCGACCCACGGCGTGTTCGAGGAAGCGATCGGCGAAATCTGCGCGATCATCCACGACAACGGTGGCCAGGTGTACATCGACGGCGCCAACATGAACGCCATGGTCGGACTGTGCGCACCCGGCAAGTTCGGTGGCGACGTTTCCCACCTGAACCTGCACAAGACCTTCTGCATCCCGCACGGTGGTGGTGGCCCGGGCGTAGGCCCGATTGGCGTCAAGTCGCACCTGGCGCCGTTCCTGCCAGGCCATGCACAGCTGGAAAACACCCAGGGCGCGGTATGCGCTGCGCCGTTCGGTAGCGCCAGCATCCTGCCCATCACATGGATGTATATCCGCATGATGGGCGGTGCCGGCCTCAAACGTGCCTCGCAGATGGCAATCCTCAACGCCAACTACATCGCCCGCCGCCTGGAAGAGCACTATCCTGTTCTGTATACCGGCGGTAACGGCCTGGTGGCTCACGAGTGCATTCTCGACCTGCGCCCACTGAAGGACACCAGCGGCATCAGTGTCGACGACGTGGCCAAGCGGTTGATCGACTTCGGCTTCCACGCCCCGACCATGTCCTTCCCGGTGGCTGGCACGCTGATGATCGAACCGACCGAAAGCGAGTCCAAAGAAGAACTGGACCGCTTCTGCAACGCAATGATCCAGATCCGCGAAGAAATCCGCGCGGTGGAGGACGGTAGCCTGGACAAGGACGACAACCCGCTGAAAAACGCACCGCACACTGCGGCTGAGCTGGTTGGCGAATGGACCCATGGCTACAGCCGCGAGCAGGCGGTATACCCCCTGGCGAGCCTGGTGGAAGGCAAGTACTGGCCGCCGGTCGGCCGGGTCGACAACGTGTTCGGCGACCGCAACCTGGTGTGCGCCTGCCCGTCGATCGAGAGCTATCAGGACGCCTGATAGCCCCTCCCCGCCACCTGGCTTGGGTGGCGGGCTCCTACAGGGCTCAATGTCCACCCAACAACCTGGCAGGAGGTCCACATGTCACTGAGCGTCTTCGACCTGTTCAAGATCGGCATCGGACCCTCCAGCTCCCACACGGTCGGCCCGATGCGCGCCGCTGCGCGGTTTGCCGAAGGGTTGCGCCGTGACGGCCTGCTGGCCCGCACCGCCAGCGTCAAAGCCGAGCTGTATGGCTCACTGGGCGCTACAGGCAAAGGCCACGGCAGTGACAAAGCCGTGCTGCTGGGCCTTGAAGGCGAACACCCGGACATTATCGACACCGACAGCATTCCCGCCCGCCTGCAGGTCATCCGCGACAGCGGACACATCAACCTGCTGGGCGAACACAGCATTGCGTTCATCGAAAAGCAGCACCTGGCGATGATCCGCAAGCCGTTGGACTACCACCCCAACGGCATGATATTCCGCGCCTTCGACGACGCAGGCCTGCAAATCCGAAGCCGCGAGTACTACTCGGTAGGCGGTGGTTTCGTGGTCGACGAGGACGCTGCCGGCCATGACCGCATCGTCGAAGACACCACGGTGCTGGCCTATCCGTTCAAGACCGCCAAGGCGCTCCTCGGCCACTGCACCGCGCATGACCTGTCGGTGAGCCAGGTGATGCTGGCCAATGAGTCCGCCTGGCGCCCAGAAGCAGAAACCCGGGCCGGGCTGCTGCGCATCTGGCAGGTGATGCAAGATTGCGTCGCGGCAGGTTGCCAGCATGAGGGCATATTACCGGGAGGGCTCAAGGTCAAGCGCCGCGCGCCGGCCCTGTACCGCCAACTGAGCGGCCACCCGGAAGCCAGCCTGCGTGACGCCCTGTCCGTGCTCGACTGGGTCAACCTCTACGCCTTGGCGGTGAACGAGGAAAACGCCTACGGCGGTCGTGTGGTCACCGCCCCTACCAACGGCGCAGCGGGCATCGTCCCGGCAGTCCTTCACTACTACATGCGATTCGTCCCGGGGGCCAGCGAGGATGGGGTGGTGCGCTTTCTGCTCACCGCCGCAGCCATCGGCATCCTGTACAAGGAAAACGCCTCCATCTCCGGCGCCGAAGTGGGCTGCCAGGGCGAGGTCGGCGTCGCCTGCTCGATGGCCGCCGGGGCGCTGTGCGAAGTGATGGGCGGCAGCGTGCAGCAGGTGGAGAACGCCGCCGAAATAGGCATGGAACACAACCTGGGCCTGACCTGCGACCCGATCGGCGGCCTCGTACAGGTGCCCTGTATCGAGCGCAATGCGATGGGCTCGGTGAAGGCCATCAACGCGGTACGCATGGCCCTGCGCGGCGACGGGCAGCACTACGTGTCGCTGGACAAGGTCATCCGCACCATGCGCCAGACCGGCGCCGACATGAAAAGCAAATACAAAGAGACCGCCCGTGGCGGCCTGGCCGTCAACATCATCGAATGTTGACCCGACAATGACAGTAAGGAGTCATCGATGTCCGAAACACTGCTCAAGACCCCACTGCATGCCCTGCATCTGGAACTGGGTGCACGCATGGTGCCGTTCGCCGGCTACGACATGCCGGTGCAGTACCCGCTGGGCGTGCTCAAGGAACACCTGCACACCCGCGAGCAGGCCGGCCTGTTCGACGTCTCGCACATGGGCCAGATCATTCTGCGTGGCGCTGACGCCGCCAAGGCGCTGGAAAGCCTGGTACCGGTGGACATCATCGACCTGCCAGTGGGTATGCAGCGCTATGCCATGTTCACCAATGAGCAAGGCGGCATTCTCGACGACCTGATGGTTGCCAACCTGGGCGAGGACACCCTGTTCCTGGTCGTCAACGCCGCCTGCAAGGAGCAGGACCTGGCTCACCTGCAAACCCACATCGGCAGCCGTTGCGAGGTGCAGCCGCTGTTCGAGGAGCGTGCCCTGCTCGCCCTGCAAGGCCCGGCTGCAGTCAAGGTGCTGGAACGCCTGGCTCCAGAAGTGGCCGGCATGACCTTCATGCAGTTCCGCCGGGTAAAACTGCTGGGTGTGGACTGCTTCGTCAGCCGCTCGGGCTACACCGGCGAAGACGGCTACGAGATCTCGGTACCGGTCAACGCTGCCGACGCCTTGGCCCGCCGCCTGATGGCCGAGCCGGAAGTACAGCCGATCGGCTTGGGCGCACGCGACTCGCTGCGCCTGGAAGCTGGCCTGTGCCTGTATGGCCACGACATGAACAGCGAGACTACGCCGATCGAAGCCAGCCTGCTGTGGGCAATTTCCAAGGTGCGCCGTGCCGACGGTGCACGTGCTGCCGGCTTCCCGGGTGCCGAGGCGATCTTCGCCCACGTGCGCGATGGTGTTGCGCGCAAACGTGTCGGCCTGCTGCCGCAGGAGCGTACGCCTGTTCGTGAAGGTGCGGACATTGTCGACGCAAACGATAAACCGGTGGGTAAAGTGTGCAGCGGGGGCTTTGGCCCGACACTCGCTGCCCCTGTCGCCATGGGTTATATCGATAGTGAACATGCTGCACTCGACACCGCACTGTTTGCCGTGGTGCGTGGAAAGAAGGTGGCCTTGAAAGTCAGCAAAATGCCTTTCGTGACACCACGTTACTACCGTGGCTGAAACGGCTTTGTGAAGGTTTTGGGCAGCATAGACATATTCGTTTTCGAACCTGCCCAATAACTTTTGAACATGGCGCCAGGCCAGGCGCCATGCCGTTTCCGACAAATCGGTCGGTTATCGGCAAGCCGCCAGTTTTCCATACGACCAAGGGCTTGTTTTTCGCTCGAGAGTTGGCGTAGAGTCACTGCACTGTGTTTGCATGGGTCGCAACAGTTCGTGACCTGGGCCAGTAGCCGAGATTTGCTACAACCCGTTCGACGTCTCTTACTTCCTGCAACCCAGCCCAGTAATCTTTCGCTTACAAAAAAGTGCGAAAGTAACTGTCATCAAAATTTAAGTTTCATAGGAAATAAGACAATGGCTGAGCGTCAGAAGGGTACCGTCAAGTGGTTCAATGACGAAAAAGGTTACGGCTTCATCACCCCAGAAAGCGGTCCGGATCTCTTCGTTCACTTCCGCGCTATCGAAGGCAACGGCTTCAAGAGCCTGAAAGAAGGCCAGCAAGTCACCTTCGAAGCAGTCCAAGGCCAGAAAGGCATGCAGGCTGACAAGGTTCAACCTGTCTGATCCAGCGCCAGACTTTGAAAAGCCCCTGCCAAGTGCAGGGGCTTTTTTTTGCCCGTAGAATAGTGGGCTCGTCTTTTGGAGCGTCCTGCATGTCCAAGCCTCTACTCACTCCCCAAGGGGATTTTCCACCGGTCGGCCTGGGCCGGCGCCTGGCAGCGATGTTCTATGACTTTTTACTGTGCACCGCACTGCTGATCGTGACCGCCGGCGCCTACAAGATGATTCAGATGTCGATCATCGGCGAAGCACGCATGCGCGAGCTGACCGAGGCCGGCGCACTGGATGGCGACCCATTGCTGTCTACGGTATTGCTGTTTGCCCTGTTCGGCTTCTTTGCCAAGTTCTGGACCCACGGCGGGCAGACGCTGGGTATGCAGGTATGGGGCGTTCGGGTGCAGAATGCCGATGGCTCGGCCATCAGCCTGTGGCAGGCGCTGTTGCGGTTCGTCGTGTCGATCGCCTCGTGGCTGTGCCTGGGGCTGGGTTTTTTCTGGGTGCTGATCGACAAGCGCAAGCGCGGTTGGCATGACATCTATTCGGAAAGCCAGCTGGTGCGGGTGCCGAAACAGAAGAAATAAGCCAGAGGATTGGAGTTGCCTTCGGGCCCTTTCCTCATGCCTGCGCGGTACCTGTAGCGAAGAGGTCGGGCCAGATTAATACCCATGAAAAAGCCGACCCTGAGGTCGGCTTTCTTGTGCAGCTCAGGCTATTAACCTGCCCGGCGCAACAACCACACACCGGCCAAGGCACAGATGCCCGCCGGTATCACCACCGCCAGCAGCGGCGGGAAGCCGAATACCTGGCTCGACGGCCCAAGCAGGTCCTGACCAATGCGAAACACGAAGCCTACCAGCACACCCGTGAACACGCGCTGACCAAGGGTAACCGAACGCAGCGGGCCAAAGATGAACGAGATCGCCATCAGCACCAGGGCCGCCGTTACCATCGGCTGCAGCACCTTGGTCCAGAACGCCAGCCAGTAGCGGGAGTTGTTCAGGCCCTGATCAGACAAGTAGTGGATGTAATCCCACAACCCGGTAATCGAAAGCGACTCTGGCGCGAGGATCACGGTATTGAGCAGTTCTGGCGTGAGCGAAACATCCCAGCGCTCCTCCGGCGCGTTGACCACCTCGGTGTGGTCGCCGCGGAAGTAGGTGGTACGCACATCGGCGAGCAGCCAGTGGTCGTTCTGGTACTGCGCACGGCGGGCAAAGCTCGAGGTGACAATCTTGCGCTCGCTGTCGAAGCGGTAGCGGGTCACGCCCAGCAGCAGGCCATCGGGCTGTACGGCGTTGATGTGCACGTACTCCTCGCCCTGGCGGTGCCACATGCCACGTTTGGAGCTTTGTGCTTCACCACCACCCTGGGCCAGGGAACGGTCGGCCTGGGCCTTGTTCTCGGTCACCGGTGCCACATATTCGCCAATCAGCAGCCCCACCAGCATCAGCACCAGCATCGGCTTCATCACCGCCCAGACGATACGGCCAATGGACACGCCGGCCGCACGCATGATGGTCAGCTCGCTGCTGCTGGCCAGACTGCCCAGGCCGATCAGGCAACCGATCAAGGCGGCCATTGGCAGCATTTCATACAGCCGCCGAGGTGCGGTAAGCAGAACAAAGTTACCCGCTTCCATCACCGTGTAGGTGTCGCTCAGGTCGCCCATTTCATCGATGAAGGCGAAAAGCGAAGCCAGGCCGAGGATGATCCCCAGCACGGCCAGGATGGCCAGCAGCACGCTCTGGCCGATGTAGCGATCGAGCTTAGCCATGGGCCACCTCCGCACGGCGGGCGGCACGTTTGAGGCGCAGCGGCTCCCAGTACATCAGGCCAAGGCCGATCAGCAGGAACAGGCCGTGGACCCACCACATGCCCAGGGCGATCGGCAGTTTGCCCTTCTCGAGGGCGCCGCGTACGGAAATCAGCATTGTCAGGTAGGCCATGTACAGAAGAATTGCCGGCAGCAGCTTGAGGAAGCGGCCCTGGCGCGGGTTGACCCGCGACAGTGGCACCGCCAGCAGGGTGACGACGAACACCAGGATCGGCAGCGACAACCGCCATTGCAGCTCGGCGCGCTCACGCAGGCCCTCCTTGCCGATCAGTTCGGAGGTGGGAAGCGCTTCGCGCTCGGTCACTTCCTCGGCGACTTCCGGCTTGGGCAGCAGCACGCCGTAGGTGTCGTACTTGATGGCGCGGTAGTCGGCCTGGCCCGGGTTGCCGTCGTAGCGGTAACCGTTTTCCAGCACCAGGTAGCGGTTGCCGTCGGCCTGGATTTCCTGGTGGCCTTTCTCGGCGACCAGCACCGACGGGGCGCGGTCCTTGGTCTTGTCCTGGTTGAAGCGCTTCTCGGAGATGAACACCCCGCCCAGGTTGATGCGGTCATCCGACAGTTGCTCGGTATAGGTTACCCGCGAGCCATCACGCAAGGTCTGGAAGCGGCCCGGCACCAAGGTGTCGAACTCGGTCAGGGCATCCTGCTGGCTGATGATCTGCTGCACCTGGGCCACGCCCAGCGGGGCCAGGCTCAGGCTCAGCCAGGCCACCAGCAGGGCAACCAGGGCAGCCGGCGCCATGGTCATGCCCAGCAGGCGCTGCTGGCTCATGCCAGTGGCCGACAGCACGGTCATCTCGCTTTCCAGGTACAGGCGCCCGTAAGCCAGGAGGATGCCGAGGAACAGCCCCAGAGGCAGAATCAGTTGCAGGAAGCCTGGCAAGCGGAAGCCCATGATCAGGAACAACACGCCCGGGTCGAGCACGCCCTGGGCAGCCTGGGCCAGGTACTTGATGAAGCGCCCGCTCATGATGATCACCAACAGCACAGCGCTGACGGCGCTCAAGGTGACCAGGACCTCGCGGGACAGATAACGAAAGACGATCAAACCAGACACTCCTGGGTTGTCAGGGCGGACTGCCATGCAATGGCGCCAAACAATGACTTAGTACATCCAAGACCAATGCCGGTTCGCCAAAGGCGAACCTCCATGTAAAGTGCGCGCATTATCCTGTGATTGACCGCCCCTGTCACTTGGCCGCGTACGAAGGCGCACATCGGGGTTGTCAGCACGCTTGCCACAGGCTCAAACTGGCAGCTTTTCCGCTGGTGCGCGACGACGCGGCCAGGCCCGTCCAGAGCGCTGGAACACACAGCGCCATTCGTATCGATCATTCGGGGATCCTGACATGGAACTGGTTGTAAAAAGCGTAGCTGCTGCATCCGTAAAAACCGCCACACTGGTCCTTCCGGTAGGTGAAAACCGCAAGCTCGGCACTGTTGCCCAGGCTGTCGACCAGGCCTGCGAAGGCGCCATCAGCGCCGTGCTCAAGCGCGGCGACCTGGCCGGCAAGCCGGGCCAGACCCTGCTGCTACAGAACCTTTCGGGCCTGAAAGCCGAGCGCGTGCTGCTGGTGGGCAGCGGCAAGGAAGAAGCCCTGGGCGACCGCGCCTGGCGCAAACTGGTGGCCAGTGTCGCTGGCGTGCTCAAGGGCCTGAACGGCGCTGATGCAGTACTGGCCCTGGACGATATCGCGGTCAGCAACCGCGACGCCCATTACGGCAAGTACCGCCTGCTGGCCGAAACCCTGCTGGACGGCGAATATGTGTTCGACCGTTTCAAGAGCCAGAAAGCCGAGCCGCGCGCGCTGAAAAAGGTCACCCTGCTGGCCGACAAAGCCGGCCAGGCCGAAGTCGAGCGTGCGGTCAAGCATGCCAGCGCCATCGCCAGCGGCATGGCCTTCACCCGCGACCTCGGCAACCTGCCGCCCAACCTTTGCCACCCAAGCTACCTGGCCGAACAGGCGAAGGAGCTGGGCAAGGCACACAAGGCCCTCAAGGTTGAAGTGCTGGACGAGAAAAAGATCAAGGACCTGGGCATGGGCGCGTTCTACGCCGTGGGCCAGGGCAGCGACCAGCCGCCACGCCTGATCGTGCTCAATTACCAGGGCGGTAAAAAGGCCGACAAGCCATTCGTGCTGGTGGGTAAAGGCATTACCTTCGACACCGGCGGCATCAGCCTCAAGCCAGGCGCCGGCATGGATGAAATGAAGTACGACATGTGCGGCGCCGCCAGCGTGTTCGGCACCCTGCGTGCAGTGCTCGAGCTGCAACTGCCGATCAACCTGGTGTGCCTGCTGGCCTGCGCCGAGAACATGCCAAGCGGCGGCGCCACCCGCCCAGGTGACATCGTCACCACCATGAGCGGCCAGACCGTGGAAATCCTCAACACCGACGCTGAAGGCCGCCTGGTGCTGTGCGACACCCTGACCTACGCCGAGCGCTTCAAGCCGCAGGCGGTCATCGACATCGCCACCCTGACCGGCGCCTGCATCGTCGCCCTGGGCAGCCACACCTCCGGCCTGATGGGCAATAACGACGACCTGGTCGGGCAGTTGCTCGATGCCGGCAAGCGCGCCGACGACCGTGCCTGGCAGTTGCCGCTGTTCGAGGAATACCAGGAGCAACTGGACAGCCCGTTCGCCGACATGGGCAACATCGGTGGGCCGAAGGCCGGTACGATCACCGCGGGTTGCTTCCTGTCGCGCTTCGCCAAAGCCTACAACTGGGCGCACATGGACATTGCCGGTACCGCCTGGGTCAGTGGCGGCAAGGACAAAGGCGCCACTGGCCGCCCGGTACCTCTGCTGACCCAGTACCTGCTGGACCGCGCTGGCGCCTGAAGCCGTGAAGCCGGTGGTGCCTTGCGCGCCACCGGCCGGCGATTCCCACCATGAGCAAAGTCGACTTCTACATTCTGCCCACCGACTCGCTGTCGGCGCGGCTCGATTTCGCCTGCAAACTGTGCGAGAAAGCTTGGCGCCTCGGCCACCGGGTCTATCTGCACTGCCAGGATGCCGAACAGCGCAGTGAACTGGACCAGCGCTTGTGGCGCTTCAAGGGCGAGGCCTTCGTGCCCCACGACCTCGCCGAGGTGCATGCCGATGCTGACGTGGTTCTGGGCCTGGCTGACAACGCCGGCGAGCACCACGGTCTGCTGATCAACCTCGGCGCCAGCGTGCCGGGCTTTGTCGGGCAGTTCGAGCGGGTGGCCGAAATCGTTGTTGAAGAGCCGGCTATCCGCCAATCAGCCCGTGAGCGATTCCGTTTCTACCGCGAACAGGGCTATGCTCTGCAAGACCACCGCTTACAGCGACTTTGACGACGATGGACAAGCCCTCCTCTTTGCCCGATTCCGCCCATCTGCTCGATGACCTCGAGTCGATCCGTCAGCTGCTTGGCGACGCCGACCTGCAACCGCCACTGCTCACCGAGACGGTAGAGCAGATTCCGTTGCTGCTGGACGAAGCCGCCAGCGATCCCGCGGCGCCCGCAGAACCGGTAGCTGCCGAGCCCGAGGACGACCCGCAGACCCGCCGCCAGGACACCCTGCTGCACCTGGAAAGCGAGCTGCGCGCCGCAGCGCAGATGATCATGCAGGACGTGATCAACGACTTTACCCCGCATATCGAGAACGAAATCAAGCGCCGGCTGGATGCGCGGATCGAGCGGCTGATCAAGCGTTCCGAGTAGAACCGGCAACGGTGTCGCCTGCGGCCCCCAGCTTGGTTATACTTCCCGGCTTTCCCGAATAAATGCACAGGGTCCCGCCGCGCATGGATAAGACCTACCAGCCGCACGCAATCGAAACTTCCTGGTACAACACCTGGGAGTCCGAGAACTATTTCGCTCCACAAGGTGCAGGCGAGTCCTACACCATCATGATCCCGCCGCCGAACGTAACCGGCAGCCTGCACATGGGCCACGGGTTCAACAACGCGATCATGGACGCCCTGATCCGTTTCCGCCGCATGCAAGGCCGCGACACCCTGTGGCAGCCAGGCACCGATCACGCGGGTATCGCCACGCAGATGCTGGTCGAGCGCCAACTTGAAGCCAAAGGCCAGAACCGTCATGACCTGGGCCGCGAAAAGTTCCTGGAAAAAGTCTGGGAATGGAAGGATCAGTCCGGTGGCAACATCAGCCGCCAGATTCGCCGCCTGGGCTCGTCGGTAGACTGGAGCCGCGAGCGCTTCACCATGGACGACGGCCTCTCCGAAGCGGTAAAAGAAGCGTTCGTGCGCCTGCATGAAGACGGCCTTATCTACCGCGGCAAGCGCCTGGTCAACTGGGACACCAAGCTGCACACGGCCATCTCCGACCTCGAAGTGGAAAACCACGACGAGAAAGGCCACCTGTGGAACCTGCGCTACCCACTGGCCGACGGCGCCAAGACCGCCGAAGGCCAGGACTACCTGGTAGTTGCCACCACGCGTCCGGAAACCCTGCTGGGTGACGCTGCCGTGGCCGTCAACCCGAACGACGAACGCTATCAGGCACTGATCGGCAAATTCGTCGAACTGCCATTGGTCGGCCGCCGCATCCCGATCATCGCCGATGACTACTGCGACCCCGAGTTCGGTACCGGTTGCGTGAAGATCACACCGGCCCACGACTTCAACGACTACGAAGTCGGCAAGCGTCATAACCTGCCGCTGCTGAACATCTTCGACAAGAACGCCTTCGTGCTGTCCAGCGCCCAGGCCTTCAACCTCGACGGCAGCGTTAACGAGCAGGTCGACACCCAGCTGCCGGCCCAGTACGCCAACCTTGACCGCTTTGTCGCGCGCAAGCAGATCGTCGCCGACCTGGACGCCCAGGGCCTGCTGGTCAGCATCGACGACCACGCCCTGAAAGTGCCGAAAGGCGACCGCTCCGGCACGGTCATCGAGCCGTGGCTGACCGACCAGTGGTACGTTTCCACCAAGCCGCTGGCAGAGCCTGCCATCGCCGCCGTGGAAGATGGCCGCATCCAGTTCGTGCCCAAGCAATACGAGAACATGTACTTCTCCTGGATGCGCGATATCCAGGACTGGTGCATCAGCCGCCAGCTGTGGTGGGGCCATCGCATTCCTGCGTGGTACGACGAGGCAGGCCAGGTCTACGTTGGCCGCAACGAGGAAGAAGTGCGCGCCAAGCACAAGCTGGGCGCCGACGTGGTCCTGCGTCAGGATGACGACGTACTCGACACCTGGTTCAGCTCGGGCCTGTGGACATTCTCCACCCTGGGCTGGCCGGAGCAGACCGAATTCCTCAAGAAGTTCCACTCCACCGACGTGCTGGTGACTGGCTTCGACATCATCTTCTTCTGGGTTGCGCGCATGATCATGCTGACCATGCACCTGATCAAGAACGAAGACGGCACCCCGCAGGTACCGTTCAAGACCGTGTACGTGCACGGCCTGGTACGGGACGGCCAGGGCCAGAAGATGTCCAAGTCCAAGGGCAACGTGCTGGACCCGCTGGACATCGTCGACGGCATCACCCTCGACGCCCTGCTGGAAAAACGCACCAGCGGCATGATGCAGCCCAAGCTTGCCGAGAAAATCGCCAAGCAGACCAAGGCCGAGTTCCCCGAAGGTATTGCCAGCTACGGCACCGACGCCCTGCGCTTCACTTTCTGCTCGCTGGCCTCGACCGGCCGCGACATCAAGTTCGACATGGGCCGCGTCGAAGGCTACCGCAACTTCTGCAACAAGATCTGGAACGCTGCCCGCTACGTCCTGGACAAGGGCGAAGACTGCGGCCAGAACGGCGAAGCCTACGAGCTGTCGCTGGCCGACCGCTGGATCATCTCGCAGCTTCAGCGTACCGAAGCCGAAGTAACCCGCCAGCTGGAGCAGTTCCGCTTCGACCTGGCCAGCCAGGCGTTGTACGAGTTCATCTGGAACCAGTACTGCGACTGGTACCTGGAGCTGTCCAAACCGGTACTGTGGGACGAAAACGCCCCGGTAGAGCGCGCTCGCGGCACTCGCCGCACCTTGGTGCGCGTGCTGGAAGTGGCACTGCGTCTTGCGCATCCGTTCATGCCGTTCATCACCGAAGAAATCTGGCAGCGCATCGCGCCGCTGGCCGGCATCGACGGCAAGACCATCATGCTGCAGCCATGGCCAGTGGCCAACGAAGCACGTATTGACGCCGCTGCCGAAGGCGACATCGAGTGGCTGAAAGAGTTGATGGTCGGCCTGCGCAATATCCGCGCCGAAATGAACATCGGCCCCGGCAAGCCGCTGCCGCTGTTCCTGAAGAACGCCAACGCCGACGACCAGCGCCGTCTGCAGGAAAACGAAGCGCTGCTGAAGAAGCTGGCCAAGGTCGAGTCGTTCACCGTACTGGGTGATGCCGACGAAGCGCCGCTGTCCGCTACCGCCCTGGTAGGTGACCTGCAAGTGCTGGTGCCAATGGCCGGGCTGATCGACAAGGATGCCGAGCTGGCGCGCCTGAACAAGGAAATCCAGCGTCTGCAAGGTGAAGTGCAACGTGTTGGCGGCAAGCTGTCCAACGCAGCCTTCGTCGACAAGGCCCCGCCTGCGGTGATCGAGAAGGAACGCGCCAAGCTGGCCGAGTCCGAACAGGCCCTGGCCAACTTCACCGAGCAGCATGCGCGGATTGCAGCGCTGTAATCACTAGAGAGACCGTTGGGGCCACTGTACGGCCCTTTCGCGACACAAGGCCGCTCCCACAGGACGGCGCCAACCTTCAAGGCGCCACCCTCCTGTGGGAGCGGCCTTGTGTCGCAAAAGGGCTGCGCAGCAGCCCCAGGTTCTTCAAGCCACCGCTCGTATAGGGCTGGACACTGCCATGACCCCGAACAAACCCACCCTGCACCCGCGCAACCGCCACCAGGGTCGCTACGACTTCCCCAGCCTGATCAAGGCCCACCCTGATCTGGCCCGTTTCACCATCACCAACCCCCACGGCAAGCCCAGCATCGACTTTGCCAACCCCGAAGCCGTCCGCGTGTTCAACCGTGCACTGCTCAAGGCCCAGTACGGCATCCAGCACTGGGACATCCCAGCCGATTACCTGTGCCCGCCCATTCCTGGCCGTGCCGACTACATCCACGTAGCCGCCGATCTGTTGGCCGATGACAATGCCGGCGACGTCCCAAGGGGTGCCCAAGTGCGCGCGCTGGACATCGGCGTGGGGGCCAACTGCATCTATCCACTGCTGGGCTACAGTGACTACCGCTGGCGCTTCCTCGGCTCGGACATCGACCCGGTGGCGCTGGCCTCGGCCAAGGCTATCGTCCAGGCCAATGGCCTGGGCAAAGCCATTACCCTGCGCCAGCAGGCCAACCGAGCGCACATCCTCAGCGGCCTGCTGCAGGAGGGCGAACGCTTCGACCTGACCCTGTGCAACCCGCCCTTCCATGCCTCACGCGACGAAGCCACCCGCGGCAGCCAGCGCAAATGGAAGAACCTCGGCAAACAGGCCCCCAAACGCAAGCTGCCCGTGCTGAACTTCGGTGGCCAGAACAATGAACTGTGGTGCGAGGGTGGCGAAATCCGCTTTGTCACCCAGCTGATCGGCGAAAGCGTGCAGTACGCCGAACGGGTACTTTGGTTCACCAGCCTGGTGTCCAAGGCCAGCAACCTGCCGGGCATCGAAGCCGCGTTGAAGAAGTCCGGCGCCAAGGCCGTACGCATCATTGAGATGGGCCAGGGGCAGAAACAGAGCCGCATGGTCGCCTGGAGCTTCCTTGACGACGCCGCACGCCAAGCCTGGCACGCCCAGCGTAAATCACAGGCATGAAAAAACCGCGCCCGGGCAAGCCGGGCGCGGTTTCGTCAAAGCAACAATTACTTGTTGATGGCGTCGGTCAGCACTTTGGCTGGAACGAACTTGACGACTTTCTTGGCAGCGATTTCGATGGCAGCGCCAGTCGAAGGGTTGCGGCCGGTACGGGCAGGACGCTCGGAGACTTTCAGCTTGCCGATGCCTGGCAGAGTGATTTCAGCGCCGTTTTCCAGTTGGTCAGCAACGATCTGGCCCAGTTGCTCCAGAGCGTTCTTGGCGGTGGCTTTTGGCGCGGCGATCGATTCGGCGATGTCGGCAATCAGTTGGTCTTTGGTCAATGCCATGGTGGTGTTCCTTCCCTATCAAATTCGATGGTTAAGCAGCGGACTACGACGTTATCGGGCCAGCCCCTTGAAATGGAGGGCCGCGCCAATTGCGTATGTAGATACGAAAATCGGCGTTTGGTTCGACACGACGAAAGCTTGCTGCCAGCAATGCGCACACGAGGGGCGCAAGACCGCGCAAAACTACCACATGAATGGATAAATATCCGCTTCGCACTTTGATTAAATGCAGGTTTTTCGGGGGTTTCAGCTGAAAACACAGAAAATTGAACAAAAAACGAACAACCGACATATCTGCCAACATACGGCCACTGCATCACCTCAGGTCTAGGTTAAACTTGGCAACTTTTGCAGCTCGCCGAGAATTCCATGCCAATCCGTCATTGCATCGTTCACCTGATCGACAAAAAGCCCGATGGCAGCCCCGCCGTGCTGCATGCTCGCGACTCCGAACTGGCTGCCTCCGATGCCATCGAAAACCTCCTGGCCGACCTCAATGACAGCTACAACGCCAAGCAAGGCAAGGCCTGGGGCTTTTTCCACGGCGAATCGGGCGCCTACCCGCTGAGCGGCTGGCTGAAGCAGTACCTGGATGAAGAAAAAGACTTCACCGCCTTCAGCCGCGTAGCTGTCGAGCATCTGCAGAAGCTGATGGAAGAGTCCAACCTGTCCACCGGCGGCCACATCCTGTTTGCCCACTATCAGCAAGGCATGACCGAGTACCTGGCGATCGCCCTGCTGCACCATAGCGAAGGCGTGGCGGTGAATGCCCAGCTCGACGTGACCCCTTCCCGTCACCTCGACCTTGGCCAGTTGCACCTGGCAGCACGCATCAACCTGTCGGAGTGGAAGAACAACCAGAACTCCAGGCAGTATATTTCGTTCATCAAGGGCAAGAACGGCAAGAAGGTGTCGGATTACTTCCGCGACTTCATAGGCTGCCAGGAAGGCGTCGACGGCCCGGGCGAAACCCGCACCCTGCTCAAGGCCTTCAGCGATTTCGTCGAAAGCGAAGACCTGCCGGAAGAATCCGCCCGCGAAAAGACCCAGACCCTGGTCGAGTACGCCACCACCCAGACCAAGCTGGGCGAGCCGGTGACGCTCGAAGAGCTGTCCAGCCTGATCGACGAGGACCGCCCCAAAGCGTTCTACGACCACATCCGCAACAAGGACTACGGCCTGTCGCCGGAAATTCCTGCTGACAAACGCACCCTCAACCAGTTCCGCCGTTTCACCGGGCGTGCCGAGGGGCTGTCGATCAGCTTCGAGGCGCATCTGCTGGGGGACAAGGTGGAGTATGACGAAGCAGCGGGGACCTTGATCATCAAGGGGCTGCCGACAACCTTGGTGGATCAGCTGAAGCGCCGCAAGGACTGATTTCCCCCAAGCCGCCAAAGGAGGCCACCAGTGCCTCCTTCGCCGACTTGCGCAGCCGTTTCACCAACCGCTCCTGGCGCAGCGCCGCGCTCTTGTCCGGCCACTGCTCCACATACACCAGCGCCTGGGCCGGGCTGGTCTTGAAATAGCGGGCGCCCTGCCCTTTCTGATGCGCGGCGAACCGACGCTGCGGGTCATCGCTGATGCCGCAATACAACGAGCCATTGGCAGCCCTTACCAGATAGACAAACCAGGGCTTACCAACGGCAGGTTCGACGACTTCACTCACCCTGGGCCTGCTGGAATGCGCGCAACCCCTTGAATGCCTGCAGGCGGACCTTGTTCTGCATCAGCGGCGACCACCCCAGCAGCATTCCAGGAACACCCAACGCTTGCCGCGACCAGCGCCACAGGTCAAAGGTGTCGTCATGCTGGCAAATCAGCCCATCACGAATGACAAAGCGTGCCTGGATATCGTTGACCACAACACGGCCGGTCTGGCTGAACAGGTAGGTAGCCACCCAGTGCGCGCTGCCACTGTGCTCATCTGCGCGTATGCTGTCGAATGTCAGGGTGAAGTTCTTGGCGCGGGTGGTGAGCATCCGCCACATATCGCCTGCGTCCTTGCCGCGCAGGGTGCCGAACACCGGGTCGCTGAAAACGATATCATCGCTGTAGCAGGCCAGCATGGCGTCGGCATCCAGGCGCTGGAAAGCCTGGTAGAAACGGGTGATCAGGGCGCGGTTGGCATCACTCATTGGGGGCTGGTCCGTCCTAGGTTCGAAAACTGCACGATAATCTGCCCCGGTGGCTTATGCCAGTCCCGCCCTCTTGGCAGGCACGAGGACGGGACTGCTAAAACAGGCCTCAGACTTTTTCGCAGGTCACCTGCACATGCAGCGCCCGCCCGGCACCCAGCCCGAACACCACGGCGCCAACGCCCAGCACCGCAAAAATCCAACCCAGTGCCGTCCAGCCGCCGGTCAGGTCATGCACCAGCCCCACCGCAAAAGGCCCCATCGAGGCCAGGGTATAACCCACCCCTTGGGCCATGCTCGACAAGTTCGCCGCCACGTGGGCGTCCTTCGACCGCAGCACGATCAAGGTCAGCGCCAGGGCAAAGGTACCGCCCTGCCCCAGGCCCAGCACAATGGCCCACCCCCACAGTCCGGAAAGTGGCGCATACAGGCAACCGAACAGCCCCGCCAGCGTGCCCGACATGACCACCACGATTGCCAGCCGCTGGTCCTTGCCGCGGGTGGCCAGCCAGGGGGCGCTGAGCGAACTGATCAACTGCACGATTACCGACCCTGACAGCACCAAACCTGCCTCGGTAGGGGTGAGGCCGCGGCCGATCAGGATCGATGGCAACCAACCGAACACGATGTAAGCCAGTGATGACTGCAGGCCCATATACAGGGTCACCTGCCAGGCCAGTGGGTCACGCCACAAGCCTCGCACGCGATAGGCCACCTTGTGCAGCCCATGCCCCTGACGGGCCTGTGGCAGCCACACCAGCATGGCCAGCAAAGCCGGCAGCACCCAGAAGCCCAACCCCAGTGCCCAGCTGCCGTCGAAATGCTGGGCCAAAGGTACGGTGGCACCTGCGGCCATGGCCGCGCCCAGGCATAACGCCATGGTGTATACACCGGTCAGCGTGCCAGCGTGCTGTGGAAAGTCGCGCTTGACGATACCGGGTAACAATACGCCGATAATGCCGATGCTGGCCCCCGCCATCAGGCTGCCGAGGAACACCCCGATTGCCCCAAAGGTACTTCGTACCACGAGGCCAAGTGCCAGGGTGAGGAGGATGCCAAGAATCACCCGCTCGCTGCCAAAGCGCCGCGCCAGCACCGGCGCCAAGGGAGCAAACAGGCCCAGGCAGAGCACCGGCAAGGTGGTCAGCAAGCCAGCCTGCGAAGCATTCAGCCCCAAGCCTTCAGATACTTGGCCCAGCACCGGCGCCATGCTCGACAATGCCGGGCGCAGGTTCAAGGCCACCAGCACCAGGCCCAGCAGCAACAGCCAGGGCCGCCGCAACACCACAGCCTGCTGCTGGACCTGTTCGTCGTCAGCTTCAGCGTCGATCAGCAGCTCATCGAGATCCCGCTCGTTCGACGGGGAATTACGGGTGATGGATTCAGCCATGGCCTTCTCGGTCTCAGGATTCAATGAGGATACGGGTCAGGCGCTTGGCCCGTTCAGCGTCACGTTGCTCGATGGCGTCGAGGATCTGCCCATGCAAGTCGAACGTGGCCTGGCAGCGCGGAACGGTGGCCATATTGTGTTGCAGAGCGGCAGCCACGACCCCGGAAAAGTAACGGTACAGCTCGCTTAATGCCGGGTTGTGGGCGGCATCGACCAGCCGCTGGTGGAACACCAGGTCGCAGGCCACATAGGCATCGACATCGCCGTGAAAATGCCCGGCACTGCCTTCCAGGGCATCCCGTAGCGCTTGCAGGTCGGCATCGGTACGGCGCAAGGCCGCCAGCCCGACGGCCTCCGCCTCGAGAATATGGCGGGTTTCACGGGCCTGCTCGGGCGTACACCGGGACATCGCGTGCACCGCCTGCAGCGGGTCCTGGGCAGTGCGCAGGTAGCTGCCGTCGCCCTGGCGAATTTCCACCAGGCCACTGAACGCCAGCACGCGCATGGCCTCACGCACGGTGTTGCGGCTGATGCCCAGCTGCAAGGCAAGCTCTGGCTCGGTAGGCAGGCGCTGACCGACCTGCCAATCGCCCAACACGATGCATTCGCGCATGCGCTCTACCGCCAACTCCACCAGGGAGCGCTTGGTCAGCTCTGTATTCATGCCACTCAACCAATCATCCGACGAATTGAGGCAGCTTACTGGATTGCAGGCAAAGAGGTAAACCACCTGGTATTTCTGCCAGTTGTGGGCATGCCACTTTGTTGCAACGCTCGTTGCGTGCTTTCAAGGATGCGACCCCATGCGACTGGCAAGTTTGCTGTTATTGCTGTTCCTGGCCCTGCAGCCGGGCTGTGACCCGGCCCGGCACCCGAGCCGCCCTAAAACCTTGCTCATCGGCCTTGACGGCGTGCAATTGCAGCAGTACCTGCAATTGGGCGATGCGACCAACCTGAAACAGCGGCTGCACTACGGCAAGGCTTACGCCGGGGGGATCAATGGTAAAGCCAGCGAGCAACCCACCTTGAGCGGCCCAGGCTGGATCACTTTGCTGACCGGCGTGTGGAGCGACAAGCATGGCGTTGAATCGGACGACGACTCGCAACGGATAAACCCGGCGTTTCCTAGCCTGTTCAAGCGGCTACGCCTGGCCTACCCCAATGCCTACCTCTCCAGCATCGTCAACTGGTCGCCCATCAACACGGCATTTCTGCTGGAGGACGCCCATGGCGCCGATGTACGCGAAAGTGGCTTGCCAGATGAACAGGTGATCGAACGAACGTTGCGGATCCTCGGCGACACACCCGCTGATTTCACGTTCATTCAACTGGACGAACCTGACCAGATTGGCCATCACAGGGGTTATGGTGAGCGCTATGCGCAGGCGTTGCGCAAGGCCGACAGCGAGATCGGACGGCTATTGGACAAGGTAGACCAGCGGCGTCGCATGTTCCCACAGGAAGACTGGCTGGTACTCGTCAGTACCAACCATGGCCGGGACTATTGGGGCAAAGGCCATGGCGGCGCTTCGGAGCAGGAAAAGAGCATTTTCATCGCCAGCAACAAACCGTTGAATCAGGAACTGACCGAGCTGAGCATTCCTGTGGAAATGCCTGGGCCCGGCGGTCTGTACGGGCTTCCCGCGCAGACCTCGGTAGCGCCCACGGTGCTGCGCCACATGGGCCTCAAGCTGCAGCCGGAATGGCTATTGGACGGCACGCCTTTACTGGGTGATACCGGCGTGCGCAAGGCGCGGGCAGATGAAAACAAAGGACGGCTACGCTGGAACAGTAACGCCAAGGGTTATCTGACCATTATCAAGAACGGCCATGTGGTTGCCCAGGTTGCGGCCAGAGACGAGCAATGGACCGATCCGGAGGGGATGGACAAGCAGAACGATTATGCACTGGTACTGGATGGTACACCGGCGGCAGTGCGCAACAGGCCGGCAGCCAAGCCGTTTGTAATCGAAGACCGCCGCTATTGAGCCCCCCGGTAGGAGCGGGTTCACCCGCGAATGGGCCGGGCCTGCTGGCCAATTTCCACCGGCCGTTCGCCGCTGCCGCCGCTACCGTATTCGCGGGTAAACCCGCTCCTACACGTCAGCTCAACGCATCCAGCAGTGCCTGGTTCATTTCCGGCGTACCGATGGTAATCCGCAGGAACTGGGCAATACGCGGCTGCTTGAAGTGACGCACGATCACGCCCTGCTCGCGCAAGCGTGCCGCCAGCTCGCCGGCATCCTGCTGCGGGTGGCGGGCGAAGATGAAGTTGGCAGCCGACGGCAGCACCTCAAAACCCTTGGCCTGCAGCTGACCGACCAACTCCTCGCGGCTGTTTATTACCTTGCGGCAGGTTTCCTCGAAGTACTCACGGTCTTCGAACGCCACCGCCGCGCCGACGATAGCTGCACGGTCCAGTGGATAGGAGTTGAAGCTGTTCTTGATCCGCTCCAACGCCTCGATCAGGTCCGGGTGCCCCACCGCCAGGCCCACTCGCAGCCCCGCAAGCGAGCGCGACTTCGACAGCGTCTGGGTAACCAGCAGGTTATCGTAGCGGTCCACCAGGCTGATCGCCGTTTCACCACCGAAATCGATGTAAGCCTCATCCACCACCACCACCGAATCACGGTTGGCCTGCAGCAACTCCTCCACCGCCTGCAACGGCATCAGGCAACCGGTCGGCGCGTTGGGGTTGGGGAAGATGATGCCAGCGTTGGGCTTTTTGTAGTCCTCAATGCGGATCTGGAACTGCTCATCCAGCGCCACCTGTTCGAAGGCAATGCCGTACAGGCCACAGTAGACCGGGTAGAAGCTGTAGCTGATGTCCGGGAACAGCAGCGGCGCATCGTGCTGGAACAGGCCGTGGAAGATGTGCGCCAGCACCTCGTCCGAGCCGTTGCCGACAAACACCTGCGCCGGGGTCACGCCGTAGTACTCGGCCACCGCTTGCTTGAGACGGTCACCGTTCGGGTCCGGGTACAGGCGCAGGTTATCGTTCAGCTCGCCGCGCATGGCCTCCAGCGCCTTGGGCGACGGGCCATAGGGGTTTTCGTTGGTGTTCAGCTTGACCAGGCGGGCCAGCTTGGGTTGCTCGCCCGGCACGTAAGGCACCAGGTCCTTGACGAAGGGGCTCCAGAATCGACTCATGCTCAGTTCCCCTTCTCTTGGGTCAAAATACGGTATTCAGCGCTGCGGGCGTGGGCGGTCAGCGACTCGCCACGGGCCAGGACCGAGGCAGTGTGGCCCAGTTCGGACGCGCCCTGTTCGGAGCAGAAGATGATCGACGAACGCTTCTGGAAGTCATACACCCCCAGCGGCGACGAAAAACGCGCGGTACCTGAAGTGGGCAGCACGTGGTTAGGGCCAGCGCAGTAATCGCCCAGCGCTTCGCTGGTGTGGCGGCCCATGAAGATCGCGCCAGCGTGACGAATGTGTGGCAGCCAGGCTTGAGGGTCGGCCACCGACAGCTCCAGGTGCTCCGGTGCGATGCGGTTGGCCACGTCCATGGCCTGCTGCATGTCACGCACCTGGATCAGCGCACCACGGCCATTGATCGACTTCTCGATGATATCGGCACGTTCCATGGTCGGCATCAGCTTGTCGATGCTGGCAGCCACGCGATCGAGGAAAGCAGCATCCGGGCTGACCAGGATGGCCTGGGCGTCTTCGTCGTGCTCGGCCTGGGAGAACAGGTCCATGGCGATCCAGTCCGGGTCGGTCTGGCCGTCGCACACCACGAGAATTTCCGAGGGGCCGGCGATCATGTCAATGCCTACCTGGCCGAACACGTGGCGCTTGGCGGTGGCAACGTAGATGTTGCCCGGGCCGACGATCTTGTCCACCTGCGGCACGCTTTCAGTCCCGTAGGCCAGCGCAGCCACGGCCTGGGCGCCACCGACGGTGAACACCCGGTCGACACCAGCGATGCAGGCAGCCGCCAGTACCAGCTCGTTGACCTCACCCCGCGGGGTCGGCACCACCATCACCACTTCAGTCACGCCGGCAACCTTGGCCGGGATGGCGTTCATCAGCACCGACGACGGGTACGACGCCTTGCCGCCCGGCACATACAGGCCAGCACGGTCCAGCGGGGTGACCTTCTGGCCGAGCACGGTGCCGTCGGCCTCGGTGTACTGCCAGGAATCCTGCTTCTGCCGCTCGTGATAAATGCGCACACGGTTGGCGGCCTTTTCCAGGGCCTCGCGCTGGACCGGGGTAATACGGGTCAGCGCCAGTTCCAGGCGCGCGCGATCGAGGATCAGGTCGTCAATCGACTTGGCGTCAACACCATCGAAACGCTGGGTGAATTCCACCAGCGCCGCATCACCGCGTTCACGCACGGCCTTGATGATGTCGAGCACGCGCTGATTGACCGCGTCATCGGACACACTTTCCCAGCTCAGCAGATGATCCAGATGTCGGGCGAAATCCGGATCAGCGGCGTTGAGACGGGCAATTGCAGTGGACACGGTCATGGCGAGGGCCTCGTAATATTAGCGAATGCTCAGGCGCCCTAGGGGATTGTGCGAAAAGTGCCTGCGCGACGATCATGCTACGTTAAAAACAGGCTCGGTATGCTCATTTGCAACCAGCAAAGTCGGGCGCGACCCCGGCCGTTCCTCGCCTGTTTTCGTTCTTGCATGATCGCCGCTCGGCGACTTTTCGCACTATCCCAAGCTACCAGTCCATCCGCGCGGGCACCCGAGAAAAATGGCTATGACGCGGATAGACGGGCGCGACAGCGAAGGTCGCGCGCAGGAGTCAACCGCGGTGTCGCGATTCGACCGCTTGACGCAGCGTGTCGATCAGGCTCTGGATACGGGCGTGCTGCATTTTCATGGAGGCTTTGTTGACCACCAGGCGCGAGCTGATCGTGGCGATCAGTTCCTGGGGTTCCAGGCCGTTGGCACGCAGGGTGTTGCCGGTGTCGACCACGTCGATGATCTTGTCGGCAAGGTTGATCAGCGGCGCCAGCTCCATCGAGCCATACAGCTTGATGATGTCGACCTGGCGACCTTGTTCGGCATAGTAACGCTTGGCTACGTTGACGAACTTGGTGGCCACACGCAGGCGCCCCTTGGGCTCGGCTGCGCCGACTACGCCCGCGGTCATCAGCTTGCATTGGGCAATCTGCAGGTCCAGGGGCTCATACAGGCCCTGGCCGCCGTACTCCATCAGCACGTCCTTGCCGGCCACACCCAGGTCGGCAGCGCCATGCTCGACATAGGTCGGCACGTCGGTGGCACGCACGATCAGCAGGCGTACATCGTCCTGCGTGGTGGGGATGATCAGTTTGCGGCTCTTGTCCGGGTTTTCGGTCGGCACGATGCCGGCCTCGGCGAGCAACGGCAAGGTATCGTCGAGAATACGGCCTTTGGAAAGCGCGATGGTCAACATTGGAACGTCGGTCCTTAAGCGGCTGCTGCCGGCCAGGTCATCGACCTGGCCGCATTCAATTCAAAAGGTGCGTCCTTGCACCCGCGGGGTACTAGCCCGGTACGCGGCGGATTTTCGCGCCGAGCATCTGCAGTTTTTCCTCGATGCACTCGTAACCACGGTCGATGTGGTAGATGCGATCGATCAGGGTATCGCCTTCGGCAACCAGCGCCGACAGCACCAGGCTGGCGGAAGCACGCAGGTCGGTGGCCATGACCGGGGCACCCTTCAGCGCCTTGACGCCAGTGACGATGGCGGTGTTGCCTTCAACCTGGATCTGCGCGCCCATGCGGTGCATTTCGTAAACATGCATGAAGCGGTTTTCGAAGATGGTCTCGATTACCGCGCCAGTGCCTTCGGCAATGGCATTCAGCGAGATGAACTGCGCCTGCATGTCGGTCGGGAACGCCGGATACGGGGCAGTACGCAGGTTCACGGCTTTCGGCCGCTTGCCATGCATGTCCAGTTCGATCCAGTCCTCGCCGGTGTTGATGTCGGCACCCGCTTCCTTGAGTTTTTCAAGCACGGCTTCAAGGATGGTAGGGTCGGTGTCCTTGACCTTGACGCGGCCACCGGTCACGGCAGCGGCAACCAGGTAGGTACCGGTCTCGATGCGGTCCGGCATCACGCGGTAGTTGGCCGAATCCAGTCGTTCGACACCATCGATGGTGATGGTGTCGGTACCGGCGCCCTGAATGTTCCCGCCCATGGCGTTGATGAAGTTGGCCAGATCGACCACTTCAGGCTCACGCGCGGCGTTCTGCAACACGCTGCGGCCCTTGGCCAAGGCAGCGGCCATCATGATGTTCTCGGTACCGGTCACGCTGACGGTGTCGAAGAAGAAGTGCGCGCCACGCAGGCCACCTTCAGGCGCCTTGGCCTTGATGTAGCCGCCCTCCACTTCGATCTTCGCCCCCATGGCCTCAAGGCCACGGATGTGCAGATCGACCGGGCGCGAGCCAATGGCGCAACCGCCAGGCAGGGCCACTTCGGCTTCGCCGAAACGGGCAACCATCGGGCCCAGCACCAGGATCGAGGCGCGCATGGTCTTGACCAGCTCGTACGGCGCGACCAGGGTCTTGATGGTGCGTGGATCGATCTCCACCGACAGCTTTTCGTCGATCACAGGCTCGATGCCCATGCGCCCGAACAGCTCGATCATGGTGGTGATGTCGTGCAGGTGCGGCAGGTTGCCCACGGTGACCGGGCCATCGGCCAGCAGGGTCGCTGCCAGAATCGGCAGGGCTGCGTTTTTCGCGCCCGAAATGCGGATCTCGCCGTCAAGGCGAGCGCCGCCAGTAATAATCAGTTTGTCCATTGGAGTCTCGCCGCCAAGTTGGCTCAGGTGCGCTCAGCCCAGGCTGCGCTGCTGAAAAATTTCATGGTTACCGCATGGATGCTGCCATTGGCGATCCACGGATTCAGGTGAGCATAGATCGCCTGCTGGCGTTTGACCGGACTCAGGCCAGCCAACTCGTCGCTGATCACGTTCAACTGGAAGTTGCAGCCTTCGCCTTCAACTTCGACCCGGGAACCCGGCAATTTCTCTTCAAGGAAGCTTTTAACTTCTACGGCCTGCATGCTCAACCTCAATCGGCGCCCGATGCGCACGGGTCGGCCATCATACAAAAAAGCCCCTCGCCTGCGAAGCCCAACGAAGGCTTCGCTGACCGAGGGGCCATCATCCGTGCCGGGCCACTAGCTTGCCAGCACTTCATCGAGATCATAGACCTCGGCAATTTCCCGCATGTCGTCAGGCATGCCACGCACTTCGCACGCCTTGCCAGTGGCCTGAGCATCACGCATGTACGCAAGCAATAACGACAAGCCGACACTCGACGACTTCTCGACAGCCGAGCAATCAAGCACCAGTCGCGGCTCGCGCGAGCCATCGATCAGCACCTTGCCTTGCTTGCGCAAGGCCGGGCCGCTGCGGTAATCCAGCACGCCAGCCAGACGCAGCACGCCCGGCTCTGCCATGCTTACAGCGGCCTCGCTCATTTGACGGTCTTCTCTGGCGAGTTGTCGGCAGCCTGCTTGGCCTTGGCCACTTCGCCAGCCCAGCCGTCGATGGTCTTGTCCAGGTCATTGCCGTTGCGCTGCATGGCATCGGCGAACTGGTCACGGAACAGCTTGCCGATGTTGATGCCGTTGACGATCACGTTACGCACCTTCCACTCGCCGCCAATGTTCTCCAGGGTGTACTGCACGGGGTACACGGCACCGTTGTTGCCGGTAACCTTCATGCCGACACTGGCGCGCTTGCCGTCATCGGCTTTAGCCGGGTCGACAGTGATGCCCTGGTTGTTGTACTCGAGCAAGGCATTGCCATAGAACTGCATCAGGCTGCGCTTGAAGTTTTCCTGGAAGCGCTGCATCTGCTCCGGGGTCGCCTTGCGCGAGTACTTCACGGTCATGATGCTACGCGAGATACCGTCGGCATCCACCACCGGGCCGAGAATGCGGTTGAGCGAGTCATAGAAGGCGTTGGGGTTGGACTTGTACTGTTCCTTGTTGGCCTTGAGGTCGCCGAGCAGTTCATTGGTGGTGCTTTGAACCACTTCGTGCGGTGTCTGCACAGCCAGGGCCAGCAGGGGGAAGGCCGCCAGCAGCACCAGCAAGCCACGTCGCAGGATCGAAATCATGGGTACTCCTTAATTAGCCGGTTGCGCTTCTTTCGGTTCCTTGCCAACAGAGTTGAGCAGGAACTTGCCAATCAGATCCTCCAGCACCAGTGCCGACTGAGTGTCATGGATGGTTGCACCATCCTTGAGAACGTCGTCTTCACCGCCAACGCTGATGCCGATGTACTTCTCACCAAGCAAACCGGCGGTCAGGATCGAGGCAGTGGAGTCGGTCGGCAGGTTATCGACCGACTTGTCCAGCTGCAACGTCACCCGACCGGTGTAGGAATCACGGTCCAGATCGATGGCGGTGACCTTGCCGATGGTCACACCGGCCATGGTCACTTTAGCTCTGACCGTCAAACCGGCGATATTGTCGAAGTAAGCATAAACTTTATAGGTATCGCTGCTCGGGCTGGCCGACAGCCCGCTGACACGCAGGGCCAGCAGCAGCAGCGCCAGGATCCCGGCCAGGAGGAACAGGCCGACACCGATTTCCAGGGTGCGGTTTTGCATCAGAAATCTCCAAACATCAAGGCGGTCAGAATAAAGTCCAGACCCAGCACTGCCAACGAGGCATAGACCACGGTCTTGGTGGTTGCACGACTGATCCCTTCTGAGGTGGGCTCACAGTCGTACCCCTGGAATACGGCGATCCAGGTCGAGACGAAAGCAAACACCAGGCTCTTGACCAGCCCGTTGAGCACGTCGTCAGTGAAAGAAACACTGTTCTGCATGTTGGCCCAGAACGAGCCCTCGTAGACACCCAGCCAGTCCACCGCCACCCACGAGCCACCCCAGATACCGACCACGCTGAAGATCAGCGCCAACAGCGGCAGCGAGATGAAACCGGCCCACAGGCGTGGCGCAACGATGTACTTGAGCGGGTCGACACCGATCATTTCCAGGCTCGACAACTGCTCGGTGGACTTCATGTTGCCGATTTCGGCGGTCAACGCGGAACCGGCACGCCCGGCAAACAGCAACGCCGTTACCACCGGGCCAAGTTCACGCAGCAGGGTCAGGGCGACCATCTGCCCTACCGCCTGCTCCGAGCCGTACTTGGTCAGGATGCTGTAGCCCTGCAGCGCCAGCACCATGCCGATGAACACACCGGACACGACGACGATCGCCAGCGACAGCACACCCACCGAGTACAACTGCTTGGTCAGCAGCTGGAAGCCGCCGCCAATACCACCGCGACCGACCAGCGCATGGAACAGGAACAGGCACGAACGCCCGAGCACGGCCAGCACGTCGATTGCCGAGCGGCCCAGCAGGCGGACACGTTCGAGTAAGGATTTTCTGCGCATCAACGCGCCCCCAGCAGGTCGGCGCGGTAGTCAGGCGCGGGAAAGTGGAAGGGAACCGGGCCATCCGGGTCGCCTTTCATGAATTGGCGGATCCGTGGATTGTCCGAACCCATCAGCTCATCAGGCGTCCCCTGGCCCAGCACTTGGCCGTCACCTACCACGTAAATGTAGTCGGCGATGCTGGCGGTTTCTGCCAGGTCATGGGAAACCACGATGCTGGTGATGCCCAGGGCATCGTTGAGCAGGCGAATCAGGCGCACCAGTACCCCCATGGCGATCGGGTCCTGGCCGACGAACGGTTCGTCGTACATGAGGATCTGCGGGTCCAGGGCAATCGCCCGGGCCAGTGCCACACGGCGCTTCATGCCACCGGACAACTCGTCGGGCATCAGGTCGATGGCACCGCGCAGGCCCACGGCCTGCAGCTTCATCAACACGATGTCACGGATCATTTCGTCCGACAGCTGAGTATGCACGCGCAGCGGGAACGCGACGTTCTCGAACACATCGAGGTCGGTGAACAACGCGCCGCTCTGGAACAGCACGCCCATCTGCTTGCGGGCGTCGAACAGGTCGCTGCGCGACAGCGTCGGCAGGTTCTGCCCGGCAACCCATACCTCACCGCTCGCGGGGCGCAACTGTGCACCCATCAGGCGGAGCAACGTGGTCTTGCCGCACCCCGATGGCCCCATGATGCCGGTGACCTTGCCGCGCGGGATGCTGATGTCCACGTTGCTGAAAATGCTGCGCGAACCACGTTTGAAGGTTACACCCTTCAACTCGACCGCGTAGGCGCTATCCACACTCATCTAGACTCCTTGCTAATGCAGCCTCGTCCTAATGGACGCCGGCCTCCATCTGGAAGGCACACGCACCCCTGACAGGCCGAATAGCGGCGAACTATAGCACCGCTGACAGCCCCGCCCCAAGGCCGGGCAAGCAGTCGTTCAGCCCAGGGACAGGCTTTGGTGGTATTCACTGCAGCAATCGAGGAGGTGAGGGTTTTCATCATTGCGCGTATAATCGTCGCCCTTTCATCAGGCATTGCTTTTTCGACATGAGCCAATCCAGCGAGCTGATCCAATCCGCCCAACGCACTCTGCGCCTGGAACTCGAGGCCGTAGAGGCCCTTTTGGCGCGCATCGACGACAATTTCGTCAAAGCCTGCGAACTGATTCTGACCAGCAAGGGCCGGGTCGTCGTGGTCGGCATGGGCAAGTCCGGGCACATCGGCAACAAGATCGCCGCGACCCTGGCCAGCACCGGCACACCGGCGTTTTTCGTGCATCCGGCCGAAGCCAGCCATGGCGACATGGGCATGATCACCCGGGATGATGTCATCGTTGCGCTGTCAAACTCCGGCAGCACCGCCGAAATCGTCACCCTGCTGCCGTTCATCAAACGCCTTGGCATCAAGCTGATCAGCCTGACCGGCAACCCGGACTCGCCGCTGGCCCAGGCCGCCGAGGTCAACCTTGACGCACGTGTCGCACAAGAGGCCTGCCCGCTGAACCTGGCCCCCACCTCCTCCACCACGGCAGCGCTGGTACTGGGCGACGCCTTGGCCATCGCCTTGCTCGAAGCCCGCGGCTTCACCGCCGAGGACTTCGCCTTCTCGCACCCGGGAGGCGCGCTGGGCCGCCGCCTGCTGCTGAAGGTCGAGAACGTGATGCACGCCGGCGACGATCTGCCTCAAGTTCCACGCGGCACCCTGCTCAAGGACGCGCTGCTGGAAATGTCCCACAAAGGTTTGGGCATGACCGTGATCGTCGAAGCCGATGGCAAACTGGCCGGGATCTTCACCGACGGTGACCTGCGCCGCAGCCTGGACCGCAATATCGATGTGCACACCACCCTGATCGACCAGGTCATGACCGTTCATGGCAAGACTGCGCGTGCCGACATGCTCGCCGCCGAAGCCCTGAAGATAATGGAAGACCACAAGATCAACGCCCTGGTGGTGGTGGACCGTGAAGACCGCCCGACTGGCGCCCTGAACATGCATGACCTGCTGCGCGCCGGCGTAATGTAAAGGAGCGATGGAATGAACCAGGACCTCATGCAACGCGGCAAAGGCATCAAGCTGGCAGTCTTCGACGTGGACGGCGTGCTCACCGACGGGCGCCTGTACTTCCTCGAGGATGGCAGCGAATTCAAGACGTTCAATACCCTCGACGGCCAGGGCATCAAGATGCTCATGGCCTCGGGCGTGACCACCGCGATCATCAGCGGGCGCAAGACCCCAGTGGTCGAACGCCGGGCCAGTAACCTCGGCATCCCGCACCTCTACCAAGGCCGGGAGGACAAATTGGTGGTGCTTGACGGCCTGCTCGCCGAACTGGGCCTAAGCTATGATCAAGTGGCTTATCTGGGCGACGACCTGCCCGACCTGCCGGTGATTCGCCGAGTGGCTCTGGGCATGGCCGTAGCCAGCGCCGCACCGTTCGTACGCCAGCACGCCCACGGCGTGACCCAGGCACGTGGCGGCGAAGGCGCGGCCCGTGAATTCTGCGAATTGATCATGCAGGCCCAGGGCACCCTGGACGCTGCCAACGCCAACTACCTGTAAGGCTGCCCATGCTCAGCAAGAAAGCCCGAAACATTGTGCTGCTGGGGGCGATAGCCGCCCTGTTGGTAGCCATTGGCTACTGGAATGTCAGCCCGGAAAGCTTCCTCGACAAGCCCGTGGCCCAAGTCGACGAAAGCGCCATCGATTACTACGCGATCAACGCCCACAGCGTGCAGTTCTTGCCCGACGGCAAGCTGCAATACGAAATGACCGCCGACAGGATCGAACACCTCAAGACCAGCGAAGTCACCCAGGTGACCACTCCGGACCTGCACCTGTACCGCGGCACCGAGTACCCGTGGCATGTGCAGAGCACGCGCGCCGAGGTCAATCCTGACGGTACCGAGGTCGAACTGATCGACAAGGTACGGATTGCCCGCACCGATGAAAAGCAGCGTGAAACCATCATTACCAGCTCACGCATGACCGTGTTCCCGCAGAAGCAATATGCGCAGACCGAGCAAGCCGTTAGAATCGACGGCGCCGGAGGCACCACTACGGGCAAAGGCATGAAAGCGTATTTGAAAGAAGGCAAGATGGACTTGCTCTCTAACGTAAGAGGACAGTATGAGGCTCGTTAAAACCCTCCCCCTTTTGCTCAGCCTGAGCGCAGCACTGGGAAGCGCGAGCGCCCTCGCCCTGCCGAACGACCGTGACCAGCCTATCCGCATCCAGGCCGACAACGCTCACCTGGATGACAAACAAGGCGTGGCCACTTACACCGGCGACGTGATCATCACTCAGGGTTCGATGATGATCAAAGGCAACACCGTGACCATTACCCGCTCCGCCTCTGGCGATATCGACGTAGTGACCTCGGTGGGCAACCTGGCCTACTTCGAGCAGCAGCAGAGCGCAGCCAAGCCGGACAAGATGAAAGGCTGGGGCGTAACCATCCAGTACCAGTCGCAGAAGGACTTGGTCATTCTCACCGACCGCGCCAAGGTCGAGAGCGAAGGCAATACCACCGAAGGCGAAAAGATCGTCTACAACACTCAGACCCAGGTGGCGACCGCCGGCCGTGGTGGCAATGTGACAACACCCCGTCAGCGCATCGACATGGTGATCCAGCCCAAGAAGAAGGCCGAGTAAATGGCAACCCTCAAAGCCCAGCACCTGGCAAAGAGCTACAAGGGGCGGCAGGTAGTACGTGATGTCAGCCTGTCTATCGACAGCGGCCAGATCGTCGGCCTGCTCGGCCCCAACGGCGCCGGCAAGACCACTTGCTTCTACATGATTGTCGGGCTGGTCCAGGCCGAACAGGGCCGGGTACTGATCGACAACCTCGATGTCAGCCACCAGCCCATGCACGGCCGCGCCCGTGCCGGAATCGGCTACCTGCCGCAGGAAGCCTCGATCTTCCGCAAGCTGTCGGTCGCCGACAACATCATGGCCATCCTCGAGACCCGCAAGGACCTCGATCGGGACGGCCGCCGCAAAGAGCTGGAAAGCCTGCTGCAGGAGTTCCACATCAGCCACATCCGGGACAACCTCGGCATGAGCCTGTCTGGTGGTGAACGCCGCCGCGTCGAAATTGCGCGCGCCCTGGCGACCGCACCCAAGTTCATCCTGCTGGACGAACCGTTCGCCGGTGTCGACCCGATTTCGGTCGGCGACATCAAGCAGATCATCCACCACCTCAAGGCCAAAGGTATCGGCGTACTGATTACCGACCACAACGTGCGTGAAACCCTGGATATCTGCGAAACCGCTTATATCGTCAACGATGGCCGACTGATCGCCGAAGGTGACGCTGAAACCATCCTGGCAAACGAACTGGTCAAAGAAGTTTACCTGGGTCACGAGTTCCGCCTCTGACCCGGCACGCGCCTGAAGTACTGGCAAACAGCCCTGAAACTGCGGGTAAAGTTGTTACGGTACTCTAGGCAAACGCTACAATTTAAGGCATAAAACTTGCTTGATCTGGCGCTTCGGCGCCCTCGTGTAGTGGATGGCGCATGCGCGCCGGCGAACAAGGTATTAAGCCCCTGCCATGAAACCATCGCTCGTCCTAAAAATGGGCCAGCAACTGACGATGACACCTCAGTTGCAACAGGCCATCCGCCTGCTCCAGCTTTCTACCCTGGACCTCCAACAGGAAATCCAGGAAGCGCTGGAGTCGAACCCGATGCTCGAACGTCAGGAAGACGGCGAAGACTTCGACAACAGCGACCCGATGGCCGACAACGCCGAGAACAAGCCGGCCGCCGAAGTTCAGGACAACAGTTTCCAGGAAAGCACCGTCAGCGCCGACAACCTGGAAGACGGTGAGTGGAGCGAGCGCATCCCCAACGAGCTCCCGGTCGATACCGCTTGGGAAGACATCTACCAGACCAGCGCCAGCAGCCTGCCGAGCAACGATGACGACGAATGGGACTTCACCACGCGCACATCGGCCGGCGAAAGCCTGCAAAGCCACCTGCTGTGGCAGTTGAACCTGGCACCGATGTCCGACACCGACCGCTTGATTGCCGTGACCCTGATCGACAGCATCAACGGCCAGGGCTACCTGGAAGACACACTCGAAGAAATCTGCGCCGGTTTCGACCCGGAGCTGGATATCGAACTGGACGAGGTCGAAGCGGTACTGCACCGCATCCAGCAGTTCGAGCCGGCTGGCGTTGGCGCCCGCAACCTCGGCGAATGCCTGTTGCTGCAACTGCGCCAGCTGCCCGCTACAACTCCGTGGATGACCGAAGCCAAGCGCCTGGTCACCGATTTCATCGACCTGCTCGGCAGCCGTGACTACAGCCAGCTGATGCGGCGGATGAAAATCAAGGAAGACGAGCTGCGCCAGGTCATCGAACTGGTGCAAAGCCTTAACCCGCGCCCTGGTTCGCAGATCGAGTCCAGCGAGCCCGAGTACGTGGTGCCCGACGTCATCGTGCGCAAGGACAGCGACCGTTGGCTGGTAGAACTGAACCAGGAAGCCATTCCACGCCTGCGCGTCAACCCACAATACGCCGGCTTCGTGCGCCGTGCCGACACCAGCGCCGACAACACCTTCATGCGCAACCAGCTGCAGGAAGCGCGCTGGTTCATCAAGAGCCTGCAAAGCCGTAACGAAACCCTGATGAAGGTTGCCACGCAGATCGTCGAGCACCAGCGCGGCTTCCTCGACCACGGCGACGAAGCGATGAAGCCGTTGGTACTGCATGACATTGCCGAAGCCGTAGGCATGCACGAATCGACCATTTCGCGGGTTACCACGCAGAAATACATGCACACCCCGCGTGGCATCTACGAACTGAAATACTTTTTCTCCAGCCATGTCAGCACCTCCGAAGGCGGAGAATGCTCGTCCACGGCGATCCGCGCGATCATCAAGAAACTGGTTGCGGCGGAAAATCAGAAAAAGCCATTGAGTGACAGCAAGATCGCTGGTTTACTGGAGGCACAAGGCATCCAGGTAGCCCGTCGCACCGTCGCCAAGTATCGCGAGTCCCTCGGCATCGCACCGTCGAGCGAACGCAAGCGACTGATGTAGCCCCTGAGATGTGCCACAGCGTTTTCGTGGCAGGTGCAAGACCTGCCTCTTTATGCACGGGCAACAAAGGAGAAGCTGTATGCAAGTCAATATCAGTGGACAGCATGTAGAAGTCACCCAGCCACTGCGCGATTACGTGCTTGAAAAGCTCGCCCGCGTGGAGAGTCACTTCGACAAGATCACCAACGTGCAGGTAATCATGAAAGTCGAGAAGCTTCAGCAGAAGGTCGAGGCGACCCTGCAGATTCCCGGCGGTGAAGTGGTAGCCAACGCCGAACACGAAGACATGTATGCAGCGATCGACGCCCTGGCCGACAAGCTCGACCGCCAACTGAAAAAACACAAGGAAAAACAGCAAAGCCTGCTGCAAGGTGCAGCTGCCCGCTGATCCCCCTCATCCATGATCCGACTTGAAACCATCCTGACCCCCGGCCGTTCCCTCGTGAACGTGCCGGGCGGCAGCAAGAAGCGCGCCCTGGAAAAGGTCGCCACTGTCATCGCCGACCAAGTGCCAGAACTGGAGATGCAGGACGTCTTCGAAAAACTGGTAGCCCGGGAAAAGCTCGGTTCTACCGGTTTCGGCAATGGCATCGCCATCCCACACTGCCGGCTTGAAGGATGCTCCGCGCCAGTCAGCGCCCTGCTGCACCTGGAAGCGCCTATCGACTACGACGCCATTGATGGCGCGCCGGTGGACCTGCTGTTTGTGCTGCTGGTGCCCGAAGCAGCCACCGATGCCCACCTTGAACTTCTGCGTCAGATCGCCAGCATGCTCGATCGCAAGGAGGTCCGTGATCGACTGCGTGCGGCCACCAGCAACGAGGCCCTGTTCCAGGTTGTCCTGGACGTACAGAACGAGCACTGAACATGCGCCTGATCATCGTCAGCGGCCGGTCCGGCTCCGGCAAGAGCACCGCCCTCGATGTCCTGGAAGACAGCGGTTTCTATTGCATCGACAATCTGCCAGCCGGGCTATTGCCGCAGTTGGCGGAAAATGCACTGATCAACACCGAATTGCTGCAGCCCAAGGTGGCGGTTTCGATCGACGCGCGCAACCTGCCCAGCCACCTGATGCGTTTTCCCGAGCTGCTTGAAGAAGCCCGCGCCCGGCACATCCAGTGCGACGTGTTGTACCTGGATGCCGATGAAGAGGTCCTTCTCAAGCGTTTCTCGGAAACCCGCAGGCGGCACCCCCTGACCAACGCCAACCGCTCGCTCGCGGAAGCGATCCGCGTGGAAAGCGATTTGCTGGGCCCCATTGCCGACCTGGCCGACCTGAAGATCGACACCACCAACCTGAACCTGTACCAGTTGCGTGACTCGATCAAGCTGCGCCTGCTCAACCAGCCCGAGCCTGGCACAGCGTTTCTGGTCGAGTCGTTCGGCTTCAAGCGGGGCATGCCGGTCGACGCCGACCTGGTTTTTGACGTGCGCTGCCTGCCCAACCCCTACTGGAAACCGGAACTGCGTGAGCACTCGGGCCTCGATCAACCCGTGATCGACTACCTGGCCGCACAACCGGATGTCGAAGATATGTACAACGACATCTCCAGCTACCTGCTCAAATGGTTGCCCCGCTTCGCTGCCAGCAACCGCGCCTACGTAACCATTGCCATCGGCTGCACTGGCGGACATCACCGTTCGGTGTACATCACCGAGCGCCTTGGTCGACAGCTGCAGCAAACCCTGAAAAACGTCCAGGTCCGCCATCGCGACCTCTAGCCCAAGGATCCGCCCCAGATGCCCGCCCGCGAAATCACCATCATCAACAAGCTGGGTCTGCATGCCCGGGCGGCAGCCAAGTTCGTCGGTGTGGCCGGCCGCTTCCCCTGCCAGGTACGGGTGGGTCGCGCCCCGGACAAGCTGGTGGATGGCAAGAGCATCATGGCGGTGATGATGCTGGCCGCAGGCAAAGGCACCCAGGTGCACCTGCATACCGAGGGCGAGCAGGACAGCGACGCCATGGACGCGCTGGTCGAGCTGATCAACAATTTCTTTGACGAAGGCGAATAGGCCTCGCAAACCTGCGCTTGCACCAGGTCAGGACATCGCGGTATCCATCACCATCATCAGACAGAAGCCTGTACACAGCCCAAGGCTGGCCAGACGATGATGGCCGTTGCTGCGCGATTCGGGGATGATTTCCTGGGTGACCACCAGCAACATCGCCCCCGCTGCACAGGCCAGCCCCAGCGGCAGCAGCAGTTCGGCAACATTCACCAGCCAGGCACAGATCAACGCCGCCAGCGGCTCGACCAAGCCTGAGGCTGCGCCGATCAGGAAGGCCTTGAAGCGCGGCATGCCCGCCCCTGCCAGCACCAGCGCGATCACCAGCCCCTCAGGCACATCCTGCAAGGCAATGCCCATGGCCAGGCTGTCGGCGTCGGCCATGCCACCCCCGGCCGACACACCAATGGCCATACCTTCGGGGATGTTGTGGGCAATGATGGCAATCACGAACAGCCAGATGCGCGCTGCAATCACCGGTTGGTTTGCCGTGCCCACCAGCGCTTCCGGCGAAGCCCAGGATACCTTGAGGTCGACCAGGAACAGGCACAACGCCCCGAACATCAGGCCAAAACTGACCAGGCCACCTGCCCCCCAAGGGCTGAAGCCAATAGACTGAGCCGCCGCCAGGCCCGGCATGATCAGGGAAAACGCGGTGGCCGCCAGCATCACGCCAGCACCGAAGCCCAACAGCGTATCCGCCAGCGCCACGGGCATATTGCGAATGACCAGTACCGGTACTGCGCCCAGTGCCGTACCCAGTGCGCATAAAGCACCGCCCTCCAGGGCGCGCAGCATGCGCGGGTCGAGGTCTAACCAGGCGAGGCCGCGCGCCACCAGTAACGCGGCGCCAGCCAGCAAAAGCAAAGTACCAAGCGCCAGGCGGAACAGGCGCACACTGCTGACAGACATCACCTCAGAGCGCATACCGATCCGACTCACTTCAGGGCTTCAAGGTAACGACGTTCAACTTCCACCCAGTCAATGACGTTGTAGAAGGCACCGATGTATTCCGGACGACGGTTCTGGTACTTGAGGTAGTACGCGTGCTCCCACACGTCCAGGCCCAGGATCGGCGCATTGCCGTGCATCAGCGGGCTGTCCTGGTTGCCGCTACTCTCCACCATCAAGGTTTTTTGCGGCGTCACGCTGAGCCAGGCCCAACCGCTGCCGAAGCGGGTCAACGCGGCTTTGGTGAAAGCCTCCTTGAAAGCCTCGAAGCCGCCAAGTTGTGCAGTGACGGCTTGCGCCAGCTGGCCCACAGGCTCGCCACCGCCCTGAGGCGACATGACAGTCCAGAACAGGCTGTGGTTGGCGTGACCACCGCCGTGGTTGGTCACGGCGCCACGCAGGTTTTCCGGCAGTTGCTTGACGGCAGCGACCAGTTTTTCCACCGGCCATTCGGCCCACTCGGTACCTTCGAGGGCGGCATTGAGGCCGTTCACGTAAGTCTGGTGATGCTTGGTGTGGTGGATTTCCATTGTCTGGGCATCAATGTGTGGTTCCAGCGCATCGTAGGCGTATGGCAATGCAGGCAAGGTATGGGGCATGTCAGTGAATTCCGTAGGCATGGGTTCTAGGTGTTACATCCGGCTTGGCAGCGAGCTCGCTGGCCCCGGCGCTGTGGCGATTGAGCAAGCGCTCGGTACGCGGGTACTGGCCATACTCGGCAATGAAACTCAGCAGCTCGGTGTAAGTGCGCGCACTGTGGCGCAAGGCTGCATCACGCAGCCCCTGAGGCAGGCGCACTTCCTGGCAGGCCTGCAGCAGTCGCTGGTGAGCAGCGCACAGGTAGTCGGCGCTTTCATGCGGCTGGTCAAGGCGCAGGTGCAGGTCAGCCAGGTTGTGGTGGGCGATGACGAATGCAGCCACCGCTTCGTCCACGTCATGCCAGCGCTCGAACAGCACCTGGGCCAACGCCAAGGCTTGCAGGTAGTGTTCCCGGGCGTCCACCAGTTCGCCTTGTTCGAATAGGCGGTTGGCGGTTTCCGTGGTGCGTTTCCAGTGCTGCATGGTTGTCTCCTGGGCGGTGACGCAGTGTCAGATACCGCCGGCGGTGAGTTTTTCCGGGTCCAGCAGCGCTTCAAGCTGGTCGCGGGACAGGTCGGTGTGCTCCAGCGCCACATCGATGATTGGACGACCCTGCTTGTAGGCGGTCTTGGCGATTTCGGCGGCCTTGAGGTAGCCGATGATCGGATTCAACGCCGTGACCAGAATCGGGTTGCGCGCGAGGGCTTCCTTGAGTTTGTCTTCGTTGACCTTGAAGCTGGCGATGGCTTTGTCGGCCAGCAAGCGGCTGACATTGGCCATCAGCTCGATGCTTTCCAGCAGGTTGCGGGCGATCACCGGCAGCATCACGTTCAGCTCGAAGTTACCGGCTTGACCTGCGACGGCGATGGTCGCGTCGTTGCCAATCACTTGGGCGGCGACCATGGCAGTGGCCTCCGGGATCACCGGGTTGACCTTGCCTGGCATGATCGAAGAGCCCGGCTGCAGAGCTTGCAGCTCGATTTCGCCCAGACCGGCCAGCGGGCCGGAGTTCATCCAGCGCAGATCGTTGGCGATTTTCATCAACGCCACAGCGGTGGTCTTGAGCTGGCCAGACAAAGCCACGGCAGTGTCCTGCGAGCCGATCAGTGCGAACAGGTTCTGGCCGGGCGTGAACTCGACCTTGGTCAGGCCACTGAGCTGGCGAGCGAAACCGACAGCGAACTGCGGATGGGCGTTGATGCCGGTACCCACGGCGGTTCCGCCCTGGGCCAGCGCCTGCAAGTGCGGCAGCACACCTTCGATGTGCGACTTGGCAGCATTGATCTGCGCAGCCCAGCCATCCAGCACCTGGCTCATGCGCACGGGCATCGCGTCCATCAGGTGAGTACGACCGGTCTTCACGAATTGATGTACTTGTGCCGACTTGACCTCGATCACCTGTACCAGGTGCGCCAGGGCTGGCAGCAACTGCTCGTGCAGGGCCAACGCGGCGCTGACATGGATGGTGGTCGGAATGATGTCATTGCTGCTCTGGCCACAGTTGACGTGGTCATTGGCATTGACCGCCTCACCCAGTACATGGGTAGCCAAGGTGGCGATCACCTCATTGGCGTTCATGTTCGAACTGGTGCCAGAACCTGTCTGGAACACATCCACCGGGAAGTGCTGGATGAAGTCCTCGGCCAGCAGTTGCTCGACAGCCTTGACGATAGCCTGGCCCTGCCCGGCAGACAGTTGCTCCAGTTCGACGTTGGCCTTGGCCGCAGCGGCCTTGGCCAGCAACAAGGCACGAATGAACTGGGCCGGCATACGCTGGCCGCTGATCGGGAAGTTGTCGACCGCGCGCTGGGTCTGGGCGCCGTAGAGGGCCTGGGCCGGCACCTGCAGCTCACCCATGCTGTCACGCTCGATACGGGTATCACTCATCATCAAATCCTTGCATCAGTTCATCGGGAGAAATCGAAGGCAGCAGGCGGCAATTGGCCAACTGCAAGGCGTAGGGTTGCCAGCGTTGGTTCTGTTCCTGGCGGTCGAGGTTGCGCAGGTCCAGCAGAGGGCGCCACGCCTGGTCCAGGCACAGACAACGCCAATGCCAGGGGAGCATGCGATCGCAGGCGGTATCCAGCAGCAGGCGAAACGCTGTCAGCGCCACCGTCCATGGCGAGGTTTCGGTGCAGCACACCAGATAGCGGCCTTCGGCCAGGTAATGCTCGATCAGGCGCGGCTCGTCGGGGTCGAGCGCACAGCGAATGCGCCGGCTGAGCCAGCGCCAGTTTTCCAGGTAGGGCAGTTCGCGGAGGACGGATTTCATGAACATCATCGCCGGGTTACTGGATAATGATATTCATTATTAAGTGATAAATAGAATCACTTCAAGAAAAAGGTGATGAAATAAAAACCCGGCGCGAGGGCCGGGTCTTCGGATTTGCAGGGAAAGGTGTAGTGCTGTTCCGGCCTCTTCGCGGGTGAACCCGCTCCTACAACGGCCTGTGTCCAACCCCGATGTACGTCCACCACCGTGTAGGAGCGGGTTTACCCGCGAAAGGGCCGGCGCAGGCTAAAGATCAGCTACCAGCAACGGTCATCCGCTCGATCAACACCGAGCCCGTATGAATATTGCTACGGGTTTCAAGATCGCTACCGATCGCGACAATCTGCTGGAACATGTCCTTCATGTTTCCGGCGATGGTGACTTCCTGTACGGCATGCTGAATCTCGCCATTCTCGACCCAGAACCCCGCCGCACCACGGGAATAGTCCCCCGTCACCATGTTCAAGCCATGCCCCATCAGTTCGGTCACCAGCAGCCCGCGCCCCATACGGCGAATCAGCGCGGCCTGATCTTCGACACCGTGGCTGACGAACAGGTTGTGCACGCCACCGGAATTGGCCGTACTCGGCAAACCCAGCTTGCGCCCCGAATAGGTACCCAGCAAGTACGACACCAGCTCGCCTTTGTCGACAAACGGTTTGGCATAGGTGGCCAGGCCATCACCGTCGAAGGCGGCACTGCCCAACGCGCGCGGAATATGCGGGCGTTCGTCGAGGGTCAGCCAGGAAGGGAACAGGCGCTGGCCAATGGTACCCTCCAGGAAAGACGACTTGCGGTACAGGTTGCCGCCGGAAATGGCCGACAGGAAGCTGCCGAACAGGCCACCGGCCAATTCGGCCGAAAACAGCACCGGTACCTCACAAGTCGGCACCGGCCGGGCGCCAAGGCGGCTGGCGGCACGCTGGGCAGCGCGCAGGCCGATGCTGCTCGGGTCGGCCAGCAGGTTGCCCTGGCGGTTCACGTCGTACCAGTAGTCACGCTGCATCTGCCCGTCGCCTTCGGCAATCATCACGCAGCTCAGGCTGTGCCGGGTCGAGGCGTAACCACCGATGAACCCATGGCTGTTGCCATACACGCGGCAGCCCTGGTGGGTATTGAGGGTGGTGCCATCGGCGTTGAGGATGCGCCGGTCGGCGTCGAACGCCGCCGCCTCGCAGGCCAGGGCCATTTCGATGGCCTTCTCGGGCTCGATATCCCAGTCGTGGTACAGGTCCAGGTCCGGGATTTCACGCGCCATCAGCGCTGCGTCGGCCAAGCCCGAGCATTCATCCTCGGAGGTATGCCTGGCAATTGCCAACGCTGCGGCGACGGTCTCGCGAATCGCCTCCGGTCCACTGGCCGAGGTGCTGGCCGAACCTTTGCGCTGGCCAACATAAAGGGTGATACCAAAGCCCTGGTCGCGGTTGAACTCGACCGTTTCGACCTCACGCTGGCGTACGGTGGTGGACAGCCCTTGCTCCAGCGACACCGCCACTTCACAGGCACTGGCCCCCTGACGACGCGCCTCGGCGATGATCGCCTCGACCTGTTCCTGCAATGCTGGCAAGTCTCTCGGACCTACGCTCTGGACTGCACTCATGGTTCTCTCCACTCAAATTCTGCGTTCGGCTTGGGGTCATTCTACGACCGGGCCGGACAAGCGGCCCCCGACTGGTTATCATGGCGGCGATTTCTAGCGGACTGCCACCATGGTTGATTCAAACGACGACGCCTTCGACGGCGAAAAAAGCAAAACCCAGATCAAGCGCGAACTGCATGCGCTGGTCGAACTCGGCGAGCGGCTTACCACGCTCAAGGCCGATACCTTGGCGCGCCTGCCTTTGACCGACGAGCTGCGCAAGGCACTGGCTGAGGCCAGCAAGCACACCGCTCATGGCGCCCGTAAACGCCACATGTCGTTCGTCGGCAAGCTCATGCGCGTGCAAGACCTCGATGCCATCCATGCCTTGCTCGAACAGATGGACAGCTCGACTCGCCAGTACAACGAACGTTTCCACAGCCTGGAGCGCTGGCGTGACCGGTTGATCGACGGTAACGACGAAGACCTCGAGCGCTTCGTCAACGAGTACCCCGACACCGACCGCCAGCAGCTACGCTCGCTGGTGCGCCATGCCCAGCACGAGAAGGCGCGGAACAAGCCGCCTGCCGCCGCGCGCAAGGTGTTCAAGTACATCCGCGACCTCGACGAGTTGCAGCGCGGGTTGCGCTGACGGACTGGGGCCCTGTGGGAGCGGACGTGCCCGCTCCTGCAAGGGTCCCCGAAGCCATCAAGCCCCGGTACCGCCCACGGTAATCGCATCCAGTTTCAAGGTAGGCTGCCCCACCCCGACCGGCACCGACTGCCCGTCCTTTCCGCACGTTCCTACCCCGCTGTCCAGTGCCAGGTCGTTACCGACCATCGAAACCCGGCTCATCGCCTCGGGACCATTGCCGATCAGGGTTGCGCCCTTCACTGGCGCGGTAATCTTGCCGTCTTCGATCAGGTAGGCCTCACTGGTGGAGAACACGAACTTGCCGCTGGTGATATCCACCTGTCCACCACCGAGGTTGGCGCAGTAGATACCCTTCTTCACCGACGCGATGATCTCCTGTGGGTCGCTTTCGCCGGCTCGCATGTAGGTGTTGGTCATGCGTGGCATCGGCAGGTGCGCGTAGGATTCACGGCGGCCGTTGCCGGTCACAGCCATGCCCATCAGGCGCGCGTTCAGCTTGTCCTGCATGTACCCCTTGAGCACGCCATTCTCGATCAGCGTGGTGCATTCGGTCGGGGTGCCTTCGTCATCCACGCTCAACGAGCCGCGGCGGCCTTCGAGGGTGCCATCGTCGACGATGGTGCACAGGCTCGACGCCACCTTCTCGCCAATGCGGCCACTGAACGCCGAACTGCCCTTGCGGTTGAAGTCGCCTTCCAGGCCATGGCCGACCGCTTCGTGCAACAGCACGCCCGACCAGCCCGAGCCCAGCACCACCGGCAAGGTACCGGCCGGTGCCGGGATCGCTTCAAGATTCACCAGGGCCTGGCGCAGGGCCTCGCGCGCATAGCCCATCACCCGCTCTTCGGTAAAGAAACGGTAGTCGGTACGGCCGCCACCGCCCTGTCCGCCACGTTCGCGACGGCCATTCTGCTCGACGATGACACTGACATTGAAGCGCACCAGCGGGCGTACGTCGGCGGCCAGGCTGCCATCGGCCGCGGCAATCAGAATGCGTTCCCAGACCCCGGCCATGCTCACGCTGACTTGCTGAATGCGCGGGTCCAGGGCACGGGTGGCGGCATCGACACGCTTAAGCAGCTCGACCTTTTCGGCACGGCTGAGCACGTCCAGCGGATTGTCCGCGGTATACAGGGCGGCCACTTCCTGGCTGCGGAAGGCTTGCACCGTGCCGTTTTGCCCGGCACGGGAAATCGAACGGGCGGCACGGGCTGCCGAGGTCAACGCTTCGAGGTTGATCGCGTTGCTGTAGGCGAAGCCGGTTTTTTCGCCGGACTGGGCACGCACGCCCACGCCCTGGTCGAGGTTGAAGCTGCCCTCTTTGACGATGCCGTCTTCCAGCGCCCAGGTTTCCGAGATCTGGCCCTGGAAATACAGGTCGGCGGCATCGATGCCGGGGCCAGCCAACTCACCCAGCACGCTCTGCAGGCTGTCCAGGGTCAAGCCGCCTGGGGCCAGGAGCTGCTCACTGACGGTGGATAACATCTGGCTCATAGTCACTCCGAGGTATGCGCAGGCCGCAACGCGCCCTGCGAAAAAAAGCGCCGGTGCGATACCACCGGCATGCGCGTCCGAATGGACGCTTGTTCTTCAATGTCGCGCTCGGCAAGCAGTACCGCTTCACCTTGCGCCTGTTCTGCGAGAATGCGCCCCCAAGGGTCGACGATCGCCGCATGGCCATGGGTTTCCCGTGGGCCAGGGTGGGCACCGCCCTGTGCCGCAGCCAGCAGGTAACACTGGGTTTCGATGGCCCGGGCACGCACCAGCACCTCCCAATGTGCTGCACCGGTCACTGCGGTAAAAGCTGCCGGTGCGGTGATCAGCTCCGCGCCGGCCGCGCGCAGCGCGCTGTACAGTTCGGGAAAGCGCAGGTCGTAACACACGCTCAGCCCCAGCCGACCGACCGGCGTATCAGCCACCACCACCTGAGCACCCTGTGCGTAGTCATCCGACTCGCGGTAACGGCCCCGGTTGTCGGCCACGTCCACATCAAACAAGTGCAGCTTGTCATACCTTGCCGCCACCTCGCCGTGTTCATCGACCAGCAGCGAGCACGCATGGGCCTTGGCATCGGGATGGCCGAACGGCGGCAAGGGCAAAGTACCGGCAACAATCCATAACTTGAGGTCGCGGGCGGTGCGTTTCAACCACGGCAGGATGGGCCCTTCCCCCAAGGCTTCGGCACGGCCGATGGCAGCAGCGTCCTTGCGCCCCATGGCGGCAAAGTTTTCCGGCAGCACCGCCAACCGTGCGCCGCCCAATGCGGCCTGCTCCAACAGGGCACCGGCACGCTGCAGGTTGGTCTGCACGTCGTCCTGGCTGACCATCTGGATTACCGCTGCCTTCATGGGTACTCCTAGCGGGATTTCTCGAAAGGTTTCACAAATGTGATTCTAGGCTCTTTCCACGGCCCTTCGACACGGTAGTGCACGCTGGCAAAGCGTGACACGCGGTCACCGATCAGCCGATCGACCAGGAACAGCGCACCGCCCACCGCCGGCGCGCCGACGATCAACGCCGCCAGCGGCAGGTTGTTGGTCACCGGCAGGCTCACCTGCAAGTCAGCATCGACCCGGTCGCTGACCATGTCCAGCGTGCCGTCGAGCTCGAAGTTGCTCGACGGGCCGGTCACAGTAATCGGTTCGCGGGTCACGTACACGCCACTGCTGGCCACCAGCAAGCCCTTGACCCGGTCATAGGCCAGGCCCTTGTCAAACAGGTCGGAAAAGTCCAGACGCAGGCGCCGGCCAATCGAGTTGAAGTTGAGCAGGCCGAACACCCGCAGTGCCTGTGCGCTGCCTTCGACCTCGACGAACTGGCCGGTGCGCAGCGCCGCATCCATGCTGCCCGAGAAGCGCTTCAGGCCCACTGCGGCCGGCGAACCCGGCCAGCGGCCATCCACGTCCAGGCGGAAGTCGCGGCTGGTCACCGTCGGGGCAAAGCCCCAGGCGCTGAGCACATCCGCCAGGTTCTTGCCGTCAAGGCGCCCTTTGTACCAACTGCTGGTTTTACCCGTTTCCCCCTCCCAGCCACCACCGCCATCGATGCGCAACCCCTTGAGGTCGAGGTCGATATCACTGGCTGTAACGCCACGTGGGGTCGGCCGCAGCTTGATCGCGGCACTACCGTAAAGATCGTCACCGCGATAGAGCTTGTCGATGCTCAGGTCCAGTGCCGGGACTTTGCGCGGATCGAACGAGGCCAGCGGGTCGGGGCCGTCTTCAGCCTGCTGTTCAGCGGCGCTGGCGGCAGGCAGCCGCAAGGTCTGCATGCGCACGACCACGGGCGCGCCCTTGGCATCCGGTACGCGCGCATTACCAATGACTTCCTTGCTGTCGAGGCGCAAATCCCAGGCCGGGCCGCCCCGGGCCAGGCGGACCACGGCCTGGTTCAGGTCCATGCCGAAGGCTTTCAACTGGCCGATGCTCAGGTCGACGCTTTGCAGGTTCTGCCGCGCGCTGCCACCGGGGTCGTCCCCAGCCAGCCGGCCCGCCTGCTCTTGCCAAGGGGCCAGGTCCAGGGTCTCCAGGCGCCCGCGCACCCTCAGCCCCTGGCTGGCAGGTACCCGGGCGTCGCCTGTGCCCAGCACTAGCTCGCCGCGGCCCTGGGTCAAGTTTTCAGCCGGTGCAGCATAGGCAAAGCGGGCAAGGTCGGCGTAGGCAGCATCGAATTGCCGCTCCGGGCCCTGAAGGCTCATGCTGAAACGGCTGTCACGGGTATCAGCTGCCGCTTTGCCGAACGGAGCCGGCAGGTCGATGGCCAGCCCCTTGAGGCTGGAAGTGACACTCAGGCGGTTGTCCCGGCTCCCCAGACTGAGCTGCAACTGATAGGGCAGGTCACCGGAGGCCGGCAAGGCCTGCTTGAACTGCAGCCAGTCAGTCAGCGTCTTGAGCGATACCTGGCCATTGGCATTGATGCGGGTCTGCATCTGCCCAGCCTGACCTTCAGCGGTTATTTGCGCCGTTACCGGCTTGCCAAAGGCCTGCAGGCTGATGCCCTTGCCACTCAGGCCCTTGTCGAAGTCGAAGCTGAAGTCGCCCTTCAGGCGATTCAACTCCAGGCTTGGCGGGGCAACTTTCAGGCGCGCATCGTGGGTGGCGAAGTCCACCTGCACCTTTGGGCGCTGCCCATGGGCCAGCGGGATATCGAGCTTGACCTTGCCCTTCAGCGGCCCCTCACCTTCCCAGCCGGCGAAAATCTCCCCGGTGCCGATTGGCGCTTCCTTGAGAATCTTCAGGCCATCACCCAGGCTACCGTCGAAGTCGCCATCCAGGTAGAGATGGCTGTGCTGGTCGCCGTCGACATGCGGGATATCGACATTCACATCGCTGACCTTGGTGTCGAGCAGCACGCCCTGCTGAGCCTTGATGCGCACACCACTGTCCTCGATGAACACATCGCCATCGACATGCTGCACCTGTGGCCAACCGGGCTGGAAGTCCAGCGCGGCGTCATGCACCTTGAAGAACAGGCTGATGCTGCGCGCTTGCGGGGATGCGCCATGGTTCAGCGAGCCCTGATACTGGAAGTAGCCTTCATCCACAGCGCCTTTGACGATAGCGCTGCGCAGCCACTCGTCGAGGGCCGGGCTGAGCACCTCGGGCAGATACTTGGCAGTATAGCGGCCATCGCCTTCGGTCAGGCCGACGCGCAGGTCCATGTAGTCCTCGCGGCCTTCCTCGAACAACAGGCGAATCAGGAAGTCACCGGCGATCTTGCCCTCCTCGCCCAGCACCTTGAGGTAGGGCGCAATCAGGGTGAAACCGTCTTTGTCCAAGGTCCAGGTCAAGCGCGCATTCGCCTTCTGGTAATGCCAGGGCTTGGCGAAGATCGGGTACAGATGCAGCATGAACGCATCGGTATCCAGGCGCAGTTCGCCGTGGCCCAGGTCACCACTGATGCTGCCACTGACGTTACCGGCCGCCGGGGCGTTGTGATAAGCATCGAAGCCTACCTTCTCCAGGTTGGCTGCGAACTGCAGCCGCTGGTCACCCTCGGCCTTGGGCCTGGCCTCGAGGCGCACATTGCGCAACGCACCGGTCACCTTCAAGCCATCGACCACATCCTTGACCTTGTCCGACAGGGGGGCGAGGGCATCGATCAGCGGAGTCAGCGGGGTGAGGTCGAGGCGGTCGGCCTGTAACTGCCAGCTTTCATCGGCTGCATTCTGGCCAGGGCGCTGCTGCAACTGCAGGTGAGACTCCCAGCGGGCCTTGCCGAGGTCCATGGCCAACGAGTCGACGACCACATCGAAGCCTTGCTCCCGGCGCTGGAACCAGGCGCCCAAAGCCAGATTATTCAGGTTGGCAGCCTTGCGCCCGGCATAGGCCCCCTCCAGCCTGGGTGCATTGAGCCTTACGACGGCCCGTTGCAACTGCCCCTTGCCCCAGCCGATCCAGAACTCACCGCCCGCCCGCAGGGTGTCAGCATGCCACTGCCCCAACACCCTGGGCGGCAACCAATGTGCCCAGTCACTTTGCGGCAGGCTCACATAGGCTTCTACCTCGCCATCACGCCAGGCCTCGGCCGACATACGGCTGTTCAGGCTCAACGCCAGGGGCTGGCCGTCAGGCAGGGTCGCACGCAAATCCAGGGCCTGGCGTTTAGCACCGGCCTGCAGGCCGGCACTCACATATGTCAGGGTCAGCGGGTCGCGCTGCCAGGGGTGCAGGGTGACCAGACTGTCGAACACATCGATGCGCCCCAGCTGGCGCAGGCGCTGCAGCAAGTCGGCAGGGTCCAGCGGCGCGTCGTCCTTCTTCGGCAGGCCTTCCAGGTTCCAGGCGCCCTGCTCGTTCTCGCGAAGGATCAGTTGCAGCCCGCCCAGCTGGATGCGCGCCAGGCGCACTTCGCGGGCGGTGAGGCTGGCCCAGATGTCGGGCACCACCATGACGTCATCCAGCCGGAGCGCCTTGGTGCCTTCGCCCAATTGCAGGTCGCGCACCCGCAGCACAGGGGCCAGTCCGCTCCAGTGCCCTTCCAGGGCACCGACATGCACGGGCAGGCCCAGCGCCTGCTCGGCCTTGCTTTCTACGTCAGCACGGTACTCGGCTACCAGCGGCACCAGTTCACGACCAAGGCTGACATACAGCGCCACCAATACGGCCAGCAGGGCACATATGCCCAACCCCCAGCGGGTCAGAGCAACAAGAACGCGGTTCAGACGTCCCATGGCCATGGCCCTCCAAGTCGTTTATCCATGATGGCCCGTCGTGCCGGTTTTGCCAGCGCGACAATGCAGTGGCGTGTTTCGGAAGACCTCAGAGCAGCACCACGTCGTATTGTTCCTGCGAATACATCGACTCGACCTGGAAGCGAATGGTTCGACCGATGAAAGCTTCCAGTTCCGCCACGTTGCCTGACTCTTCATCCAGCAGGCGGTCGACCACCTTCTGGTTGGCCAGCACACGGTAGCCTTCAGCCTGATAGGCACGGGCCTCACGCAGGATCTCGCGGAATATTTCGTAACAGATGGTCTCGGGCGTTTTCAGCTTGCCGCGGCCCTGACAGGCCAGGCACGGCTCGCAAAGCACCTGTTCCAGGCTTTCCCGCGTGCGCTTGCGGGTCATCTGCACCAGGCCCAGCTCGGTGATGCCGATGATGTTGGTCTTGGCGTGATCGCGCTCCAGCTGTTTTTCCAGGGTACGCAGTACCTGGCGCTGGTGATCTTCGTCTTCCATGTCGATGAAGTCGATGATGATGATGCCGCCAATGTTGCGCAGGCGCAGTTGTCGGGCGATGGCGGTAGCAGCCTCGAGGTTGGTCTTGAAGATGGTTTCTTCGAGGTTGCGATGGCCGACGAAAGCCCCGGTATTGACATCGATGGTGGTCATCGCTTCGGCCGGGTCGACCACCAGGTAACCGCCGGACTTCAACGGCACCTTGCGCTCCAGAGCCCGCTGGATCTCGTCTTCGACGCCGTACAGGTCAAAGATTGGGCGCTCGCCCGGGTAGTGTTCGAGGCGGTCGGCAATTTCCGGCATCAACTCGCCGACGAACTGCGTGGTCTTCTGGAAGGTTTCCCGCGAGTCGATGCGGATCTTCTCGATCTTCGGGTTGACCAGGTCGCGCAGGGTACGCAGGGCCAGGCCAAGGTCTTCGTAAATGACCGTGGGCGCGCCGCAGGTCTTGATCTGGGTGCCAATCTGCTCCCACAGGCGGCGCAGGTAACGGATGTCCTGCAAGATCTCCTCGGCACGCGCGCCTTCGGCGGCGGTGCGCAAGATGAAGCCGCCGGCATCCTTGATGTTTTCGCCATCCATGCAGTCGCTGACCACTTGCTTGAGGCGCTCACGCTCGGCTTCGTCCTCGATTTTCAGCGAAATACCGACATGGCTGCTGCGTGGCATGTACACCAGGTAACGCGACGGAATCGATAGCTGGGTGGTCAGGCGTGCACCCTTGGTGCCGATCGGGTCCTTGGTCACCTGCACCACCAGGGCCTGGCCTTCATGTACCAGTGCGGTGATGTTCTCTACCGCCGAGCCTTCGCGCTGGGAGATTTCCGAGGCATGGATAAACGCTGCGCGTTCGAGGCCAATGTCGACGAAGGCCGCCTGCATGCCTGGCAGCACACGCACCACCTTGCCCTTGTAGATATTGCCGACGATGCCACGGCGCTGGGTGCGCTCGACGTGCACCTCCTGCAGCACCCCGTTTTCCACCACCGCCACACGTGACTCCATCGGGGTGATGTTGATCAGGATCTCTTCACTCATGGCAGGCTCTCGTCAAAGGTTCTTCTAATGATGGATGGCGTATGCACTGCTGGCTACTGCGGGTTTGTTACCTCTGGCGTATGCGCGAGCGACTGCCAGCAGGCGATGCCGAACTGGCCAAGCAAATCGGCCGTTTCACAGAGTGGCAAGCCGACCACCGCCGAATAGCTGCCGGAAAGGCCGCTGACGAAGACCGCACCCAGCCCCTGGATGGCATAGCCGCCAGCCTTGTCAGATGGCTCGCCGCTGGCCCAATAGCGTTGCGCTTCATCAGTGCTGATGGCGCGAAAGCGCACCGTGCTGGTCACGCAAAAACTGTGCACACGCTGGCCATCGTCCAGGGCGACAGCGGTCAGCACCTGATGCTCACGGCCTGACAGGTCAGCCAGCATGGCCAAGGCATCTTCACGGTTTTCCGGTTTGCCGAGAATACGACCATCGAGCACCACGGCAGTGTCTGCGCCGAGCACTACAGCCGGGCCGTCGACACTGACCAGGCCGGCGGCGGCCTTTGCCCGGGCCAGGCGCTCGACGTAGGCAGGGGCGCTTTCGCTGGGTAGCGGAGATTCATCGACCGGGGCACTGATGACAATGAACGGCACGCCGATCTGCGTCAGCAGTTCACGACGACGGGGCGAGCCTGAAGCCAGGTATAGCGGGGTCATGCAGACATCTCCCTGTCAGTGGCGCGTTGCCGTCAGTTGATGTGCAAGCGTCGACGCAGGTCGCGCAAGGCAAAGCTGATCCAAGGCCAGAGCAAGGCGCTGATCACCGCCGACCAGACCAGCGCCAGGGTGGGCAGTCGGTTGCCGGTCAGTGCACTGAGCCACAGCTGGATCAACTGGGCGATACCGAAGATCACCAGAATGACCAGGCTTTGCTGCCACATGGGGAACATGCGCAGACGCTGCTGCAGGGACAGCACCAAGAAGGTGATGAGGGTAAGGACCAGCGCATTCTGCCCCAGCAGCGTGCCATACAGCACGTCCTCGGCAAGGCCCAGCACGAATGCCGTGGTCATGCCGACCTTGTTCGGCACGGCAAGGGTCCAGAACGACACCAGCAAGGCCAGCCACATGGGCCGGAACACTTCCATGAACTGCGGCATGGGGGAAACGCTGAGCAGCAGGCCGATGGCGAACGTAAGCCAGATGACCCAGCCGTTATTGCGGCGTGATGCAGCCATCATTGCCTCCGGGGTTGAGCGGGTGCGGCCGGCGTGGCAGGTGCAGCAGACGGGGCTGCTGGCTGCGCGACCGGAGTGGCCGGTGCTGCCGGTGTGACCGACGCAGCAGGCGTGCCAGCGGCGGGTGCGACCTGATCACGGGTAGCGGCCGGCTGGCCAGCAGGTGCAGCGCCCTTGCGGTCAGCCTCTTCCTGGGCAATGGCGGCATCGGTGGCGCGCTGCTCCGGGCTACGCCGGTCACTGAACACCAGCAACATATAGCGGCTGCGGTTGAGCGCGGCGGTGGGGATGGCACGGACGATGGCAAAGGGTTGGCCGGAATCGTGGATCACTTCGTTGACCGTGGCCACCGGGTAGCCGGCAGGAAAGCGCTGCCCCATGCCGGAACTGACCAGCAGGTCGCCTTCCTTGATGTCGGCAGTGTCGGCCACATGCCGCAACTCCAGGCGCTCCGGGTTGCCAGTGCCGCTGGCGATGGCACGCAGACCGTTGCGGTTGACCTGCACCGGAATGCTGTGGGTGGTATCGGTCAGCAACAGCACCCGCGCGGTATAGGGCATCAACTCTACGACCTGGCCCATCAGGCCGCGGGCATCGAGCACCGGCTGGCCCAGGAACACACCATCACGCTCACCCTTGTTGATCAGAATGCGGTGGGTAAACGGGTTGGGGTCGACACCGATCAGCTCGGCCACTTCAACCTTTTCGTTGACCAGCGCCGAAGAGTTGAGCAACTCGCGCAGCCGCACGTTCTGCTCGGTCAGGGCCGCCAGCTTCTGCAGGCGCCCCTGCAGCAGCAGGGCTTCGGTCTTGAGCTTCTCGTTTTCGGCAATCAGCTCGGTGCGGCTACCGAACTGGCCGGCAACACCTTGCCAGGCACGCTGTGGCAAATCGGTGATCCAGTACGACTCCATCAGCACCAGGCCCATCTGGCTGCGCACGGGTTTGAGCACGTCAAAGCGCGCGTCGACAACCATCAACGCGACCGACATCACCACCAGAACGAGCAGGCGAACGCCCAGCGAAGGGCCCTTGGAGAAAAGCGGTTTAATGGGCCGTTCCTCGTGGACGACTCAGGAGGTCATTGGACATGGAACAACGCACCAGCCTGGTTGCGGGTTGACGGATACGGCGCCCCAAACGGGCGCCAGCCCAGCGCATACAGGTAGCACTGTACGTACTACCTGTAAACCGGGCGCTCGTGAACAGCGAGCGGGATCACTCGCTGGAGAGCAGGTCCATCGCGTGCTTGTCCATCATCTCCAGGGCGCGACCGCCGCCACGGGCGACGCAGGTCAGCGGGTCCTCGGCGACGATCACCGGCAGGCCGGTTTCCTGGGCCAGCAGTTTGTCGAGGTCACGCAGCAGCGCACCACCACCGGTCAGCACCAGGCCGCGCTCGGCGATGTCCGAGGCGAGTTCCGGCGGCGATTGCTCGAGGGCGCTCTTGACCGCCTGGACGATGGTCGCCAGCGATTCCTGCAGCGCTTCGAGCACTTCGTTGGAGTTCAGGGTGAAGGCACGCGGTACACCTTCGGCCAGGTTACGACCACGCACGTCGACTTCACGTACCTCGCCACCTGGGTAGGCAGTGCCGATTTCCTGCTTGATACGTTCGGCGGTGGATTCGCCGATCAAGCTGCCGTAGTTGCGGCGCACGTAGGTCACGATGGCTTCGTCGAAGCGGTCACCGCCAACGCGGACGGACTCGGCATAGACCACGCCGTTCAGCGAAATCAGGGCGATTTCAGTGGTACCGCCACCGATATCGACGACCATCGAACCGCGGGCCTCTTCAACCGGCAGGCCGGCACCGATGGCAGCGGCCATTGGCTCTTCGATCAGGAACACTTCACGGGCACCCGCACCGAGGGCCGACTCGCGGATGGCGCGGCGCTCGACCTGGGTCGACTTGCACGGCACGCAGATCAGCACGCGCGGGCTCGGCTGCAGGAAGCTGTTCTCGTGAACCTTGTTGATAAAATATTGCAACATTTTTTCGCAGACGCTGAAGTCGGCAATGACGCCGTCCTTCATCGGACGAATGGCTGCAATGTTGCCGGGCGTACGGCCCAGCATGCGTTTGGCTTCGGTACCGACGGCGACGACGCTTTTCTGGTTGCCATGGGTACGGATGGCAACAACCGAGGGCTCATTCAGGACGATACCGCGCTCACGCACGTAAATAAGGGTGTTGGCAGTACCCAGGTCGATAGAAAGATCGCTGGAAAACATGCCACGCAGTTTCTTGAACATGGGAAAGTGACCCTGGGGAAAGCGTGGGTAAAAAAGTGCGGCAAACTCTAACAATGGCAGGGATTTTGGGCAAGGAGCCAATATGTTAAATTGGCTGTTTTTCCGAGCACGCCAGCAGAATTTCGCGGCCGTTAGACCGCCAGAAAGCTGACATGTTCCTCACCGCGGACCCAAATTCCGTTCTTTGTTTCCCTTGGAGATCCTCATGGCGCTTGAACGCTGCGACGTGGAAAAGATCGCCCATCTGGCCCGCCTGGGCCTGAATGATGGCGAACTGCCACGCATTACCGACGCCCTGAACAGCATTCTCGGCCTGGTCGACCAGATGCAAGCGGTCGATACCACTGGCATCGAGCCCCTGGCCCACCCGCTGGAGGCCAGCCAGCGCCTGCGTCCTGACCAAGTCACCGAAAGCAACCAGCGCGATGCCTACCAGGCCATCGCGCCGTCGACCGAAAGCGGTCTGTACCTGGTTCCCAAAGTCATCGAGTAAGGGATAGAGCCTGCCATGCATCAATTGACCCTGGCCGAGATCGCCCGCGGACTCGCCGACAAATCGTTTTCTTCCGAAGAGCTGACCGGCGCCCTGCTGGCGCGCATCAAGCAGCTCGACCCACAGATCAACAGCTTCATCAGCGTCACCGAAGACCTGGCCCTGGGCCAGGCGCGTGCCGCCGATGCCCGTCGCGCCGCGGGCGAAACCAGCGCGCTGCTGGGTGCACCGATCGCCCACAAAGACCTGTTCTGCACCAACGGCGTACGCACCAGCTGCGGCTCGAAGATGCTCGACAACTTCAAGGCGCCCTATGACGCCACCGTGGTCGCCAAGCTGGCGGAAGCCGGCATGGTCACCCTGGGCAAGACCAACATGGACGAGTTCGCCATGGGTTCGGCCAACGAATCCAGCCATTACGGCGCGGTGAAGAACCCGTGGAACCTCGAGCACGTTCCGGGCGGGTCGTCCGGTGGTTCGGCCGCTGCCGTGGCCGCGCGTCTGCTGCCCGCCACCACGGGCACCGACACCGGCGGCTCGATCCGCCAGCCAGCGGCACTGACCAACCTCACCGGCCTCAAGCCGACGTACGGTCGTGTGTCGCGCTGGGGCATGATCGCCTACGCCTCCAGCCTCGACCAGGGCGGCCCACTGGCCCGCACCGCCGAGGACTGCGCGCTGCTGCTGCAAGGTATGGCCGGTTTCGACGCCAAGGACTCCACCAGCATCGAAGAACCGGTGCCGGACTACAGCGCCAGCCTGAACGCTTCGCTGCAGGGCCTGCGCATCGGCCTGCCGAAAGAGTACTTCGGTGCCGGTCTAGACCCACGCATCGCCGACCTGGTCCAGGCCAGCGTCAAAGAGCTGGAAAAGCTCGGCGCAGTGGTCAAGGAAATCAGCCTGCCGAACATGCAGCATGCCATTCCGGCCTACTACGTGATCGCTCCGGCTGAAGCCTCTTCCAACCTGTCGCGTTTCGACGGCGTACGCTTCGGCTACCGCTGTGAAGAGCCCAAAGACCTCACCGACCTGTACAAGCGCTCCCGCGGCGAAGGGTTCGGCGTTGAAGTACAGCGGCGCATCATGGTCGGTACCTACGCCCTGTCGGCCGGCTACTACGACGCCTATTACGTGAAGGCGCAGCAAATCCGCCGCCTGATCAAGAACGACTTCATGGCCGCCTTCAACGATGTCGACCTGATTCTCGGCCCGACCACGCCAAACCCGGCCTGGAAGCTTGGCGCCAAGAGCAGCGACCCGGTTGCCGCCTATCTCGAAGACGTCTACACCATCACCGCCAACCTGGCGGGCCTGCCAGGCCTGTCGATGCCTGCGGGCTTCGTCGACGGCCTGCCGGTCGGCGTGCAACTGCTGGCGCCGTACTTCCAGGAAGGCCGCCTGCTCAACGTCGCGCACCGCTACCAACAGGTGACCGACTGGCATACCCGCGCCCCCAACGGCTTCTGAGGAATTCACACATGCAATGGGAAGTTGTGATCGGGCTGGAAATCCACACTCAGCTCGCCACCCAGTCGAAGATCTTCTCCGGCAGCGCTACCACCTTTGGCTCCGAGCCGAATACTCAGGCCAGCCTGGTTGACCTGGGCATGCCCGGCGTACTGCCGGTGCTGAACGAGCAAGCCGTGCGCATGGCGTGCATGTTCGGCCTGGCCATCGATGCCGAGATCGGCAAGCGCAACGTGTTCGCACGCAAGAACTACTTCTACCCCGACCTGCCCAAGGGCTACCAGATCAGCCAGATGGACCTGCCGATCGTCGGCAAGGGTCACCTGGACATCGCGCTGGAAGACGGCACCATCAAGCGCATCGGTGTAACCCGCGCACACCTGGAAGAAGACGCCGGCAAGAGCCTGCACGAAGACTTCAGCGGTTCCACCGGCATCGACCTGAACCGTGCCGGCACCCCGCTGCTGGAAATCGTCTCCGAGCCTGACATGCGCAGCGCCAAGGAAGCCGTGGCTTACGTCAAGGCGATCCACGCGCTGGTGCGCTACCTGGGCATCTGCGACGGCAACATGGCCGAAGGTTCGCTGCGCTGCGACTGCAACGTATCGATCCGCCCGAAAGGCCAGACCGAGTTCGGCACTCGCTGTGAAATCAAGAACGTCAACTCGTTCCGCTTCATCGAGCGCGCGATCAACAGCGAAATCCAGCGCCAGATCGACCTGATCGAAGACGGTGGCAAAGTGGTGCAGGAAACCCGCCTGTACGACCCGAACAAGGACGAAACCCGCTCCATGCGCAGCAAAGAGGAAGCCAACGACTACCGTTACTTCCCCGACCCCGACCTGCTGCCGGTGGTCATCGAGGACAGCTTCCTCGAAACCATCCGCGCCGGCCTGCCGGAGCTGCCGCCACAGAAGGTCGAGCGCTTCCAGACTCAGTACGGTCTGTCGGCCTACGACGCCAACGTGTTGGCTTCCAGCCGCGAACAGGCTGACTACTTCGAAGAAGTGGTGAAGATTGGTGGTGATGCCAAGCTGGCGGCCAACTGGGTCATGGTCGAACTGGGTAGCCTGCTGAACAAGCTGGGTGTCGAAATCGATCAGGCGCCGGTCAGCGCCGCGCAACTGGGCGGCATGCTGCTGCGCATTCGTGACAACACCATCAGCGGCAAGATTGCCAAGACCGTGTTCGAGGCCATGGCCGCCGGTGAAGGCGATGCCGACAGCATCATCGAGAGCAAAGGCCTGAAACAGGTTACCGACACGGGTGCGATCGACAAGATGCTCGACGAAATGCTGGCAGCCAATGCCGAGCAGGTCGAACAGTATCGCGCAGCCGATGAGGCCAAGCGCGGCAAGATGTTCGGCTTCTTCGTCGGCCAGGCCATGAAAGCCTCCAAAGGCAAGGCCAACCCGGGGCAGGTGAACCAATTGCTCAAAGCCAAGCTCGAAGGGTGATGGTTTTACCCCTGTAATGCTGCGAGGGCTTCGCCCTCGTTCGCGGCTGAAGCCGCTCCTACACAAGCCAGCGTTCCCTGTAGGAGCGGATTTACCCGCGAATGGTCGCACCGGAGAGCACCTGACTTGCTAAAACGTTCCCTCGGCACCCTCGCCCTGTTTTCTTTCCTGGCCGGCTGCGCCAGCCATGACATCGACCCGCGCGGCTACGACCAGACGGGCACCGCTTCCTACTACGGCTCGCGCCACCATGGCAAACGCACCGCCAGTGGCGAACCGTTCAACCAGCACGCCCTTACCGCCGCCCACCGCAGCCTGCCCTTCGGCACACGTGTACGGGTGACCAACATGGCCAACCAGCGCAGTGTGGTGGTACGCATAAACGACCGTGGCCCGCACACCCGCGGCCGCCTGATCGACCTGTCTCGCGCAGCAGCGGAAAAAATCGGCATGCTCCGTAGCGGAACAGCGCGCGTGCGAGTACAAGGGCTTAGCGACTGACGCGACAGGAGTCCGACCATTTTCGACCTGGCCACCCTTCCCACTTTTAGCCTGCTGCAAATGGGCGTCGCCCTGCTGTTGCTGGTCGGCGGCGCCGAGCTACTGGTGCGCTCCGCCTTGCGCCTGGCGCAGCGCCTGCACGTGCGCCCGCTGATCATAGGTCTGAGCCTGGTGGCCTTCGGCAGTACCGCGCCACAATTGACCGTAAGCCTGCAGGCCGCCTACCAGGGTGCGCCGGATGTGGCAGTAGGCAGCGTGATCGGCAGCAACATCTTCAACGTACTGGTCATTCTCGGCCTGGCCGCGCTGATCATCCCGCTGCGGGTGTCACGCCAGCTGGTGCGGCTGGACATTCCCCTGATGATCCTTGCCAGCGGGCTGGTGTATGCGCTGTCCGCCAATGCCCACCTGGGCAGGGTTGAAGGGGCACTGCTATTGCTGGGGCTGGCCGGTTACCTGGCAATGCTCTGGCATCAGTCGCGCCATTACGCACGCACCTACCCTGCCCCGGACGCCGCCAGGTCCGGGGCCGGGCGCTTCTGGTCAGGTACGCTGCTGCAGATACTGGTCGGCCTTGGCCTGCTGAGCCTGGCGGGCCACTTGCTACTGGAAGCTGCCATCGAGGTGGCCACCGACCTGGGCCTGTCCGAGCGTATTATCGGCCTGACGGTCGTCGCCATCTGCACCTCCCTGCCGGAACTGGCCGCTGCGCTGATCGCCGCCTTGCGTGGCGAACGGGAGATCGCGGTGGGCACGGTGATCGGCAGCAACCTGTTCAACCTGCTGGCCGTACTTGGCCTGACCGCACTGATCACCCCGGAACCCCTGTCGATCTCGCCTAACGCGCTGTCTTTCGATCTGCCTGTAATGCTCGGCGTTGCTGTCCTGAGCCTGCCAGTGTTCTATTCCGGTTACCGCATCACTCGCGCAGAAGGCCTGGTGTTTCTTTGCCTGTACCTGGCCTACGGCCTTCATGTGGCGGCTTTTACCATGGGTATGCCGTTGGCTGGCCGCCTGGAGCGATTGATGCTGTTCTATGTACTGCCGGTGCTCGCTACGGTGCTGCTGTACACCACCGTGCGTGCCTGGCGGAGGCAGCATTGAGGGGCATGGAAGGGGCACGCGTCAGGGCCGCCAGACGCATGCCTTTAGGCTTTCATCGCCTGTGAGATCGAGCGCCGCCCACGCGGCGCTCGATCTCACAGGCGCCGAAAACCTAACGGCATACCCCTTACGAACAAACCCGATCAGCCCTTGGCCTGGCGAGCCTTCTTCAGCTTGAAAGCCACCCACAGCACAGCGATCCACGCCGGGATCAGCATTACCGAGATGCGAATCGGCGGCGTCAGGTACATCACCACCAGGATCAGCACGATGAACGCCAGGCACAGGTAGTTGGTCAGCGGGTGCCCCAGGCTTTTGTAGAAGGGGGTGATCCCGGCGGCCAGCTTGGCCTTGCGGAATTTGAGGTGGGTAATGCTGATGCTCGCCCAGTTGATCACCAACGCGGACACTGCCAACGCCATCAGCAAGCCAAAGGCCCCGCCCGGCATCAGGTAATTGATCAGCACGCACAGGCCGGTCGCAAAGGCCGACACGGCCAGCGCGGTCAGCGGCACGCCGCTACGGCTCACCTTCAGCAACTGACGCGGCGCATCGCCCTGGCTGGCCAGGCCAAACAGCATACGGCTATTGGCGTACACACAGCTGTTGTACACCGACAGCGCAGCCGTCAGCACCACGATATTGAGGATGGTCGCCACCAGGTCGCTGTCCAGTTCGTGGAAGATCATCACGAACGGGCTGCCGCCCTGCACCACCTTCTGCCAAGGGTACAGCGACAACAGCACTGCCAAGGCACCGATGTAGAAAATCAGGATACGGTACACCACCTGGTTGGTGGCCTTGGGGATGCTCTCGCGCGGGTTGTCAGCCTCGGCAGCCGTGATGCCGACCAACTCCAGGCCACCGAACGAGAACATGATCACCGCCAGGGCCATTACCAGACCCGTGACGCCGTTAGGGAAGAAGCCGCCGTACTGCCACAGGTTGGCCACGCTGGCATCCGGGCCACCATGACCGCTACCCAGCAACCAGGCACCAAAGCCGATCATGCTGACGATGGCTACCACCTTGACCAGGGCGAACCAGAACTCCATCTCGCCATAGACCTTTACCTGAGTCAGGTTGATCAGGTTGATCACCACGAAGAAGATCGCCGCCGTGGCCCAGGTGGGGAAGTCCGGCCACCAGTACTGCACGTAGATACCGACCGCCGTCAGCTCGGCCATGCCGACCAGCACGTACACCACCCAGTAATTCCAGCCTGAGACAAAGCCGGCAAACTCGCTCCAGTATTGGTGGGCGAAGTGGCTGAAGCTGCCGGCGACCGGCTCTTCCACCACCATTTCACCCAGCTGGCGCATGATCAGGAAGGCCATCAGGCCGGCGATGGCGTAGCCCAGCAACACGGAGGGGCCGGCCAACTGGATGGTCTGGGCAATGCCCAGGAACAACCCGGTACCGATGGCCCCGCCCAGCGCGATCAGCTGGATATGGCGATTCTTCAGCCCGCGCTGTAACCGCTCGGGCGTGCTCTGGTCTTGCATGAAGTGTCCTTTAGCTCAGTGAGGCAGTGTTGTTGCTGTTATTTGCAGTCAAGGATCTAGATCCATCCGCCCCACTGCAAGATGAAAATACCAATGTTGGTGGTGATCGCCGCCATTAGCGTGGTAATCACGATGATCGACGCAGCCAGTTCATGATTGCCGTTGGCTGCCCGCGCCATCACGTAGCTGGCCGCAGCGGTCGGGCTGCCTATGTACAGGAAAAGGATGCCCAGCTCCGCCCCGCGAAACCCGCACAACCAGGCCCCAAGGGTGCCGAGCAGCGGCAGCCAGAGCATTTTCACGAAGCTGGCATCGATGGCCAGCCGACCACAGTTACGCAGCGCTGCCAGCGACAGCGTGCCGCCGATACAGATCAGCGCCAGCGGCAGGGTCATCTGTGCCAGGTAGTCGCCCGAGGTCAGTAGCCAGTTGGGCAGCGGCACCTGGCCGTAAGCCATGGGCGCGGCCACCAGCACGCTGATGATCAGCGGGTTGCTGAAAATGCTCTTGCAGATGCTCCACGGATCGGACTTGAGGTCCGGGCTGTACACCGCCAGTACCACCGCTGACAGCGAGTTGTACATGAGGATGACCAGGCCTGCGAGTACCGCCCCCAGGGAAATGCCATAGTCACCGTACAGGCTGGCGGCCAGGGCCAGGCCGATCACACCGTTGTTGCCGCGGAAGGCGCCCTGGGTATAGATGCCCCGGTCGGCCATCGGGCTGCGCCAGATGGCCATGCCCCAGGCAATGGCGAAACCGACCAGGGTGGCGACGATGAAATACAGGATGACACCGGGCTTGACCGCTGCGGCCAGGTCGGCGTGGTAGATGCCGAGGAAGAGCAGCGCCGGCATGCAGACGTTGAATACCAGCTGCGAGGCGACGCGGTTGAAGTTGTCGTCGATCAAGTGAATGCGTTTGAGCAGGACGCCCATGAACAGCATGGCGAAAACCGGCGCCGTGATGTTCAGGGTCTGGATAAGAAGGGCGAGCATGCGCAAGCGATCCTGGAGGGGTTGCCGTCAGGCGGCCAATGATACGTCAACGGCTGGGATTTGCGGGGATCAAGCGCGATAAAAGGAAATGTCTTTCAGGTTTTCTGCTGCCAGTACCGGCCGCTTTGCACCTAACCCCGCCCCCACAGGTACCACGCCGCGATTCATCGGTTCACACAAACCTGTGAGCCATTCATGAAAAGCCCGCAGCAGCCCAAGCCTTGTTCAGCCGCTTCTCCCGCGCCGACGCCGCCAGCGCCATCACCCCTTGGTCACGCTGCCAGACTTGCGCCCACTGCACCGGCCCTGTCGCCAACGCCGCATCGATCTCCCCCCGCAAGGCCTGGAACTGCGCAAACAACCCGCCAAGCAACAAGTGACAACCCATGCTATCGGCACACTGGCGGCTACCCTCGGCGCAGCCGGCCAACAGCCCAAGCAACTGCAGGCGCAGCCCCTGCGGCCAGGCGCACTCCTGCCCAACGCCATACAACCAGGCGGTCAGCGCCGCGAGCACATACAAATCCTCCAGCGAACGGAAAGGCTTCACGTAGGCATCCCAGCCGTCACCGGCCAGCAACTCGCACGATGCCTGCTCCAGCAGCAGCCGGCCGTGCCCGACTTCCGGCATCAGCGGCAGGGTCGGCAATGGCTCCAGTGTCACCCCCGGCTCCCCGGGATAGACCACCGCCAGGCTCAGTTGCGGTGCCGCGCCAGCCGCTTCGCTACGCGCCGCCACCAGCAACCACTCCGCCTCCAGGCCTGCGGTAACGAAGTCTTTGCAGCCCGACAGCCGCAGAGCGTCCAGCCGTGTGCGCATGTCTGCAGGCCTCACGCTGCGCCGCTCGGTGGCACACAAGGCGCCAAGGCTGTGCGGCGCACTGGGCCACAGCACGCGAAGGGCGGCCTGGTAACCCACCAGGAAGGCCAGGCCCGGGGTGGCCATTGCACGCCCACCCAGTACCGCCAGTTCGAACGGGGCAACCGGGCCGAGGCGCTCAAGCAGCGCGGCGTAGGTTTCGCCCAGGGTGCCTGTCGGCGCGAGGCGAAGCGGATCGTTGAGTCGTTGCAACCAGGCCATGGAACAGCTCCTTGCTGGAGGGCTTTCAGTTAAGGCTCAGGGTGTGTCACGCAAGCATCACCAAACATTCACAGGGGTGACACTGGGTCTACCTAGGCTGACTTTGCACAACAAAGCCGACCGGCCGCAACCCTTCTTGGCTGGCTTATGGAGACTCGTAATGACTCGGATCGCTACCGCTGGCGACTACAGCACCGAACGCCGTCTGCAAGCCGAACGCCTGGTTGGCGCCGCGGCGTTGCAAGAAGCCCAGGCTCTGCGCTACACCGTATTCAGCGCAGAATTCAAGGCCAAGCTCAAAGGTGCCGAGCAGGGCCTGGACATGGACGACTACGACGTGCACTGCCGCCACATTGGTGTACGCGACCTGAGCACCGGCGAACTGGTTGCCACCACCCGCCTGCTCGATCACCAGGCCGCCAGCAGCCTGGGCCGTTTCTACAGCGAAGAAGAATTCAGCCTGCACGGCCTGTTGCAGCTGCAAGGCCCGATCCTCGAACTGGGCCGTACCTGCGTCGCCCCCGACTACCGCAACGGCGGTACCATCGCCGTGCTTTGGGGCGAACTGGCCGAGGTGCTCAACGAGGGCCGCTACAGCTATCTGATGGGCTGCGCCAGTATCCCCATGCAGGACGGCGGCGTTCAGGCCCATGCAGTGATGCAGCGCCTGCGTGAACGTTACCTGTGCACCGAACACCTGCGTGCCGAGCCGAAGAACCCGCTGCCGAAACTGGCCCTGCCCAATAACGTCATTGCCGAAATGCCCCCGCTGCTCAAGGCCTATATGCGCCTGGGCGCGAAGATTTGCGGCGAGCCATGCTGGGACGAGGATTTCCAGGTGGCAGACGTGTTCATCCTGCTCAAACGCGACGAGCTGTGCCCACGCTACGCCCGCCACTTCAAGGCGGCGGTCTGATGCCGAAGTTGCGGGTACTGGCCCGCCTCATCCGACTGCTGCTGGTGCTGGCGCAGGGCATGCTGATGGCCAGCATTATCGCCTTGGGCGAACGCTTGGGCTTCAAGGCGCCGATCGAACGGCGCCAGCGCTGGACCTGCCTGTTCATGAAGCGCCTGGTCGCTGCCCTGCCCTTCGACGTCAAGGTAGTCGGCGAACTTCCGCAACGGCCGATGTTGTGGGTCAGCAACCATGTTTCCTGGACCGACATCCCCCTGCTTGGCATGCTCACGCCGCTGTCTTTCCTGTCCAAGGCCGAAGTGCGCCACTGGCCGGTGGCCGGCTGGCTGGCGGAAAAGGCCGGCACGCTGTTCATTCGCCGTGGTGGTGGCGACAGTCAGCGCCTGCGCGAACAGATCGCCGGGCAACTGGGGCTGGCTCGTCCGCTGTTGATCTTCCCCGAAGGCACCACTACCAGCGGCCGCACGTTGCGCACCTTTCATGGCCGCCTGCTTGCAGGAGCCATCGACCGTGGCGTGTCAGTGCAGCCAGTCGCTGTTCAGTACCTGCGTGATGGCCAGATCGACCCGGTAGCGCCGTTCATTGGTGAGGACGACCTGGTGTCCCACCTTATGCGCCTGTTCGCCCTGCCGCGGGGCGAGGTGTGCATCCACCTGCTGCAGCCAATAGGTAGCGTGGGCAAGGAACGTGCGGTGCTGGCGTTGCAGGCGCAACAGGCGATTCACCTGGCGCTGTTCGGGGTTGAAGACGTGGAGATGGCGCCACGTCGGCAGGCGCGGGCTGCCTGAATGCCTGCACTGCCTGTTCTGGCCCTTTCGCGGGTGAACCCGCTCCTACACCGAGCGCATTGCCCGTAGGAGCGGGTTTACCCGCGAAGAGGCCAGTATCACCCACACACCTCTAACTGTCAGACATCCGCCCTACCGCCGCAAACGCCTGCAGCTGCGGGTAGAACTCGCGAAAATCCGCCAGCAGCGGCTCATACAGCCGCTCCAGTTCCACCATCACCCCGGCCATCCCCTCAGGCCGCGACAAGCGCCGGGCAATGCCGTTGAACACCTGTTCCAGCGTGTCGAAATCGCCATACGCCCCTAGCCAGTCATCCGCTGCCATGAACGGCGCAATCCGCGCCAGTCGCCCAGGCAACTCAGGCTCTGCCAGCAATACCCGATAGAACGCGCCAGTGAACTGCTCCAGCGGCTGATCGGCGTAGTTGCCCCAGTGCCGTGCCAGGCAATGGTCGAAAAACACATCCAGAACGATGCCGGCAAAACGCCGCCGCTCGCGCGGAAAACGTGCCAGAGCCGCCAGCACCACTGGGTGCCGGTCAGTGTAACTGTCGATTTGCCGGTGCAGCCGGATGGCCGCCTCCAGCGCAGGCGCAAAGCGCCCTTCCAACGAGCCTTTGACAAAGTCGCCATACAGGCTGCCAAGCAGTTGTTGCGGCGCCGGGCCGCCCAGGTGCAAGTGTGCGAGGTAGTTCATGAGCGCAGTCTAGCATCGTCACCGAACATATCGTTATAACGCGATATATCGATTCGTGCTCAGCTCAGAACACCTTCGTATTTGTATATCGGAATTCAGCGAATTATATTTCGCCCTATCGCGATATACCGCTACAACGAGCCTCAAACCATGCCACTCGATCTCGACGAAATCATAAAAGCACTGGCCCACCCGGTCAGGCGAGAAATTCTCAGTTGGCTGAAAGACCCGGCAACCCAGTTTCCGGACCAGTACCACAGCACCGAAAACGGTGTGTGTGCCGGGCAAATCGACCAACGCTGCGGCCTGTCGCAGTCGACCGTCTCTGCCCACCTGGCCACGTTGCAGCGCGCCGGGCTGATCAGCAGCCAGAAGATTGGCCAATGGCACTTCTTCAAACGCGACGAAGCCACCATACAGGCGTTCCTCGAACAACTGCGCCAAGCACTTTGACAAGGCAGGTAACCGCTATGACCACGCTTTTCGATCCGATCAAACTGGGCGACCTGCAACTGCCCAACCGTATCATCATGGCCCCGCTCACCCGCTGCCGCGCCGATGAAGGCCGCGTGCCCAATGCGCTGATGGCCGAATACTACGTACAACGTGCCAGCGCCGGGCTGATCCTCAGCGAGGCGACTTCGGTCAGCCCCATGGGCGTCGGCTACCCAGATACCCCCGGCATCTGGAACGATGAACAGGTACGTGGCTGGAACAACGTGACAAAGGCCGTGCATGCTGCGGGCGGTCGCATCTTCCTGCAGCTGTGGCACGTGGGTCGTATCTCCCACCCCAGCTATCTGAATGGCGAATTGCCTGTGGCCCCCAGCGCGATCCAGCCCAAGGGCCATGTGAGCCTGGTGCGCCCACTGAGTGACTACCCTACCCCGCGGGCGCTGGAAACCGAAGAAATCAACGACATCGTCGAGGCCTACCGCAGTGGCGCCGAAAATGCCAAGGCTGCCGGTTTCGATGGTGTGGAGATCCATGGCGCCAACGGTTACCTGCTCGACCAGTTCCTGCAAAGCAGCACCAACCAGCGCACCGACCGTTACGGTGGCTCGCTGGAAAACCGCGCGCGCCTGTTGCTGGAGGTGACCGATGCGGCCATTGAAGTGTGGGGCGCGCAGCGCGTAGGTGTGCACCTGGCACCGCGAGCCGACGCCCACGACATGGGCGACGCCGACCGCGCCGAGACCTTCACCTATGTGGCCCGAGAGCTGGGCAAGCGCGGCATCGCCTTCATCTGCTCGCGGGAGCGGGAGGCCGACGACAGCATCGGGCCGCTGATCAAAGAGGCATTCGGTGGCCCGTACATCGTCAACGAGCGGTTCGACAAGGCCAGTGCCAATGCGGCCCTGGCCAGTGGCAAAGCGGATGCCGTGGCGTTTGGTGTGCCGTTCATCGCCAACCCCGACCTGCCGGCACGGCTGGCAGCGGATGCGCCGTTGAACGAGGCACATCCCGAAACCTTCTATGGCAAGGGGCCGGTGGGTTACATCGATTATCCGCGGTTGTGATTGAGGGCCATTCGCGGGCATGCCCGCTCCCACCGGTATAGCGACAGGCTTGAAGCTGCGCTCGATCCTGTGGAAGCGGGCGTGCCCGCGAACAAGGCTCAGCTGATGTTACGGACGGGCGTTGATCTGTTGCTGCAGGTTCTGAATCTGGCTCTGCAGCGTATTCAGGTTACGCGTCATCTGCGCACGGAAGGCATCGAACTCCTGCACCGAAGCACCACTGGATGACGCCGCAGCCGGGCGGTTGTCGACCTGGCTCTTCAACACCAGCATGTCCTGCTGCAGGCTCTGAATGTCAGCGCTCGGGTTGCCCTGTTTCTTCAAGGCCGCCACCTCGCTACCCAAACTCTTGAGCTGGCCGTCCAGCTGAGCGCCATCCACCTGTGAGGCCTTCAGCGCGGCAACCTGCTCGCTCAGGCTCTTGAACTGGGCATCCAGCTTGCCACCATCGACCTGGCCCGAACGCAGCGCCGCCAACTCGCCATTCACCAGCTTCAGTTGCGCCTGCAACTGGCTTTGCAGCTCGGTAACAGCCTTCTGCTGTTCTCGGGTATCGGCCAGCACCTGCTCCAGACGCTTGCCCAGGTCGCCGGTCTGCCCGGCAACACCCTGCTGCAACTGGCGCAGCTGTAGCTTCAATGCCTCACTGTTGGTAGTGGCGCCCGACTCACTGGCCGCCACCTTGCCACTGATCGCCTGAAGGCGGCCAGCCGCTTCTTCACTGATGCGGGCAAAGCTTTCCTGGGTCGCCACCAGTTGCTGCTCCATCAGCGAGATCTGCTGGAAGCTCCACCAGCCCAGCCCCGCCAAGGCGATGAACGAGGCACCGAGCAATGCCCACAACGGCGCCGTGCTGGCCCCGCGGGCGGCTTTCTGGCGGCTGCGCATCACATGCGCCGGCATCAGTTCGTCATCATCAACGGTGCCCGCCCGCAAGGCAGGCACGTCATCAAAGTCATCGTGAGCATGGTTACGCATGGATACATTCAACCGCGGTAGTCACAAAGAGGCACGAGTATAAACCGCAAGCGCAGCGCATTGATGACCATTGTCAGCCGGGCGGCAAATGCTTCCACCAGCCGCAGAATTCATCCAGCGCCGTCCACAGGCTGACCTTGGGTTGGTAGTCCAGGTACTGCCGGGCACGGCTGATATCCAGGGTGAAATCACGGCTCATCACCTGCATCCCCAGGCGCGACAAGGTCGGTTGCGGGCGCCCTGGCCATAACATGCAGGCCGCCTCGTTGAGCGCGGCCAGGCTGTAGGCAAGGCCATAGGAACGGTAGCGGGTCACCTGGGGAAGCTGCATCTGGCGCATCACGTAGTTGACCACGTCCCACAGCGGCAGTGGCTGGCCGTTGCTTATGTTGTAGGCCTGGCCCAGCGCCCGGTCATCAGCGAACAATGCACTTAGCAGCGCCTCGTTGAGGTTGTGCACACTGGTGAAATCGACCTTGTTCAGGCCGTTGCCGATGATCGCCACACGCCCTTTGCGCTGCATCTGCATCAGCCGCGGGAAGATACTGGCATCGCCCGCGCCGGTAACGAAACGCGGACGCAGCGCCAGCACTTCCAGGCCGAACTCCTGGGCACCGAACACTTTCTGCTCGGCCAGGTACTTGGTTTGCCCATAGTGATCGTGGAAGCGACGCGGTACCTGGTCTTCACGGACGTCCAGACGCGAACGGCCATTGAAGTAAATCGACGGCGAAGACAGATGCACCAGGCGCCGTACGTGCTCTTTCAGGCAGCCCTCGACCACGTTCTCGGTCACCACCACGTTGCCTTGGTAGAAATCCTGATAGCGCCCCCAGTTACCCACCGCGCCAGCGCAATGCACCACGGCTTCGACACCCTGGCACAAACGCCGGGCCAGCTCGGCGTCACCCAGATCACCCGGGATGAACTGTGCGCCACGCTTGACCAGATGCTCGACCCCTTCGGCACGGCGGCCGCTGACGCGCACGTCCAGGCCTTGCTCCAGGGCGAAACGCGCAAAGCGCCCGCCAATGAAGCCACTCGCGCCGGTGACCAGAATTCGCATGTAACACTCCGTCTTGCCAGATTTCAGATGCAACTGACGCCAGCCATGGCTACAAGGGCACCAGCCAATGCTGTGCGGTGTGCCGCAGGTGGTCGGTCAGTTGCGCGAGCAATTGCCCGCCATTGCGCCAATGATGCCAGTACAGCGGCACATCGATAGGGGTATCGCGGCAGATTTCCACCAATTGCCCACTGGCCAGTTGCTCCCGGGCCTGCAATTCGGGCACCAGGCCCCATCCCAACCCGGCCTCGGTCATGCGCAGGAAGCCTTCGGATGAAGGACACAGGTGGTGCAGGAAACCACCCTCTATGCCCAGCGATGCCAGGTAGCGATGCTGCAGGAAATCGTCCGGGCCGTACACGATCGCTGGAGTACGGGCCAGGCGGCTGGCGACAAAACCTTGGGGGAAGTGCCGCGCCATGAACACGGGACTGGCCAATGCCCGGTAGCGCATGGCCCCCAGTGGCAAACTACGTGCGCCGGCTACCGGCCGCTCACTCCCACACAGGCAGGCCGCCACTTCGCCGGCACGCATGCGTTTCAGGCCCACTTCCTGGTCCTCAACCACCAGGTCGGTCAGCACGTTCTGTTGTGCGCAGAAGTTGCCCACCGCGCCGGCCCACCAGGTGGCCAGGCTATCGGCGTTGAGGGCGATGCGCAGGCGCTCCGGCATGCCCTCTTCGTCCAGCGCCGGTACCTGGCGCTGCAGGTCGCGTTCGAGCAGGCGCACCTGCTGCACATGGTTGAGTAGCTGGCGGCCGACTTCGGTCGTGCCGGGCGGCGAGGCACGTACCAGCACCGGCTGGCCGACCCGCGCCTCAAGCAACTTGATGCGCTGGGAAATCGCCGATTGCGACAAGCCCAGCACCTGCGCCGCACGCTCGAAACCGCCTTGTTCGATCACTGCCGCGAGGGCAGCCAGCAGTTTGTAGTCGAACATCGATTTTCCTAATGGGTGATGAGCTTTATTTGTTTTTCTTATACAGCGCCGAACATCACAATGGCCAGCATCTTTCGTGACCCTTTTTGGAGAGCCCTGCCATGTGGCAAAGCTATCTCAATGGCATGCTGGTGGCCTTCGGCCTGATCATGGCCATTGGCGCCCAGAACGCCTTCGTCCTCGCCCAGAGCCTGCGCCGTGAGCATCACCTGCCGGTGGCAGCGCTGTGCATCGTCTGTGACGCCATCCTCGTGGCCGCCGGAGTATTCGGCCTGGCCACCGTGCTGGCACACAACCCGACCTTGCTGGCGATTGCCCGCTGGGGCGGCGCAGTGTTCCTGATCTGGTACGGCGCCAAGGCGCTGCGCAGCGCCTGCTCCAAGCAGAGCTTGCAGCACCAGCAAGGCCAGGGCGTTCGCTCACGTCGCGCCGTACTGCTCAGCGCCCTGGCGGTGACCCTGCTGAACCCGCACGTGTACCTCGACACCGTGTTGCTGATCGGCTCGCTGGGCGCTCAGCAGTCCGCCCCTGGCGCCTACGTGGCCGGTGCGGCCAGCGCTTCGCTGCTGTGGTTCTCGACCCTGGCCATTGGCGCGGCGTGGCTGGCACCGTGGCTGGCGCGGCCGGCGACCTGGCGCATGCTCGACCTGATGGTGGCGGTGATGATGTTCGCGGTGGCGGCGCAATTGATCTTCAACTGACCTCGGGGCGCGGCATATTCATCAACGGCAAGATCGAGCGGCACGCGGTCTTGCAGGCAACACCCGCGCAACGCCGAGCCGCCGGTCGGCACAGCCCGCCCCCTGCGGAACCTCTATTCCCTATGTTTGTTGCGTGGTTATGCGCCGGGCCCGGTGCTATGATCCAGCCCTTGCGTCGCAAAGAGTACAGACTCGCCGACGCTTATCGGGCCGCCCGTGATCGGCCTTGCGCAAACCGCAAACAGACCTGAATCAGGAGATCCACCATGGCTTTTGAATTGCCGCCGCTGCCGTACGCCCATGATGCCCTGCAGCCGCACATCTCCAAGGAAACCCTGGAGTATCACCACGACAAGCACCACAACACCTATGTCGTGAACCTGAACAACCTGGTCCCAGGCACCGAATTCGAAGGCAAGACCCTGGAAGAGATCGTCAAGAGCTCTTCGGGCGGCATCTTCAACAACGCCGCTCAAGTCTGGAACCACACCTTCTACTGGAACTGCCTGTCGCCAAACGGCGGCGGCCAGCCTACCGGTGCACTGGCTGACGCCATCAACGCCGCTTTCGGTTCCTTCGACAAGTTCAAGGAAGAGTTCACCAAGACTTCGGTTGGCACCTTCGGTTCCGGCTGGGGCTGGCTGGTGAAGAAAGCTGACGGTTCCCTGGCCCTGGCCAGCACCATCGGCGCCGGCTGCCCACTGACCAGCGGCGACACCCCGCTGCTGACCTGCGACGTCTGGGAACACGCCTACTACATCGACTACCGCAACCTGCGTCCGAAGTACGTCGAGGCGTTCTGGAACCTGGTCAACTGGGCCTTCGTTGCCGAGCAGTTCGAAGGCAAGACCTTCAAGGCCTGAGTCATTCGGCCTTGAACGAGAAACCCGGCCATGTGCCGGGTTTTTTTGTGCCTGTTGCCGCAAACAGGCTGGCACGGTTTTGCTTGCTCAGGCCGCATACCACGCTAACATCAAACCTCTGGAAGATTGATACAGCGCATTCAAGTTGCGGGGTCAGGCAACCGATACACTGCTAATGGTCGGCCGGTAGTGTATCGTCATCGTTGATGGCAAAATGATGCCATGCGCATGGATTAAGGAAACCCCATTGAAGCTGGAATTGCGGAACAGCTTGTCGGTCAAGTTGCTCAGGGTCGTGCTGCTGTCGGCGCTGGCGGTCGGCGTCGTGCTCAGCTGTGCGCAAATCATCTATGACACCTACAAGACCCGCCAGGCCGTGGACAGCGACGCCCAGCGCATCCTCGACATGTTCCGCGATCCTTCGACCCAGGCGGTTTACAGCCTCGACCGTGAAATGGGCATGCAGGTCATGGAAGGCCTGTTCCAGGACGAATCAGTGCGCATGGCCTCCATTGGCCATCCCAACGAAACCATGCTGGCAGAAAAGTCCCGCCCGCTGCAGGACATGTCCATGCGCTGGCTCACCGACCTCATCCTCGGCCAGGAGCGCACCTACACCACGCAACTGGTCGGCCGTGGACCTTACAGCGAATACTACGGCGACCTCAGCATTACCCTCGATACCTCCTCCTACGGCAAAGATTTCCTGATCAACGCGGTGATCATCTTCATATCCGGCGTGCTGCGGGCCATGGCCATGGGCCTGGTGCTTTACCTGGTCTACCACTGGCTGCTGACCAAACCGCTGTCGAAGATCATCGAGCACCTCACCCAGATCAACCCTGACCGCCCCAGCCAGCACCAGATACCGCTGCTCAAGGGCCACGAGAAAAACGAGCTGGGCCTGTGGGTTAACACCGCCAACCAGTTGCTGGCCTCGATCGAGCGCAACACCCATTTGCGCCACGAGGCGGAAAACAGCCTGCAGCGCATGGCCCAGTACGACTTCCTCACCGGCCTGCCCAACCGCCAGCAACTGCAGCAGCAACTGGACAAGATCCTCGTCGACGGCGGCCGCCTGCAGCACCGTGTGGCAGTGCTGTGCGTTGGCCTGGACGACTTCAAGGGTATCAACGAACAATTCAGCTACCAGGTCGGTGACCAGTTGCTGCTGGCCCTGGCCGATCGACTACGCGCCCACAGCGGCCGCCTGGGCGCTCTGGCGCGGCTGGGCGGCGACCAGTTCGCCCTGGTACAGGCCAATATCGAGCAGCCCTATGAGGCTGCCGAACTGGCGCAAAGCATTCTTGACGACCTGGAAGTACCGTTCGACCTCGACCACGAGCAAATCCGCCTGCGCGCGACCATCGGCATCACCCTCTTCCCCGAAGACGGTGACAGCACCGAAAAACTGCTGCAGAAAGCCGAACAGACCATGACCCTGGCCAAGGCCCGCTCGCGCAACCGCTACCAGTTCTATATCGCCAGCGTCGACAGCGAGATGCGTCGCCGTCGCGAACTGGAAAAGGACCTGCGTGAAGCCCTGCCCCGCAACCAGCTGTACCTGGTGTACCAGCCACAGATCAGCTACCGCGACCACCGAGTGGTCGGCGTAGAGGCCCTGCTGCGCTGGCAGCACCCGGAACTGGGCATGGTGCCACCCGACCAGTTCATCCCCCTGGCCGAGCAGAACGGCAGCATCATCAGCATCGGCGAATGGGTGCTTGACCAGGCCTGCCGGCAACTGCGCGAATGGCACGACCAAGGTTTCAGCGACCTGCGCATGGCGGTCAACCTGTCTACCGTGCAACTGCACCACAGCGAGCTGCCACGGGTGGTCAACAACCTGCTGCAAGCCTATCGCCTACCACCGCGCAGCCTGGAACTGGAAGTCACCGAAACCGGCCTGATGGAAGACATCAGCACCGCCGCCCAGCACCTGTTGAGCCTGCGCCGCTCCGGGGCGCTGATTGCCATCGACGACTTCGGCACCGGCTACTCGTCCCTCAGCTACCTGAAGTCGCTGCCCCTGGACAAGATCAAGATCGACAAGAGCTTCGTTCAGGACCTGCTCGACGATGATGACGACGCCACCATCGTTCGCGCCATCATCCAGCTGGGCAAGAGCCTGGGAATGCAGGTGATCGCCGAGGGCGTGGAGACTGCCGAGCAGGAAACCTACATCGTTGCCCAGGGTTGCCACGAGGGCCAGGGCTACCACTACAGCAAGCCCCTTTCGGCCCGTGAACTGACCCACTTCCTCAAACAAGCGCAACGCAACCGGGTTTCGGTGTCCTGAGGCCACCTGCCCGGTTACAGGCCGTGCCCCTGATTTACATGAATTGCGCGCCCGCCCCTTTACAGCAAATGCAAATCTTTCGCATGATGTTGTAGTTTCGCGTGCCACGGCGCACGGTCCACCCCTTTTGGTCCAACCACACGATGCAGGAAAACCAATAATGATTCGAATGCCTCTGGCCTCCGCCAGTCTGCTGGCCATTGCCATCGCCCTCGCCGGTTGCGGTGAAGGCAAGGACGAAAAAGCCGCCGCGCCGCAAGCCCAGGCACCTGCTGCCGCCACCACCGCTGTTGCGCCAGGGGCTGTCGACGAAGCCGCCGGCAAAGCCGTGGTCAAGCATTACACCGACATGGTCTACGCCGTGTACAGCGACTCGCTGAGCACTGCCAAGACGCTGCAGAGCGCAGTCGACGCGTTCCTGGCCAAGCCCAACGACGAAACCCTGAAAGCCGCCAAGGAAGCCTGGTTCGCCGCGCGCGTACCGTACCTGCAGAGCGAAACCTTCCGCTTTGGCAACACCATCATCGACGACTGGGAAGGTCAGGTGAACGCCTGGCCCCTGGACGAAGGCCTGATCGACTACGTCGACAAGAGCTACGAGCACGCCTTGGGCAACCCGGGGGCCAGCGCCAACATCATCGCCAACACCGAGATCCAGGTGGGCGAAGAGAAGGTCGACGTCAAGGACATTACCCCCGAAAAACTGGCTAGCCTGAACGAGCTGGCTGGCTCCGAGGCCAACGTTGCCACGGGCTATCACGCCATCGAATTCCTGCTCTGGGGCCAGGACCTGAACGGCACCGGCCCTGGCGCTGGCAACCGCCCGGCATCCGACTACCTGGAAGGCCAGGGCGCTACCGGCGGCCACAACGACCGCCGCCGCGCCTACCTCAAAGCGGTTACCGACCTGCTGGTCACCGACCTCGAAGAGATGGTCGGCAACTGGGCACCGAACGTCGCCGACAACTACCGCGCCAAGCTGGAAGCCGAGCCTGTCAACGACGGCCTGCGCAAGATGCTGTTCGGCATGGGCAGCCTGTCGCTGGGCGAACTGGCTGGCGAGCGCATGAAAGTTTCGCTGGAAGCCAACTCGCCAGAAGACGAGCAAGACTGCTTCAGCGACAACACTCACTATTCGCACTTCTACGACGCCAAGGGCATCCGCAACGTCTACCTGGGCGAGTATACCCGCCCGGACGGCACCAAGCTGACCGGCCCTAGCCTGTCGTCGCTGGTCGCCAAGGTTGACCCGGCCGCCGATGCAGCCCTCAAGGCCGATCTGGAAGCCACCGAGGCCAAGCTTCAGGTGATCGTCGACCACGCCCTCAAAGGCGAGCACTACGACCAGCTGATCGCCGCCGACAACGCTGCCGGCAACCAGATCGTGCGTGACGCCATCGCCGCCCTGGTCAAGCAGACCGGCTCGATCGAGCAGGCCGCGGGCAAGCTGGGCATTGCCAACCTGAACCCGGACACTGCGGATCACGAGTTCTGATCCTGCTGTAGCGCTTCACCGCAAACGCCCGGCCTTGTGCCGGGCGTTTTCGTTTGCTGCCGGGTAAAACGCTTCCCGCTGCCTGGCGTGCACGCAGATGCTCATCCTGTAGGCCTTCGATCAAACCTAACAGGAGGCACAGTGCTGCAGATTCTTGATGTCTGGGGCGAAGGCCGAATCGTCCAGCGCATGAATGGGGAAGACCTCATCACCGGATTCAACGATGCGTACAACCTGAACAAGGCGGGCCAGCTCATCTCCAACGGGCCGTTCGCTGGCGGGCACATTCCCAACCTCATCCTCGTATACGAATACGATGCTCCGGACTTTCCCCTCGACGACCATGCAGTCCCTCACGTGACGCTGATGGGCGCTCCGATCACCCACCGTGTGGCCGAGGAAATGTGCCGGGTAGTTGCCCGCCCCGGCAAGATCTACCTCTACGACCCCAACGAAACCGACCGCCGGATGTTCGAGGCAGTCGCCATTGACCAAGGGATGCAGCTGCTCGGACGCTTTCATCCCGCCGAGCTCGACCCTCCGTTCAACGAAATCACCTTGCTCGCGGCCTATGTCTATCGCGCCCCGACCAGCCCGTTGCCACGCCCGAAAACTGAACATTGAAAGGAAAACACTACATGGCCAACGTCACCTACTTGCGCTCCATCGCCAATAACACGCCTTATACCCTGACCCTGATCGACGGTGAAAACCGTAGCAACAGCCTGGCAGTCGGCGCCCAGCACGTCTGGAATGGCTCGCTGGCCATCCCGTGGATCGGCAGATCGACTGAGAACCACAAGGCCTTGCGCCTGATCCTCGGCCCGTCTGCCGACACCAGCATCTGGATATTCCAGGATTACTGGCAACCTGCGCACATGGACGCGGTCAAGTGCATTACCGCCTCCTCCATGGAATACACCAGCGAAGAAATCATCGAAGTCACCGGCGATAATCGCGGTGGCGGCAACAAGAACCTGATCGTCAACCTGGTCAACCGACACTTCATGCTCTATATGGCCTGAGCAAGCGCGCTGGCAGCGATTTCATCAAGCAAACGCAAATTGCTCTTATTCAATGATCCTGGGCCTGCTAAGCTGCACGCCGGTTTTTCGCTCACGCCCAGGATTCTCGATGTCCTTGTCGCTGTCCCGACTCCCCCCTCTGCTGCTGGCCCTGGCCTTGGCCGCCTGTGACGACGCCCCGCGCTTCACCCACGCCGAGCCCGGCGAAGCGTTGTCGGGTGGCCAGGCAACCGTGCAGCGCAGCGACCGCAATGCCTATTCCCTGCCCTCGGCCAACCTCTCGCCAGCGCTACGCCTGGACTTCGCCGTGGGTAACAGCTTCTTTCGCAACCCCTGGGTGATCGCGCCGTCAACCACCACCGCGCGTGATGGTCTGGGCCCGCTGTTCAATACCAACGCCTGTCAGAACTGCCACGTGCGCGATGGCCGTGGCCACCCACCAGAGCAGGGCGACAGCAACGCGGTGGGTATGCTGGTGCGCCTGTCGATCCCCGACCAACCCTACCTGGCCAAAGTGATCGAGCGCCTCGGCGTGGTGCCAGAACCTGTCTACGGTACCCAGTTGCAGGACATGGCCATCCCCGGCGTGGCGCCCGAAGGCAAGGTGCGGGTGAGCTACACCCGCGAAACCGTGTCATTCAAGGACGGCCATCAGGTCGAGTTGCGCAAGCCAGCCCTGCAAATCACCCAGCTCGGCTATGGTGTGATGCACCCCGACACGCGCTTTTCTGCGCGGGTGGCACCACCGATGATCGGCCTGGGCCTGCTTGAAGCGATCCCCGAAGCCGACCTGCTGGCCAACGAAGACCCGGACGACCGCAACCGCGATGGCATCCGCGGGCGGGCCAACCGTGTATGGGACGACGCCCAGGGCAAAACAGTGATCGGCCGCTTCGGTTGGAAAGCCGGGCAGCCCAACGTCAACCAGCAGAACGTGCACGCCTTTGCCGGCGACATGGGCCTGACCAGCACCCTGCTGCCCAACGACGATTGCACCCAGGCACAAACCGGCTGCCTGGCTGCGCCCAACGGCGACGGTGCCGATGGCGAGAAAGAAGTCAGCGACAACATCCTGCGCCTGGTCACGTTCTACACCCGCAACCTGGCGGTGCCGGCCCGCCGCGACGTTGGCTCGCCACAGGTGCTGGCGGGCAAGAACCTGTTCTACCAGGCGGGTTGCCAAGGTTGCCACACACCGCAGTTCACCACCGCCGCCGACGCCACCGAACCCGCATTGGCCAACCAGGTCATCCGCCCCTACAGCGACCTGCTGCTGCATGACATGGGCCCGGGGCTGGCCGACGAGCGCACCGAATTCGCCGCCAACGGCCAGGACTGGCGTACGCCGCCACTGTGGGGCATCGGCCTGAGCGAAACGGTCAGCGGCCATAGCCAGTTCCTGCATGACGGCCGCGCCCGCAACCTGCTTGAGGCCGTGCTGTGGCATGGTGGCGAAGCCGAGGCGGCACGCAATTTCGTACTCACTTTCGATGCCGAGCAGCGCGCCGCGTTGCTCGCGTTCCTGAACTCACTTTAAACGCGCAAAGGAGCCGGGCATGTTCCGACCCAAACTGTTGTTCACCAGCCTCGCCGCACTCGCCCTCGGTGCCTGCTCGCCACAAGACCCGCAAGCAGTGACCTCCGCCGCCATCGCCAACCAGGTGATCCTGCCTACCTACAGCCGCTGGGTCGAAGCCGACCGTACGCTGGCTGCCAGTGCCCTGGCCTATTGCGAAGGCAAGGAAAGCCTGGACAAAGCCCGCGCCGACTTCCTCAATGCACAAAAAGCCTGGGCCGAGCTGCAACCGCTACTGGTCGGCCCGTTGGCTGAAGGCAACCGCGCCTGGCAGGTACAATTCTGGCCTGACAAGAAAAACCTGGTCGGGCGTCAGGTCGAGCAACTGGTCAACGGCGACAAGCCGGTTGATGCTGAGGCGTTGGGCAAGTCCAGCGTAGTGGTACGTGGCTTGTCGGCCTATGAGTACATCCTGTTCGACAGCAAGCCGGACATCGCCACTGCCGAACAGAAAGCCCGCTACTGCCCGCTGCTGGTGGCCATCGGCGCGCACCAGAAGGCCTTGGCAGAGGAGATTCTCAAAGGCTGGAACAGCACCGACGGCATGCTTTCGCAGATGACCAAGTTCCCCAACCAGCGCTATGCCGACTCCCATGAGGCTATCGCCGATCTGTTGCGCGCCCAGGTGACCGCCCTGGACACCCTGAAGAAGAAGCTCGGCGCACCGATGGGCCGTCAGAGCAAGGGCATCCCGCAGCCGCTGCAGGCCGAGGCCTGGCGCAGCCACAACTCGATGAACAGCCTGCAGGCCAGCCTCAAGGCCGCCGAAGCCGTCTGGGTCGGGGTAGACAACCAGGGCCTGCGCGGCCTGTTGCCCAGCGATCAGAAAGCGCTGGCGGACAAGATCGACGCCGCCTACGCTACCTCGCTCAAGTTGCTGGCCGACAACCAGAAAACGCTCGGTGAACTGCTGGCCGACGACGCCGGTCAGCAAACCCTCAACCAGATCTACGACAGCTTGAACGTCGTCCACCGCCTGCACGAAGGCGATCTGGCCAAGGCGCTGAACATCCAGCTGGGCTTCAATGCCAACGACGGTGACTGATCATGCTGCGACGCCAGGCACTCAAACTCGGTAGCGTATTGCTCAGTGCCCTCACCTTGGGCGGCTGGAGCCTGTTCCGCAGCAAAGGCAGCGAACCCTTGCTGCTCTCGGCGCGTGACAACGGCGACGGCCAGCACTATGCCGTAGGTTTTCGCCTGGACGGTACACAGGTGTTCAGCACGCAGGTCGCTCAGCGTTGCCATGCCATCATCCACCACCCCGAGCAGCCAATCGCTCTGTTCGTCGCCCGCCGCCCAGGTACCGAAAGCTACCTGATCGACCTGCGTGACGGGCGCCTGCTGCAAACGGTAGCCTCTCAGCCGAACCGGCACTTCTATGGCCACGCCGTCGTGCACAAAGGCGGCGAATGGCTGTATGCCACCGAGAACGACACCACCGACCCAGGGCGCGGCGTGCTTGGCGTGTACCGTTTCGAAGGCGAACGCCTGGTGCACACCGGTGAAATTCCGACCCACGGTATCGGCCCGCACGAGGTTGCCTGGCTGCCTGACGGTGAAACGCTGGTCGTGGCCAACGGCGGTATCCGTACCGAGGCCGAAAGCCGTGTCGAGATGAACCTCGACGCCATGCAACCGAGCCTGGTGCTGATGCAGCGCGACGGCACCCTGCTGAGCAAGGAAACCCTGGCCCAGCAGATGAACAGCGTGCGACACCTGGCAGTGGCCAGCGATGGCACCATCGCCGCCTGCCAGCAGTTCATGGGCGATGCCGATGAAACTGCCGAGCTGCTGGCGATCAAGCGCCCGGGCGAGCCATTCAAGGCCTTCCCGGTACCGGAGCGGCAACTGCAAGCCATGGCCCAATACACCGCAAGCGTTGCCATCCACAGCGAGCTGCGGCTGGTGGCGCTGACGGCACCGCGGGCCAACCGCCTGTTCGTCTGGGACCTGGACAGCGGCGCGGTGCGGCTGGATGCCCCGATGCCCGACTGCGCAGGCGTTGGCGCGGTGAAGGACGGTTTTGTCGTCACCTCCGGGCAGGGCCGCTGCCGGTTCTACGATTGCCGCAAGGCCGAACTGGTCGGGCAGCCGATGAACCTGCCGTCCGGCTTCTGGGACAACCACCTGCATCTCGTCTGATTTTTCTGTTGCATTCACTGGCCTTCTCCCAGCTAAAGCCGATCCCACAGGGTTCTACACAGTCCCTGTAGGAGCGGCTTTAGCCGCGAAAAGGCCGGCACAGGCATTTCACGCCCCACCTCCGGAAAAACAGTCAATACTTCCCCCATCCGCACGTGGGCAGGATCGCCCGTTGTCGTGTAGAAGCGAATAACAACTGCATCCAAGGAACCGGACCTATGCTGCGCCGCCGCATGCTCATCATGTTGGCCGTGGTTCTGCTGATCGTGCTGGCCCTGGGGGGTTACAAAGCCTTCTCGATCTACCAGCAGATCCAGATGTTCACTGCCCCCAAGCCCCCCATCACCGTGGCGGCTGCCATGGCCGAACAGCGCCCGTGGCAAGAGCGCCTGCCCGCTGTCGGCAGCCTCAAGGCGCTGCAGGGCGTTGATCTGAGCCTGGAGGTGGAAGGCATCGTCAAATCCCTTCACTTCGACTCAGGCCAACAGGTCAAGGCCGGGCAACTGCTCTTGCAGCTCAACGACGATCAGGAAACAGCCCTGCTCGGTACCGCCCTGGCCGACCTGGGCCTGGCCAAGGTCGACTTCGGCCGTGGCAGCCAGCTGGTGGGCGATTCGGCCATCTCCCGCGGCGAGTTCGACCGCCTTTCCTCCCAGTACCGGCGCAACCAGGCGGTGGTCGAGCAGCTTAAGGCGCAGAAGATCAAGAAACGCATCAATGCACCTTTCAGCGGCACCATCGGCATCCGCCAGGTGGACATCGGCCAGTACCTGGCCGCCGGCACTGTGATCGCCACCCTGCAAGACACCTCCAGCCTGTACGTAGACTTCAACGTGCCGGAACAGGCGCTGCCACACCTGAGCCTGGGCCAGCAGGTGCTGGTGCAAGTGGCCGCCTACCCGGGTCAGCGCTTCCCCGGCAGCCTCAGCGCCATCAACCCCAAGGTCGAGGAAACCACGCGCAACCTGCTGGTACGCGCCACCATGGCCAACCCCGACGGCAAACTGCTGCCAGGCATGTTCGCCAGCCTGTTGATTCTGCTGCCCAACCCGCAGCCGCAAGTGGTGGTGCCGGAAAGCGCCATTACCTACACCCTGTATGGCAACTCGGTGTATGTCGCCTCACCGAGAAAGGACAAGGATGGCAAACCGGTGTACGACGACAAGGGCCAACCCCAGCTGGTCGCCGAACAGCGCACGGTAAAGACTGGCGAGCGCCGAGACGGCGTGGTTGTAGTCAGCGAAGGCCTGCAGGCCGGGGAACAGGTGGTCACCGCCGGGCAGCTGAAACTCACACCCGGTGCCGCAATACGCATAGGCCAGGACAACGCCCTCAAGCCCGAACCGGGCGCAGCGGCCAAGGACTCAGGAGGCTGACATGGCGTTCACCGACCCGTTCATCCAACGCCCGGTGCTGGCCAGCGTGGTCAGCCTGCTGATTCTGCTGCTCGGCTTCCAGGCCTGGAACAAGCTGCAGATCCGCCAGTACCCGCAAATGGAAAACGCCCTGATCACGGTCACCACCGCCTACCCCGGGGCCAACGCCGAAACCATTCAGGGCTATATCACCCAGCCATTGCAGCAAAGCCTGGCCAGCGCCGAAGGCATCGACTACATGACCTCGGTGAGCCGGCAGAATTTCTCGATCATTTCCATTTACGCGCGCATTGGCGCCGACAGCGACCGGCTGTTCACCGAGCTGCTGGCCAAGGCCAATGAGGTGCGAAACAAGCTACCCCAGGACTCCGAAGACCCGGTACTGAGCAAGGAAGCTGCCGACGCCTCGGCGCTGATGTACGTCAGCTTCTACAGCAAGGAAATGAGCAACCCGCAGATCACCGACTACCTGTCACGGGTTATCCAGCCCAAGCTGGCCACTCTGCCGGGCATGGCCGAGGCGGAGATCCTCGGCAACCAGGTGTTCGCCATGCGCCTGTGGCTGGACCCGGTGAAGCTGGCCGGTTTCGGCCTTTCGGCTACCGACGTGACCAATGCCGTACGCCGCTACAACTTCCTTTCCGCCGCTGGCGAGGTGAAAGGCGAATACGTGGTCACCAGCGTCAACGCCAGCACCGAGCTGAAGTCGGCCGAGGCGTTCGCCGCCCTGCCGCTCAAGACCAGCGGTGACAGCCGCGTGCTGCTGGGCGATGTGGCGCGGGTCGAGATGGGCGCAGAAAACTACGACACGGTCAGCTCGTTCGACGGCACCCCGTCGGTCTATATCGGCATCAAGGCCACCCCGGCCGCCAACCCGCTGGATGTCATCAAGGAAGTGCGGCGCATCATGCCTGAGCTGGAAAGCCAGCTGCCCTCGGCACTGAACGTATCGATTGCCTACGACGCCACGCGGTTCATCCAGGCCTCGATCGACGAAGTGATCAAGACCTTGGGCGAAGCGGTTCTGATCGTCATCGTCGTGGTGTTCCTGTTCCTCGGTGCCCTGCGCTCGGTACTGATTCCGGTGGTGACCATACCGCTGTCGATGATCGGTGTACTGTTCTTCATGCAGATGATGGGCTACTCGCTCAACCTGCTGACCCTGCTCGCCATGGTGCTGGCCATCGGCCTGGTGGTGGACGATGCCATTGTGGTGGTGGAGAACATTCACCGGCACATGGAAGAAGGCAAGTCGCCGTTCGATGCAGCCCTGGAAGGCGCGCGCGAAATTGCCATGCCAGTGGTGTCCATGACCATCACCCTTGCCGCCGTGTATGCACCGATCGGCTTCCTCACCGGGCTCACCGGCGCGCTGTTCAAGGAGTTTGCCCTGACGCTGGCCGGGGCGGTGATCATTTCCGGAATCGTTGCCCTGACCCTGTCACCGATGATGTGCGCCCTGCTGCTGCGCCGGGAGCAGAACCCGAGCGGCCTGGCCCACCGCCTCGATCAGCTGTTCGAACGCCTGAAAGGGCGCTACCAGCGTTTGCTGCACGCCACCCTCGACAGCCGGCCGGTGGTGCTGGTGTTTGCCGTGATCATCCTGTGCCTGATCCCGGTGCTGCTCAAATTCACCCAGAACGAACTGGCGCCCAACGAGGACCAGGGGGTGATCTTCATGATGAGCAGCTCGCCTCAACCGGCCAACCTCGACTACCTCAACGCCTACACCGACCAGTTCACACCGCTGTTCAAGGCCTTCCCCGAGTATTACTCGTCGTTTCAGATCAACGGCTTCAACGGCGTGCAGACCGGTATCGGTGGTTTTTTGCTCAAGCCCTGGAACGAGCGCGAACGCACGCAGATGGAGCTACTGCCGCTGGTGCAGGCCAAACTCGAGGAAATCAGCGGGCTGCAGATCTTCGGCTTCAACCTGCCTTCGTTACCCGGCACTGGCGAGGGCTTGCCATTCCAGTTCGTGATCAATACCGCTGGCGACTACCCGGCACTGCTGGACGTGGCCCAACGCATCAAGACGCGCGCTCAGGAATCGGGCAAGTTCGCCTTCCTCGATATCGATCTTGCCTTCGACAAACCCGAAGTGGTGGTGGACATCGACCGGGCAAAGGCGGCGCAGATGGGGGTGTCGATGGACACCCTCGGCGGCACCTTGGCGACCCTGCTGGGCGAGGCGGAAATCAACCGTTTCACCCTTGAAGGCCGCAGTTACAAGGTGATCGCCCAGGTTGAACGGCCTTACCGCGACAACCCCGGCTGGCTGAACAACTACTACGTGAAGAACGACCAGGGCCAGTTGCTACCGCTGTCGACCCTGATCACCCTCACCGACCGCGCTCGCCCACGCCAGCTCAACCAGTTCCAGCAACTGAACGCTGCGATCATTCAGGGCGTGCCCATGGTCAGCCTGGGCGAGGCGCTCAAGACCGTGCAGGACATCGCTCGCGAAGAGGCCCCGGAAGGCTTTGCCTTCGACTACGCCGGCGCGGCCCGCCAGTATGTACAGGAAGGCAGCGCATTGTGGGTCACCTTCGGCCTGGCGCTGGCGATCATTTTCCTCGTACTGGCTGCACAGTTCGAAAGCTTCCGCGACCCGTTGGTGATTCTGGTGACAGTGCCGTTGTCCATCTGTGGCGCACTTTTGCCGCTGTTCCTGGGTGTGTCGAGCATGAACATCTACACCCAGGTCGGGCTGGTTACATTGATCGGGCTTATCAGCAAGCACGGTATCCTGATCGTCGAGTTCGCCAATCAGCTACGCGATGAGCGTGGCCTGAGTGTGCGCGAAGCGATCGAGGAAGCAGCGGCCATTCGCCTGCGGCCGGTGCTGATGACCACTGCGGCTATGGTGTTCGGCATGGTGCCGCTGATTCTGGCAAGCGGGGCGGGAGCGGTCAGCCGGTTTGACATCGGTATGGTGATTGCCACCGGGATGTCGATTGGCACGCTGTTTACCTTGTTTGTGTTGCCGTGCATCTACACCCTGCTGGCGCACAAGGCGAGCGCCAAGGCACCTGCAATCGCTTGAACCGACCTGTGGGAGCGGGCTTGCCCGCGAAGAGGCCGGCAACGCAGACGCAAAAAGCCAAAGGCCCCGCAATCGCGAGGCCTCTGGCTTTTTCAGCTAACGCAGGGTTCATCCAAATGGCCGCAACCCTTGACGCAGGCCAAACAGGAACAGCAAAAGGTCCTGGTCCGGCTCGCTCCGGGCCTGCTGCTGCGGTTTTGCATCCCGCGGCAACGCGCACTGGTCTGCCATCTCAGCCTTGCTGAACACGGTTGGCCTCGGCTCTTCCCAGGCAGCCACCGCCACGGTGGTCACCGCCAGGCCAGCTACCAGGAACAAAGCTCGAGCAATTTCTAGTTTCATTACTCTAACCCTTTGACAGCGCTGCCAAACGCCATCTTGTAAAAGTAGAGCAGCGTCCGCCATTCCGCGTCATTGAGCGACGAATGGCGGCGTAGCTGACGCAAGTCATTGCCGGCCGCCCGCTGGCAGCTGATACGCCGCCTGCACTTTTCCAGGTCCAGCAGCGCCACTTCGACGCGAGCCTGCTCGCCCTCGCCGATTACCTTGATGAATACGTGCTTGCCGTACAGGCAGCCATGCTGCCAGTGCCCCAGGTGCATCCGCGCCAGGTTGTCCGCCAGGTCCTTGAGCATGCGCTCATGCACCACCTGCGGGTAACGCTCGCGGGCACCTTCGGCATGCCAGGTGTCGAGTTCGACAAAACCGTCCAGCGCTTCGCTGACCAGCAGCGCGCGCCACTGGTGCTCGGCATCGCGCTGCGCGCCACAGAAGACGATGCGCGGTACACGCACGCCCAACTGCTCGAAACTGTTCAGCGCATCGAGTTCACGCAACACGGTCGGCCGACCAAAAGGGTGCAACAGGCTGCGGTAGATATGCCCGACCTGGCGTTTGGCATACAACAGCTTGCCATCGGCATCGTTAAGGCGTTGCACGCCACTCTCGCCGCCGCGGCGCTGGTTAGGCTCCTCGACCCACTCGCCTTGCTGGCGCCAGTAAAAATCGAACTGCGCTTCCCCTTTATGGGCTACAGCCATCAAACACTACCCCTTACGCAATACATAGACCCGCCACATGGCATAGAACGGCAGGAAGTCGAGGCGTTCCTGGATTCTGAAGCCGGCAGCCCTGAATTCTTCTTCGACCGTTTCGGCAGGTAACACGAAACGGTTCTGGTAATTATCCTGCTCGGCCTTGGCGCTACGGCGCTGCTCCAGCTTTTTCCGGCGCCAGGCCTTGAAGTTGCCATCCACCCACAGTGACAGGATCACACTATCACGGCTAACCCGTTGAAATTCCGAAAGAATGGTCTTTCTGTGCGCCGACTCGCCAATGTGATGGAACAGGCGCATGCAGAAAATGCTGTCCACGGCGTTGTCTGGCAGATCGATGGCAAATGCCGAAGTCTGCAAAGGCCGTACCCGTGCCACCACTTCTGGCGGTTGCGCCGCACAGGCTGTCTCGATCATGGCCTCGGAGTTGTCGGCACCGATGATTACCCGATTGGGCTTTTCCGCCAACAGCGGCCAGAAACGGCCCGCTCCGCATGGCAGGTCGAGTACCAGGCCAGGCTCGCCCGCCAACGCCAAGGCGCGGCGCGCCAACTGCTCATCTCGCTTGTGGGAAAGGCGTCGCGCCAGGCCGTCCTGGTGCTTGAGAAAGTACTCGCGTGCATGGTCTTTGTCGTACTTCTCGGAAAATTCAAGCTTGATGGGGCTACGCATTGGGCATCTCCTGACTCCATTGCGCCCACACTAGTCATGCAAGCGTTGGAATCAGGTCATGCCAATGTGAAAAAAACGTTGGGCACCCGTTGACCTGATACAAGAAATTACTCGACCAGGGCGTCCGGGTCGCCTTTGGCCACGGTGTTGCTCAGGTCCACCTGGAAGCGGCAGCCATGCGGCAAGGTAGATGTCAGGGTGACACGCCAACCTTGGTCGTCGCAGATCCGCTGCACCAGCGAAAGCCCTAGCCCCAGGCCCTCGCCACGCCGTTCATCGCCCCGCACGAACGGTCTGAACATGGCCTCACGCTGCTCTTCGGGGATACCTACGCCACTGTCCTCTACGCTGAAACCGTTGGCTTCCAGACTCAGGCGGATATACCCACTGTCGGTGTAGTGCGCCGCATTGCGCAGCAGGTTGCCCATTACCGACTGCAGGAAGGTGGCGTTGTACAGCACAGGGCTAGCGCTCACGCGGCCATCGAAATACAGGGTGAGGCCTTTCTGTTCGATGGTGTCGCGCCACACCCCGATGAGCTCGTCGGCCACTTCGCGCAGGGTCGCCCGTGACGCCACTGCCCCCTCATCACGCTGCGCGCGGGCCAACATGAGGAAGGTCTTGACCAGCTCGCGCATCTCTTCGGTGGCCCGCGCCACGCGCTCCACCTGGCTACGCGCGCGGGCATCGAGGCCAGGGTTTTCCATCAGAAGCTCACACGAGGTAGCCAACACCATCAACGGCGTGCGCAGCTCGTGGCTGACGTCGCTGGTGAACAGCCGCTCACGGGTCAGCGCATCACGCAGGCGACCCAGGGTGTCGTCGAAAGCCACTGCAAGCTGGCCGACTTCGTCTGCCGCATAATCCGGAGCCAGCGGCGGGGCCAGGCCCAGTAGTTGATCGCGGTGGCGCACCTGACGCGCCAGGCGAATGACCGGTGCCATTACCCGACGTGCAACCAGCCAGCCAAGGATGACCGCCAGCACCAGGCTGAGCACGAAGCCCACCACAACCACGGCAAACAGTACGCGCTCGCGCTCCTCGAAGTCGCTCTGGTCCTGCAGCAGTACATAACGGCGACCATCGACGATCTCGACCATGGCGTGGTAGGACAGCTGGTCTCGGAACACTTCGTGGAAACCGCGGTCGAGGTGCCGCAGGTCCTTGGGCAGCTCGAAGTCGTCACGCCCGCCACTGAAATAGAACAGCTGGTCTGGGCGAGGCCGATGACTCCAGTCACTGACGCTGTCCATACGCAGCAGGCGCTGCAGGTCACCGCCCAGTACCGAGGAAATCAGTCGCTCTTCGACCAGGTGCACCGTGCCGACGATACCGAATGCGAAGGCCCCGGCCACCAGCGCACTCATCAGGGCAAAGGCGATGATGATGCGCTGGGCAAGGCTTTGCTTAAACTCCATCGCGGCCCTCGGCGAGGCGATAGCCGACGCCATGGACGGTATGCAGCAACGGTTTCTCAAACGGTTTGTCGATCACCTGGCGCAGCTGATGCACATGGCTGCGCAGGCTGTCGCTATCGGGGCAGTCGTCGCCCCACAAGGCTTCTTCCAGCACCTCGCGGCGCAATACGTGCGGGCTTTTCTGCATCAGTACCGCCAGCAGCTTGAGGCCGACCGGGTTAAGCTTCAGCAGGCGACCCTGGCGGGTTACCTCGAGGGTATCGAGGTCGTAGCTCAGGTCAGCCACCTGCAGGGTGCGCCGCCCACCGCCCTGGGCACGGCGCAGCACCGCTTCGATGCGCGCCGCCAGTTCCGACAGGGCAAATGGCTTGAGCAGGTAATCGTCAGCACCCGAGCGGAAGCCCTGCAGGCGGTCGTCCAGCTGGTCACGGGCAGTGAGCATGATCACCGGCGTGTCACGGCGGGCATCTTCGCGCAGGCGCTTGCACAGGGTGTAGCCATCGATGCCTGGCAGCATGATGTCGAGTACGATCAGGTCGTAGTGTTCGGTGGCGGCCAGATGCAGCCCGGACAGGCCATCCTGGGCGCAGTCGACGGTGTAGCCTTTCATGCCCAGGTAATCGGCCAGGTTGGCCAAGATATCGCGGTTGTCTTCAACCAAAAGAATGCGCATCGGTTTCTCCTGTGCGGCGCTTCTCGCTGTGGTGCGCGGCAGGCGCAGCTTAAGGCCTATGCCTGCACGGTGCCAGCCCTGGGGAAAATTCACCGCACTTGACGGTTTTTTCACTGATCCTTCACGGACACAGGATAGCGGGCGGTCGACAATGCCCGATCTTTTTCGCGCCCTGGAGCCGTCATGCAGCAACGCACCCGCCCTCGCCCGATCAACTACTGGCTGTACCTGGGGATTCCCCTGGCGACTGCGGTGGCCTTGATCCTGCTGGAGCTGACTTCAGTCGACATGGATGTCGCCAACCTGTTCTTCGACCCCGCTGCCGGGCAGTTCATTGGCCGCCACAGTTACCTGTTGGAAAACATCCTGCATGACCGGGTCAAGCAAGTGGTGATCCTGTTGGGGGTGATATCGCTGCTGACCTTTGCCGCGAGCTTTTTCTGGAAGCGCCTGTTTGGCTGGCGCCGTGAACTGGGCTGCCTGGTGCTGGCACTGGGCTTGTCCACGGCGTTTGTCACGCCGCTGAAAAAAGTCACCCAGGTGCAGTGCCCTTGGAGCCTGACCCAGTTTGGCGGCACCGAAACCTACAGCAAGCTGCTGGAGCCACGGCCGCCTACCGACAAGCCTGGGCTGTGCTGGCCGGGCGGGCATGCAGCGACCGGTTTCTGCCTGTTCGCCTTGTTCTTCCTGCTGCGTGATCGCAAGCCACGCCTGGCGCGAGTGGCATTTGTAGTGGCCTTGACAGCAGGGTCGATACTGTCGGTGGGCAGGATGATGCAGGGGGCGCACTTCCTGTCGCACAATGTGTGGACGGCAGTGTTCTGCTGGTTGATCGGATTGGGGTCGTATTACCTGGTTCTCTATCGGCGGGGGCTGGCCGAGGTGCCCGTCGCCGAGCGCAGCGCCGCATGAAAGAGGGGCCGCTTTGCGGCCCTTCGCACTTCAAATGCTACTCAGGCATGCTCGACGAACACATCAGCAAACACCTGTCCCCGCGGTACCCCTGCCATGAACATGCGTCGGGCAAACCGCTCGACACTCCCCGGTGCCCCACACAGCAGCGCCACCGTCTGTCGCGACAACAGCCGCATCCCGGCCAACGCTTCATCCACATGCTCCACCAGCACCAGCTCGACACTGACCCCTGGCAGCTTCAGCAGCTTCTCCGCCAGATAGTGCCCAGCCGGATCCCGCGCCACATGTATCACCCGGATTTCGCCCCGATGCCCCCGGCGCAACGCTTCGCGCAAGATACCCCAGAGCGGCGCCAGCCCGGTTCCCGCAGCCAGCAACCACAGCGGCCGCTCCTGCCAATCAGGGTCGTAATGAAGGGCTCCGCCTCTGAACTCCCCCAAACGCATCTCATCGCCGACCTGCAGACCACGCGCCTTGTCGCAAAAGGCACCAGGCCGCTGGCAATCGATATGAAACTCGAGAAAATCATCCTCGCCCGGCAGGCTGGCCAAGGAATAAGGCCGAGCAACCGCGCCTAGCCACAGCACCACGTGCTGCCCCGCCTGGTAACGCACCACCCGATCGGGGCGCAACCGCAGGCGCAACACATCGCCAAACCAGTCCAACGCACAGACCTGCGCCGGTACGCCACCCTGCTGGGGGTCGTACAACGCCACACGCAGGTCCTCGACCACCCGGCACTGGCAAGCCAGACGCCAGCCCTGGGCATGTTTCTCCAATGCCAATGCCTCGGGCAAAGCGTCTGCCGGTTGCCCTTCCAGGCAGCGCACCAGGCAGGCGTGGCAACTGCCGGCGCGGCAACTGTAAGGCACATTCAGCCCCGCCTCGTTGAGGGCATCGAGCAGGTTGCTGCCAATGGGCACCAGCCAGCGGCGCTCGCCCACGCAAATTTCGGGCATGTTCGGTACATCTCCTGCTGTCCAAGGCTCACTGTAAGCCAAGCAGAGCACACCAGCAAAATAGATGCCTGCGCGCTGCCGACCATGGTCCAGACCGGCCGCAGGTGTGCCGGGCACGGATGCGCGCTATACTGCCGCGCCTTTTTCCGTCGGCCTGACCTGCCGGCGCCTTGCAAGGCGCTTCGACGTGCTGGTCGGCTATGTCGAGCGTCTTTTTGAATGTTCCCGTCTTTAAGAGGAGCGCGCTGCATGACCGTGATCAAGCAAGACGACCTGATTCAGAGCGTCGCCGACGCCCTGCAATTCATCTCGTACTACCACCCCGTCGATTTCATCCAGGCCATGCACGAGGCCTATCTGCGTGAGGAATCGCCTGCTGCACGCGATTCCATCGCCCAGATCCTGATCAACTCGCGCATGTGCGCCACCGGCCATCGTCCAATCTGCCAGGACACCGGTATCGTCACCGTGTTCATCCGCGTGGGCATGGACGTGCGCTGGGATGGCGCCACCATGAGCGTCGACGACATGATCAACGAAGGTGTGCGTCGCGCCTACAACCTGCCTGAAAACGTCCTGCGCGCTTCGATCCTGGCCGACCCGGCCGGTGCCCGCAAGAACACCAAGGACAACACCCCGGCAGTGATCCACTACTCCATAGTCCCCGGCGACAAGGTGGAAGTCGATGTCGCAGCCAAGGGCGGCGGCTCGGAAAACAAGTCGAAGATGGCCATGCTCAACCCGTCCGACTCGATCGTCGACTGGGTACTGAAGACCGTGCCGACCATGGGTGCTGGCTGGTGCCCGCCTGGCATGCTCGGCATCGGCATCGGCGGTACCGCCGAGAAGGCCGCGGTCATGGCCAAGGAAGTGTTGATGGAGTCCATCGACATTCACGAACTGAAAGCCCGTGGCCCACAGAACCGCCTGGAAGAAATCCGCCTGGAGCTGTTCGACAAGGTCAACCAGCTGGGCATCGGCGCCCAGGGCCTGGGTGGCCTGACCACCGTGCTCGACGTCAAGATCATGGACTACCCGACCCACGCCGCGTCCTTGCCGGTGTGCATGATCCCCAACTGCGCTGCTACCCGCCACGCCCACTTCGTGCTCGATGGCACCGGCCCGGCAGAACTGGAAGCGCCGTCGCTGGACGCCTACCCGGAAATCGTCTGGGAAGCCGGCCCGAGCGCCCGTCGCGTCAACCTCGACGACATCACCCCGGAAGAAGTGGCCAGCTGGAAGCCGGGCGAAACCATCCTGCTCAACGGCAAGATGCTGACCGGCCGCGATGCCGCGCACAAGCGCATGGTTGAAATGCTCAACCGTGGCGAAGAGTTGCCGGTAGACCTGAAAGGCCGCTTCATCTACTACGTCGGCCCGGTCGACCCGGTGGGTGACGAAGTGGTAGGCCCAGCCGGCCCGACCACTGCTACCCGTATGGACAAGTTCACTCGCCAGATCCTTGAGCAGACTGGCCTGCTGGGCATGATCGGCAAGTCCGAGCGTGGCCCGACCGCCATCGAGGCGATCAAGGACAACAAGGCCGTGTACCTGATGGCCGTTGGCGGCGCTGCCTACCTGGTCGCCCAGGCCATCCGCAAGTCGAAGGTACTGGCCTTCGCCGAGCTGGGCATGGAAGCGATCTACGAGTTCGAGGTCAAGGACATGCCGGTGACCGTCGCCGTGGACAGCAACGGTGAGTCGGTACACATCACTGGCCCTGCCCTGTGGCAGAGCAAGATTGCCGAAAGCCTGGCCGTCGAAGTGAAGTAACCTGATGTAACTGCGGCGGCTGCTTCGCGGGCAAGCCCGCTCCCACACGTACAGCGCAAGCCAGAAGGCTACGCATTTGACTGTGGGAGCGGGCTTGCCCGCGAAGAGGCCGCCACAGTCATCACAGGACTCTCTCGAACTGCTCCGGCCAGTCCCGCCAGGTAAACACCTGCCCTTCCCGCCTCACCCGTCGCACTTCCTGTAGATCTACCTCACACACCAGCCACTGGCTGCAGTCCGGGTTCAACTGCTCACTCAACGCTACCACCCCATCCCCCGGCATCCCGTGATCCGGCGGTACGAACAAGCCTGCCCGGCCGATATTCTCGTCCAATGCCGGCGACCAGGGCGCCACCCCCACCGTAGGGCTCTGCAACACGGCAATCTGGTTCTCCAGGGCGCGCGCCTGGGCGCCAATACGCACCCGGTGGTAACCGGCTTCGGTATCGGTACAACTTGGCGCCAGGATCAGGTCGGCACCACACTCGGCCAGGCGGCGGGCCAGCATCGGGAACTCGTTGTCGTAGCAGATCAGGATGCCCAAGCGCCCCAGTTCGGTTTCGAACACCTGCAGCCCCTGGCCTGCAGCGATGTCCCACTGCTCGCGCTCGAAGCGGGTCATCATCAGTTTGTCCTGATAACCCAGCACACCTTGGGGGCCGAACAGCCAGGCACGGTTGCGGTAGCGCCCATCGTTGTCCAGCACCGGCACACTGCCCGGTTGCAGGTAGATCCCCCAACGTCGGGCAAGGCTCTCGCACAACGCTTTCCAGGGTTCGATCAGCGGCTGGATGCCGGCAATCGAAGCCTTCAGGTCTTCCCGCTGCCCGGCACTCAGCTGGCCGCTCAGCACCAGCCCGGCGTACTCAGGCAGTAGCAGCAAGCGTGCCCCCGCCTCCACCGCTTCGGCGCACAGGCCTTGCAGGTGGTCGGCGTAGGCGTCCCAGGTTTCGTGCAGCTCGATGGCGTACTGGCAGGCTGCCAGGCGGATCATACCGGCAGTGCCTTGAGCCAGAACGACATCAGCTTGTCGGAGCTTTCCTGCTCGTCCAGGTCGCGCCAGGCGTAGGTGGTACGCAGCGATGGGTCGTGCAGGAAGCCGCGGTTGCGCCAGAAGCCGTGCAGGGGTTTGTACTCGGCTGGCCGTCGCGGGTGCGCACCGGGTCGCTCGACCGCGCAGAACGCGCAGTAATCGAACTCGGCCAGTTTGTGTGCGTAGGACTCGCGCTCGATGAAGAAGCGAACCCCCAGGCCCTGTCCGCGGTATGCCGGCAACACCAGCGACTCACCGAAGTAGTACACACTGGCCGGGTCGCGCCCCTGGGCCAGGAATGGCTGCTGGAATTCGGGCGCGACATCCACCAGCGGCAGGCCGGTAGAGGCGCCGACCACCTTGCCGTCGTCCAGCGCCAGCACAACCAGGCTGCGCCCGGAGCGGGCATAGTTGGCCAGGTAGTCGGCCTCGTACTCCGGGGTGCCGTCGTAAAGGTAGGGGAACTCGCGGAACACAGTAAGGCGCAGGCGAGCGAGGTCATCGATGTAAGGCGCGATAGCGGCACCGTGCAACAGGCGTATTTCCATGTTTGGCGGTCGTTTTGTCGATGTGGATGACGCGCTCGGCTAAGCCGGGCTTGAGGGGAAACCCTATCATCCGAGGTAACGACCCGCCTTTTCCCTACACGACAGGAAATGTTCCATGACCGCAACCGAACTGGTAAATGCTTACTACGCCGCCTTCAACGCGGGTGACATGCCGGCGTTTCTGGCGCTGCTCAGCGAAGACGTGATCCACGACATCAACCAGGGCGAGCGCCAGATGGGCAAGGCCAGGTTCGCCGCGTTCATGGAAAAGATGAACCGCTGCTACCGCGAGCGCCTGGCCGACATCGTGGTGATGCAGAACGCCGATGGCAGCCGCGCGGCGGCGGAGTTCACCGTGCATGGCCAATACCTGGCCGATGACGAAGGGTTGCCGACAGCAAACGGCCAGACCTATGTGCTGCCGGCAGGGGCGTTCTTCTATATTCACTGTGGCAAGATTGCCCGGGTGACCAACTACTACAACCTCAATGACTGGGTGGAGCAGGTTGCCTGAAGCAACCCGCTGCCAACTCAATCAAGCCTGTCAGACAATACGCGTGCCCAGCACTTTAAGGAACGCCGCCAGCCAGGCCGGGTGCGCGGGCCATGCCGGTGCGGTCACCAGGTTGCCATCCACATGCGCCTGGTCCACCGCGATGTCGATGAACGTGCCACCCGCCAGGCGCACTTCTGGCGCACATGCCGGGTACGCGCTGCACTCACGCCCCTCCAGCACCCCTGCCGCCGCCAGCAGCTGGGCACCATGGCACACCGCCGCAATCGGCTTGCCGGCCTGGTCGAACGCCCGCACCAGGTCCAACACCTTTTCATTCAGGCGCAGATACTCCGGCGCCCGGCCACCCGGGATCAGCAGCGCGTCATAACTCTCGGGCCGCACCCGCACGAAATCATAATTCAGGGCAAAATTGTGCCCAGGCTTTTCGCTGTAGGTCTGCTCACCCTCGAAGTCATGAATCGCGGTACGCACGGTCTGCCCCGCCAGCTTTTCCGGGCACACCGCATGCACCGTGTGGCCCACCATGCTCAAGGCCTGGAACGGCACCATCGCTTCGTAATCTTCGACGTAGTCGCCCACCAGCATGAGAATTTTCTTCGCCGTCATCTCGCCCACTCCTTCGGTTAACTGTGAATAGTCACTGCACGATAGCCGCTGTCAGTCACGGCGGTCGAGGAAGTTGACCACCAGCCGATCGAGCCAGCCCCAGATCCGTTGCTTCACCCTGCGCCACAAAGGGCGCGCATGCCAGTGGGCGAGGTCGACCTCTTCGCTCTGGGCGAAGTCGCGCTCGAAGCTGGCCACCACCGCCGCTGTCAACGGCGGGTCGAGCGCTTCGATGTTGGCTTCAAGGTTGAAGCGCAAGTTCCAGTGGTCGAAGTTGCACGAACCGACGCTGACCCAGTCGTCTACCACAGCCATCTTCAGGTGCAGGAAGCACGGCTGGTACTCGAAAATCCGTACGCCCGCGCGCAACAGACGCGGGTAGTAACGATGCCCGGCGTAGCGTACCGAGGGGTGATCGGTACGCGGGCCGGTCAACAACAGACGCACGTCCAGGCCCTTGCTGGCAGCCCGGCGCAACGACCGGCGCACGCTCCAGGTCGGCAAGAAGTACGGCGTGGCCAGCCACACCCGTTTCTGGCCGCTGTTCAGCGCCCGTACCAGCGCGTGCAGGATGTCCTGGTGCTGGCGGGCGTCGGCATAAGCGACCCGGCCCATGCCCTGCCCCTGCGCAGGCACCTTGGGCAGACGCGGCAGGCCAAAGCCTTCAGCAGGGCGCCAGGCGGTGCGGCGGTTGTTGGCTTGCCACTGACGGTCGAACAGCAACTGCCAGTCGCTCACCACCGGCCCCTGCATCTGCACCATCACTTCGTGCCATTCGCTGGTCGCCTCACCCGGCGTCCAGAACTCGTCGGTAACGCCCGTTCCCCCCACCACTGCCCAACGTTCGTCAACCAGTAGCAATTTGCGATGATCACGGTAGAGGTTACGCAGGCCACGCTTCCAGCGCAGGCGGTTATACCAGCGCAAGTACACGCCAGCGTCCAGCAGGCGCTGACGCAACGCGCTGTTGAAGGCCAATGAACCGTAGTCATCGAACAGGCACCGCACCCGCACGCCACGCCGGGCAGCCTGCTCCAGCGCGTCGACCACCGCCTCGGCACAGGCACCGGCCTCGACCAGGTACAGCTCCAGGTCAACCTGAAACTCGGCACGCATGATCGCCAGGAGCATGCGCGGAAAGAACGCAGGGCCGTCGATAAGCAGTTCGAACTGATTGCCATCCCGCCAAGGGAAGACCGGCCCCGCCATGTCAGCGCGCAGTGAAGATCAGCACCGCGCTAACCGGTACCGACGGGTTGATGGACTTCAACCTGGCGAACTTGCGCAGGCTTTCCAGCCCCGGCAGCAAGCCAAAATCTTCGGCGCGCAGCACCAGAGGCTCAAGGGTCACCACCTGGAAGCGCCGCGCATCCAGGCGGGTGGCCAGCAACAGGACATTGTAGCTGTGCGACTGGCCATGCAGGGTGACCGTCAGCGGCAGGCGCAATTCGATCTGCGCACCGTCGGCCAGGTCATTGATCGGCTGCAGGTCGATCTGTGCCTTCACTGTGGCCTCGGCGAAGCGCTCGACCTCGAACAGGTTGTCGCGCATTTGCTCGTCACGCAGCGGAATACCGCTGCTCACCGAGTCCATCTCGATCCTCAACCCGGCCATACCCTTGCGATCGACCGTGCCATGCAACACCAGAAAGCGATGCACTTCGGCGGTGTCGCCGTTCTTGCCGGTGATGAACGACAGCCGTGAAGATTCGCCATCCAGGTGCCAATTGGCATGAGCGGGCAGGCACAGAGCCAGCAATAAGGCAGACAGCAGACGGGGCAACTTGAACATGACAGATCTCGTGAAACCAGGCCGCCAACCTTACCCGCCTGCATTCATGGCAGCAAGCGGCAGCCCTCACGCGCGCCTTGCCAGGCCGCCTGACTGCGCCGCCCCAGGCCTTCAGCGGTGACTCGCTGCTGCTGGCTGTTTTCCTCCAGCAGGCTCAGTGGCAGCCACTGCTTCACGTACCCTTGGCAGTACACCTTGTCGAAGCCCATGACAAAGCGGCAGGAGCAGTATTCCTTGGCCGAGTAGGCCGAGAGTATGCCGGGGAAGTCCGCCAGCGCCTGGCGTTCCTGCCATGCCCAGAACAGGAGCCCTGCCAGCGCCAGCAGCAATAGCCGCTTCATGCCCCCTCCCCGGCCAGTACCGCCAGCACCCGCTTGAGCAGTTCGTCGTGTCGATAGCTGCCGTCGCGGTCATCGGCGTAGCGCACGATCACCAGCTTTTGCTCAGGCAGCACATATAAAGCCTGCCCCCAGTGGCCAAGGGCGGCGAAGGTGTCTGCCGGTACACTGGGCCAAGGCCGTTCGGCGCCAGCCAGCGGCTGGTTGAGCCACCAGTGGCCACCCGGAATGGCCTCGCCAGGCAGCGCCTGGGCCTGGGCAAACGGGGTGCGGTTGAAAGCTACCCAGGCTTTGGGCAGCAATTGTCGGCCCTGCCAGCGCCCGTCGCGCTGCATCAGCAGGCCAATACGGGCCAAATCGCGGGCACTGAGGTAGAGATAGGAAGAGCCTACATAGGTGCCTGCCCGGTCACGCTCCCACACCGCACTGCCGATACCCAACGGGGTGAACAGTGCGTGCCAGGGGTAGTCGGGGTACTGCCCGGCATCGAGCATGCCACGCAGCGCGGCGGCCAGCAGGTTGCTGTCGCCGCTGGAGTAGAGGAACCGCTGACCGGGGCTGGCGGCGGCACCCCGGGCCGCCGCGTAGGCGGCCATGTCTGCGCGGCCACGGGTATACAGCATGGCCACCACCGAGGACTTCAGCGGCGCGTATTCGTAGTCTTCCTGCCACTCAAGGCCACTGGCCCAGTGCAGCAGGTCGGCAACGCGCACGCCTGGGTGGGCGCGCATGGGTGGATAGAAGCGGCTGACCGGGTCTTGCAGCTGGAAGCGGCCTTCGCCCTGGGCTACGCCCATTACCGTGGCCAGTACGCTCTTGCTTACCGACCAGGTCAGGTGCGCGGTGGCGGCGCGGGTGGGCGCGGTGTAGCGCTCGTGGAGGATACGCCCGTCGCGGATGATCAGCAGAGCGTCCGTGCGGATGCCGTTGCGCTCCGAGGGGGAGCGTGCAGGAAAGGCGTAGGCATCGACGGCCTGCCAGTCGAGGGTGGCAGGGTCGTTCTGCCACTGCGGGTCAGGCCAGTCTTCAGCTTTGGCGCTACCTGCAACCAGCGCAAGGATGACCAACAGTACCTTCATCGAGCTCGCCTTGATTGGGACTGCTTTGCAGCCCTTCGCGGGCAAGCCCGCGCTCACAGTTGCAGGAGCGGATTCCCCCGCGAACAGGCCAACATCATCGATAAGGAATCAGCGCCGAACCGGCCGCTTCTGCAGCTTGCGCTGCAACGTCCGTCGGTGCATGCCCAGCGCCCGTGCGGTGGCCGAGATATTGCCTTCATGCTCGTTCAGCACGCGCTGGATGTGTTCCCACTGCAGGCGATCGACCGACATCGGGTTTTCCGGCACCAGGGTATCCAGGTCGGTGTGCTCCGACAGCAGTGCTGCCAACACGTCATCGGCGTCAGCCGGCTTGCACAGGTAGTTGCAGGCACCGCGCTTGACCGCCTCCACTGCGGTGGCAATGCTCGAGTACCCGGTCAGGATCACCACGCGCATTTCCGGGTCCAGTTCCAGCAGCTTGGGCAGCAGCACCAGGCCGGAGTCGCCATCCATCTTCAGGTCCAGCGTGGCGTAGTCCGGCAGGTCCTGCTGGGCCAGAATCAAGCCTTCTTCGGCAGAACTGGCAGTGCTCACACGGAAACCGCGACGGCTCATGGCCCGGGCCATGACCCGGGTGAAGGTGGCATCGTCATCCACCAGCAGCAGGTGCGGCAGCTCTTCGCTTTCGACCTGGTTTTCTTCGCTCATCATTCATCTCCTCGCTTGCCATAGGGCAGGCGCAGTTCGGTCAGGGTGCCACCCTGTTCATGACTATAGAGTTTCACCGAGCCGCCCGCACGGGTCACGCTGGCCTTGCTCAAGAACAGGCCCAGGCCGAAGCCTTTGCCCTTGGTGGTAATAAAAGGTTTGCCAATGGCTTCGGCAATGGCTGGCGGTACACCAGGACCATGGTCGTGGATACTGATGACGATGTCCTGGGCGTCCCAGTCCAGGCGAACTTCCAGATCATCAGGGCAGGCATCGGCGGCATTGTTCAGCAGATTCAGTAACGCCTGGGTCAGGTCTGGCGGCGGCGCCAGACGCGGCACCTTGCCGTCGCGCAGGCGCTGGAAGCGGTAGCTGGCTTCCGGGCGCATCAGGTGCCAGCGGTTGAGCGCCTCGTCCAGCCAGGCGGTCACATCCTGCTCCACGATGGCCAGGCGCCGGTTGGCTTCGGCTGCGCGCACCAGCTGTTGCAAAGTCTCTTTGCACAGCTTTACCTGGTCCTGGAGGATTTGCAGGTCCTCCTGCAACAGCGGGTCGGTGTGGTCCTGGCGCATTTCGTTGATCAGCACGCTCATGGTCGCCAGCGGCGTACCCAGTTCATGGGCGGCACCGGCGGCCTGGGTAGCCACAGCCAGCAGTTGCTCGTCGCGCAGGCTTTCTTCACGCCGCTCTGAACGCAGCTGCTCCTGGCGGCGCAGCTCTTCGGCCATGCGCGCGGCAAAAAAGGTGATCACAGCCGCCGCCAGGGCAATGCTCAGCCACATGCCGTAGACCTGCATCTTGTCCCGCGCCATCGGCAGCCCTTCGAGCGGGTAGAACTGCACCAGCAGCAAGCTGTAGGCCGTCAGCGCAATGCCCGACAGGATCAGCGAATACAGCCACGGCAAGGTCACCGCAGCGATCGCCAGCGGCACCAGGTAATACGACACGAACGGGTTGGTCGAGCCGCCGGAGTAATACAGCAAGGCACTGTGGATCAGCAGGTCACAGGCCAGCTGCAGGGCGTACTCCATTTCGGTGACGGGCAGCGACAGCCGCAGGCGCAGGGCCGTGAAGGCACACAGCAACGAAGACAAGGCCAAGGTGCCGGCCAGCGACAGCCAGGGCAATGGCAGCAGTTCGGTCCAGTAGGCAACGCCCACCGAGCCGGCCTGGGCAGCCAGGACCAGGACCCGAATGACGGTCAGGCGCCAGAGGTTCTGGCGGGTAGCGGACAACGGTTGTACGGCGGCGAGCATGAGCTCTCCTGATGAGTGCTCCAGAAAAATCGGCTGGAGTATACCGAAGCCGGGCGCCTCGCTGCAGCGATGCGGCAAAGCGCCACACTTTGTCACAGGTTCATGATGGCACTTTTGAACCCACTACACTGTTGCCGGTCCTATGGGCCATGCGTGGAATGGATGACCAGCCCCCACGCCTTCAAATGCCAAGGAGTACCACATGCAAATCCCACGTCGCGGCGCCGCCCTGATCATGTCTTGCGGCCTGCTCGCCAGCCTGCCGGCACTGGCTGCCGATGAACCGCGTTTCAACCAGGTATCGCTGCGTGCCGAAGTCAGCAAGGAAGTGGCGCGCGACCTGATGGTCGTGACCCTGTACAGCGAAGCGCAGAACAGCGACCCGGGCAAGCTCGCCAAGCAGATTACCGAAACCATGAACAAGGCCGTGCAGCAGTCGCGCCAGGTCAAGGACGTGAAGATCAGCCAAGGCAGCCGCAACAGCTACCCGGTGTATGACAGCAAGGGCCAGAAAATTACCGGCTGGCGCGAGCGCGCCGAACTGCGCCTTGAAAGCGCCAACTTCCCGGCCTTGTCCCAGCTTACCGCCGATTTGTTGCAAGAGCTGAAAATGGCTGGCATGGACTTTTCCATCGCCCCGGCCACGCGCAAGGCCAGCGAGGATGCTCTGCTCAAGGATGCGGTCGATGCCTTCAAGGCACGCGCGCAACTGGCGACCGAAGCGCTGGGTGGCAAAGGCTACAAAGTGGTGAGCCTGAACCTCAACAGCAGCGGCTACCCGCGCCCGTACTTGCGTAGCGCGCCGATGGCGATGAAGGCCATGGGGGCTGATGAAGCAGCACCGGCGCCAGATATCGAGGCAGGCACCAGTGAAGTGAGCATGAATGCCGATGGCCTGATCGAAGTGCAGATGCCATAAGGCGTCCACGCATCATCTGTGGGAGCCCGCGAGCAAGACACGGCGGTGGATGGCACGGGCTTCGCCCGTGTTCGCGGGTAAACCCGCTCCTACGGGTGACTGCGTCATTTTCTTTATTTTCAGACATTTCTTACGCACCATTAGGATGCATCCTACGCTTTCCCCTACCTAGAAACATCGCGCAAAACGCCATCATTTTGCCTACGCAAACGTTTAACTTCGCCAAAAGTTATACCGATGCGACATCCATGTACGTTCGTACCACTTTCCCGGCGTCAACTATCCTTGTACCTGTTGCAATGGGAACGCCCCCTGCATAAGTATCCGCAGGTCGGCTCACGAGGCCACCTCATCCAAAAAATGACAACAATGAGGCCACCATGCTCAAACACGCAGTCATTCCGTTCCTGCTGGGTGCAGGCTTGCTCAGCGGCGCACCGTCGGCCGTTGCCGCATCCAACCTGGTGTTCTGCTCCGAAGGCAGCCCGGCCGGCTTCGATCCGGGGCAGTACACCACCGGGACCGACTTCGATGCCTCGGCAGAGACCGTGTTCAACCGCCTGACCCAGTTCGAGCGCGGCGGCACTGCGGTCATCCCGGGCCTGGCGACCAAATGGGAAGTGTCCGACGACGGCAAGACCTACACCTTCCACCTGCGCGAAGGGGTCAAGTTCCACACCACCGACTACTTCAAGCCCAGTCGCCCGTTCAACGCCGACGACGTGCTGTTCACCTTCAACCGCATGCTCGACAAGGACAACCCGTTCCGCAAGGCGTACCCCACCGAGTTTCCATACTTCACCGACATGGGCATGGACAAGAACATTGCCAAGGTGGAGAAGCTTGACGAGCACACGGTGAAGTTCACCCTCAACGAGGTTGACGCCGCGTTCATCCAGAACCTGGCCATGAGCTTTGCCTCGATCCAGTCCGCCGAATACGCCGACCAGCTCCTAAAGAACGGCAAGGCCGCCGACATCAACCAGAAGCCGATCGGCACCGGCCCGTTCGTGTTCAGCAAATACCAGAAGGACGCGCAGATCCGCTTCAAGGGCAACAAGGACTACTGGCAGCCCGAGGACGTGAAGATCGACAACCTGATCTTTGCCATCACCACCGACGCCTCGGTGCGCATGCAGAAGCTCAAGAAGAACGAGTGCCAGGTCACCCTGTTCCCACGCCCGGCCGACATCGAGCCGCTAAAAGCCGACAAGAACCTGCAAATGCCGCAGCAGGCCGGTTTCAACCTCGGCTATATCGCCTACAACGTGATGGACAAGATCAAGGGCAGCAACGAGGCCAACCCCATGGCCCAGCTGAAAGTCCGACAGGCGCTGGACATGGCCGTGGACAAGAAAAAGATCATCGAGTCGGTGTACCAGGGCGCCGGCCAGCTGGCGGTCAACGCCATGCCGCCCACGCAGTGGTCCTATGACGACAGCATCAAGGACGCCGCCTTTGACCCCGAGAAAGCCAAGCAACTGCTCAAGGAAGCCGGCATCAAGGAAGGCACCGAAATCACCCTGTGGGCCATGCCCGTGCAACGCCCGTACAACCCCAATGCCAAACTGATGGCTGAAATGCTCCAGTCCGACTGGGCCAAGATCGGTATCAAGGCGAAGATCGTCAGTTATGAATGGGGCGAGTACATCAAGCGCTCCAAAGGTGGCGAACAGGGTGCCATGCTGATTGGCTGGAGCGGTGACAATGGTGACCCGGACAACTGGCTGGGTACCCTCTACGGTTGCGATGCCGTCGATGGCAACAACTTCTCCAAGTGGTGCTACAAGCCCTACGACGACCTGATCAAGCAGGCCAAGGCCACGTCCGACCAGGCCAAGCGCACCGAGCTGTACCAGAAGGCGCAGCATATACTCAAGGAGCAGGTACCGATCACCCCGATCGCCCACTCCACTGTCTACCAGCCCATGAGCGCCAAGGTGAAGGACTTCAAGATCAGCCCGTTCGCGCTGAATTCCTTCTACGGCGTCAGCGTGGACAAATAGGCTGACTGAGGCACCCGCTGAATCGCGGGTGCCCTTCACCCCCGCTACCCCTTCATGTCGTCCTGCGGCCATACGCTACGGGGTCGGCGAACTGTTGCCGTCAGTCGTACCCGGAGGCGGCGCGAACAGATGAAAAAGGATTTGCCATGCGCCACGTTACCTGCCTTTCCGCGCTGCTGGCCCTGGGCCTGGTCAGCCAATCCCCGGTCCTGCTCGCCAACAACCTAGTGTTCTGCTCTGAAGGTAGCCCCGCCGGTTTCGACACCGCCCAGTACACCAGCGCCACCGACAACGACGCCGCCGAACCCATCTACAACCGCCTGGTCGAGTTCGAACGTGGCGGCACCGCCGTGCATCCGGCCCTGGCGACGCACTGGGAGGTGTCCGACAACGGCCTGCGCTACACCTTCCACCTGCGTGAAGGGGTCAGGTTCCACAGCAACAAGGCCTTCAGCCCGAGCCGCACGTTCAACGCCGACGATGTGCTGTTCACCTTCAACCGCATGCTCGACAAGGGTCATCGGTTCCGTCAGGCCTACCCTACCGAGTTTCCCTATTTCAACGGCATGGGCCTGGACAAGAACATCGCCCGTGTCGAGAAGACCGACCCATTGACCGTGGTGTTCACCCTGAACACCGTCGATGCCGCGTTCATCCAGAACCTGGCCATGAGCTTCGCCTCCATCCTCTCCGCTGAATACGCCGAGCAGCTACTGGCCAGTGGACGCCCCAGCGACATCAATCAGCAGCCTATCGGTACCGGGCCGTTCGTGTTCCAGCGCTACCAGAAGGATTCGCAGATCCGCTACAAGGGCAACAAGGACTATTGGGCAGCGAACGAGGTGAAGATCGACAACCTGGTGTTCTCGATCAATACCGACCCGTCGGTGCGTATCCAGAAGCTGCGCCGCAATGAATGCCAGGTGACCCTGCACCCACGCCCGGCCGACCTGCCGGCGCTCAAGGCCGACAGCACGCTGCAGGTGCTCCAGCAACCAGGCTTCAACCTCGGCTACATCGCCTACAACACCCAGCACCCGCCATTCGACCGCCTGGAAGTGCGCCAGGCAATGGACATGGCGGTCAACAAGGAAGCCATCCTCCAGGCGGTGTACCAGGACGCCGGCCAACGGGCGGTCAACGCCATGCCACCGACCCAGTGGTCCTATGACGACAGCATCAAGGACGCCCCGTACGCGCCGGAAAAGGCCAGACAGCTGATCCAGCAGGCGGGTGTCAAACCTGGCACCGAGATCACCCTGTGGGCCATGCCGGTGCAACGCCCGTACAACCCCAATGCCAAGCTGATGGCCGAAATGCTCCAGGCGGACTGGAGCAAGCTCGGATTCAAGGTGCGCATCGTCAGCTACGAATGGGGCGAATACCTCAAGCGCATGAAAAACGGTGAGCACGACATCGCCCTGATCGGCTGGACCGGTGACAACGGCGACCCGGACAACTGGCTGGGTACCCTCTACAGCTGCGATGCCATCGGCAGCAACAACTACTCGCAGTGGTGCGATCCGCAGTACGACAGCCTGGTCAAGCAGGCCAAGCAAGTGACCGACCGTACGCAACGCACCGCCCTGTACCAGCAGGCCCAGCAGCGGCTCAAGCAGCAGGTACCGATTACGCCGGTGGCGCATTCCACCGTGAGCCAGCCGCTTAGCGTCAAGGTTTCCCAGTTCAAGGTCAGCCCGTTTGGGCGCAATGATTTTTCCGGTGTGAGTGTTGATTAAGCGTTAGCCAGTACCGGCCTCTTCGCGGGCAAGCCCGCTCCCACAGGATCTCGACAGGTTCGGACACTGCGCCCTACCTGAGGGAGCGGGCTTGCCCGCGAAGAGGCCAGAACGGCCAACACAACGCCCCGATTCTGCCCGGCGATCCCGCGGCACCCCTGGCAACACCGCAGCAATCACCCGGCCCACAAGGCCGGCCATAACTAGAAAAGAAAGGGAGCTTTAACCTTGAAAGTATTCACCTTGACCGCACTGGCGTTATCCATCAGTGCCTTTTCCACGGTGGCCCAGGCAGATCCGCAGAGCCAGGACTACCTCCCGCTCACCCTCAAAAGCAGCAGCGAGCAAGCGCAAGCCAGCGGCTTCATCGACGGCCAAAGCCTGTCCGGTAGCACCCGCAACTGGTATGCCCGCGAACGTGCCGCACGCGCGCCGCTGTGGAAGTACTACAAGAACGACGGCACCCGCCACGACACCCACAGCCGTGAAAACTGGGTCCAGGGCACCATCCTCAATTACAGCTCCGGCTTCACCCAGGGCACCGTGGGCTTCGCCGTCGAGGCTGCCGGCTACAACGCCATCGCCCTGCAGCAGAGCCGCGAAGCCATCGCCGGCCCCAACAACCGCACCCTCACCCACAGCGATGGCGACCCCGTCGGCCAGTGGAGCAAACTGGGCCTGGGCAATATCAAGGCGCGCGTGTCCAACACCACCCTTACCCTTGGCCGCCAGTCGGTGGACACGCCGATGATCGCCTACATCGGCAACCGCGCCCTGCCCTCGAGCTTCCAGGGCGCGTTCCTGCACAGCGCTGAATTCGACAACCTCAGCATCGACCTGGGCACCTTCGACCGCGTCTCGCCACGTACCGAACAGAGCCTCAGCAAGTTCCGCAGCGAGTACAGCGCCACCGGCGTGGAAACCGACCGTGCCAGCACCGCCGGCATCAACTACCAGCCGTTCAAGAGCCTGAGTACCAGCCTGTACGCCACCAAGGTCGAGGACTTCTGGAACCAGTACTACTTCGGCGCCAACCATGTGCTCGGCGACAGCGCAGTGCTCAGCCTGAGCACCGGCCTGAACTACTACAAGACCGTCGACGCCGGCAGCCAGAAAATGGGCAAGATCGACAACGACACTTACAGCCTGTCACTGGGCCTGACCCATCAAGCCCACACCCTCAGCGCCTCCTGGCAGCAGGTCAACGGCAATGAGTACTTCGACTACCTGCACGAAACCAACGGCATCTTCCTGGCCAACTCGCTGCTGTCGGACTTCAACGGCCCCAACGAGAAATCGCTGCAGCTTTCCTATGTGCTGAACATGGCGCCCTATGGCGTGCCTGGCCTGAAGTTCAACCTGTACAACGCCCGCGGCTGGGGTATCGACGGCACCCACTACCGCGGCACTGCCTACGACGTGAATGGCCTGGATGGCGAAACCCACTATGAGTGGGGTATCGGCACCAGCTACGCGTTGCAGAGCGGGCCGCTGAAAGACACCAGCATCCGCGCCACCTACACCACCCATCGCGCCAGCAAGGCCCAGGGCGATGGCAGCCTGGATGAGTTCCGCGTGGTCACCACCATTCCGTTCAACATTCTCTGACCGTCGGCGCCCTGGCCCGTTTCGCTGCGGGCCGGGGCGGCTACGCTGGAACCAATGCAAGCAGGGAGTTTTCAACACATGCACAGAGCTTTCATGAAATCGCGGCCGTTGCGCCTAGCCCTGGTCGCGCTGCTTCTGGGCGGCGCCACGCAACTGGCGGCCAAGCCGCTGGTGGTGTGTACAGAAGCTAGCCCGGAAGGGTTCGACATCGTCCAGTACACCACCGCAGTCACCGCCGATGCCTCGGCCGAGACAGTGTTCAACCGCCTGGTCGACTTCAAACCCGGCACCACCGAGATCCAGCCAGCCCTGGCCGAGCGCTGGGACATTTCAGCCGACGGCCTGACCTACACCTTCCATCTGCGTCAGGGGGTGAAGTTCCACACCACCGACTACTTCAAGCCCACCCGTGACTTGAACGCCGATGACGTGCTGTGGAGCCTCAATCGCCAGCTCGACCCGAACCACCCCTGGCATGACAAGACCAGCGTCGGCTACCCGTACTTCGAAAGCATGGGGTTCAAGGAACTGCTCAAGTCGGTCAGCAAGGCTGACGAGCACACCGTGGTGATTACCCTCAGCCGACCGGAAGCGCCGTTCCTGCGCGACATGGCCATGGGCTTTACCTCGATCTACTCCGCCGAATACGGCGACCAGTTGCTCAAGTCTGGCAAGACCGCCGAGCTGAACAGCAAGCCGATCGGCACCGGCCCTTTCATCTTCCAGCGTTACAACAAGGACGCCCAGGTCCGCTTCAAGCCCAACCCGGACTATTTCCGCGGCAAGCCGCCGGCCGATGCGCTGGTGTTCGCCATCGCCATCGACAGCAACGTGCGCCTGCAGAAACTGCGCGCCAACGAGTGCCAGGTGGCGCTCTATCCCAAGCCCGATGACGTGCCATCGATCAAGCAAGACCCGAAACTCAAGGTTGAAGAAATCGAGGCCCTGGTCACCGGCTACATCGCCATGAATACCCAGCACAAATACCTCAACGACGTGCGCGTGCGTAAAGCCATCAACATGGCCTTCGACCGCCAGACCCATGTCGACCAACTGTTTGGCAAAGGCAACGCACTGGTGGGTGTAAACCCTTACCCACCCACCATGATCGGCTACAACACCCATAACCAGAACCCACCGCGCGACCTCGATAAAGCCCGCGCACTGCTCAGCCAGGCCGGTGTACCCGAGGGCACGGTAATCACCCTGTTCACCCGCAACGGCGGCGGCCCGACCAACCCCAACCCGCGCCTGTCTGCCGAGATGCTGCAGGCCGATCTCAAACAGATCGGCCTCAAGCTGGATATCCGCGTCATGGAATGGGCCGAGATGCTGCGCCGGGCGAAGAACGGCGAAGCCGACCTGGTGTCCACCGGCTGGGCCGGCGACAACGGCGACCCGGACAACTTCCTCAGCCCACTGCTCAGTTGCGATGCCGTGAAAAGTGGCGAGAACTATGCGCGCTGGTGCAACCCCAAGTTCCAGGAGCTGATCAGCCGCGCCCGCGAAGTGATCGACAACGACGAGCGTGCAAGGCTCTATAACGAGGCATTGAAAGTGTACGATGACGAACAACCCTGGATCAGCATGGCTCATCCAAAGATGTTCACCGCCATGCGTGACAACGTGGAGGGCTACGTGATCAACCCTCTGACCAACAACAACTTCGCCACCACCAAGGTGAAGTAGAACAACAACGACCGCCGGCCACCCACACGGGGACCGGCGGCACTGCCGTACCGGGCTGATCGCCCCACGGCCTGATGAGGTAACCCCGACAATGTTGAGTTTTATTGCCCGGCGCCTTGGCCTGCTGATACCGACCTTTTTCGGCATCACCTTGCTGACCTTCGCGCTCATACGCCTGATCCCCGGCGACCCGGTGGAAGTGATGATGGGCGAGCGCAGGGTCGACCCCGAAATGCATGCCCAGGCCATGGAACGCCTGGGCCTGAACAAGCCACTGCCGGTCCAGTACCTGGACTACGTCGGCAAACTTGCCCAGGGTGACCTTGGCGAATCGCTGCGCACCCGCGAAAGCGTGTGGCGCGAGTTCCTCACCCTGTTCCCGGCCACCCTGGAACTGGCCTTCGCCGCCCTGCTGTTCGCCGGCGTCGTCGGCCTGCTGGCCGGTGTAATCGCCGCACTCAAGCGCGGTTCGCTGTTCGACCACGGGGTCATGGGCATATCACTGGCCGGCTACTCGATGCCGATTTTCTGGTGGGGCCTGATCCTGATCATGTTCTTCTCCGTGAGCCTGGGCTGGACCCCGGTTTCCGGGCGCATCGACCTGCTCTACGACATCGAGCCGAAGACCGGCTTCATGCTTATCGACACCCTGCTCAGCGATGAAGAAGGCGCGTTCAAGGACGCTGTGATGCACCTGATCCTGCCGGCCATCGTGCTCGGCACCATCCCGCTGGCAGTGATCGCCCGCATGACCCGCTCGTCGATGCTTGAAGTACTGCGCGAAGACTACATCCGCACCGCCCGCGCCAAAGGCCTGTCGCCGGCCCGTGTGGTGTTCGTCCATGGCCTGCGCAATGCGCTGATCCCGGTGCTGACCGTGTTCGGCCTGCAGGTCGGCACGCTGCTGGCCGGTGCGGTGCTGACCGAAACCATCTTTTCCTGGCCGGGCATCGGCAAATGGCTGATCGAAGCCATCGGTGCCCGTGACTACCCCGTGGTCCAGAACGGCATCCTGTTGATCGCCTGCCTGGTGATTCTGGTCAACTTCGTCGTGGACATCCTCTACGGCCTGGCCAACCCACGCATCCGTCATCAGCGCTGAGGCCCTTGCCATGACTAGCCCGATTCCAAAATCCGTGTCACCGGCCAGCCCGGTGGACCAGAGCCTGCTCTACCCCTCCCCGTACAAAGAATTCTGGCAAGCCTTCGCGCGCAACAAGGGCGCGGTCATGGGCCTGGCCTTCATGTGCCTGGTGGTGTTCTGCGCGCTGTTCGCGCCTTGGGTCGCCCCGCATGACCCGAGCGAGCAGTACCGCGACTTCCTGCTGACCCCGCCGGTGTGGCTGGAAGGCGGCACCTGGCAGTTCATCCTGGGCACCGACGAACTGGGCCGTGATCTGCTTTCGCGGCTGATTCAGGGTGCACGGCTATCGCTGCTGATCGGCCTGTCGTCAGTGGTGATGTCACTGATCCCGGGCATTCTCCTTGGCCTGCTGGCCGGCTTTTTCCCGCAGTTGCTCGGCCCGTCGATCATGCGCCTGATGGACGTGATGCTGGCGCTGCCGTCACTGCTGCTGGCTGTGGCCATCGTCGCCATCCTCGGCCCTGGCCTGATCAACACCGTGATCGCCATCGCCATCGTTTCCCTGCCGTCCTACGTGCGCCTGACCCGCGCCGCGGTGATGGGCGAACTGAACCGCGACTACGTCACCGCTGCCCGCCTGGCCGGCGCCGGCTTGCCCCGGCTGATGTTCGTCACCGTGCTGCCCAACTGCATGGCACCGCTGATCGTGCAGGCGACCCTGAGTTTTTCCTCGGCGATCCTCGACGCCGCTGCGCTGGGTTTCCTCGGCCTCGGCGTGCAGCCGCCTACCCCCGAGTGGGGCACCATGCTGGCTTCGGCCCGGGATTACATCGAGCGCGCCTGGTGGGTGGTAAGCCTGCCCGGCCTGACCATCCTGCTCAGTGTGCTGGCAATCAACCTGATGGGCGACGGCCTGCGCGATGCGCTGGACCCGAAACTCAAGAATGCCGCCTGAGGAGAACGCCATGTCACTGTTGCAGATCAACAACCTGAATGTGCGCTTCGGCGACGCCAATGCAGTACCGGTGGTAGACGGCCTGGACCTGAAAGTGGACGCTGGCGAGATCCTGGCCATCGTCGGCGAGTCCGGCTCGGGCAAGTCGGTCACCATGATGGCCCTGATGGGCCTGATCGACGCTCCCGGGCGCATCACCGCCGACTCACTGACCTTCGACGGCACTGATATGCTCAAGCTCAGCGGCCGTCAGCGGCGCAAGGTGGTGGGCAAGGACATCGCCATGGTCTTCCAGGACCCGATGACCGCGCTCAACCCCAGCTACACCGTAGGCTTCCAGATCGAGGAAGTGCTACGACAGCACCTGGGCCTGAAAGGCAAGGCTGCACGCCAGCGTGCTCTGGAGCTCTTGAAAAAGGTCGAGATCCCGGCCGCAGAAAGCCGCCTGGACGCTTACCCGCACCAGCTGTCAGGCGGCATGAGCCAACGTGTGGCGATCGCCATGGCCATTGCCGGCGAGCCCAAGCTGCTGATCGCAGACGAACCGACCACGGCCCTCGACGTGACGATCCAGGCACAGATCATGGAACTGCTGGTCAACCTGCAGAAGGAGCGCAACATGGCGCTCATCCTGATCACCCACGACCTCGCCGTGGTCGCCGAAACCGCCAGGCGGGTGTGCGTGATGTACGCCGGCCAAGCCGTGGAAGTGGGCCAGGTGCCAGAACTGTTCGATGTGCCCGCCCACCCTTACAGCGAAGCCCTGCTCGCCGCGATCCCCGAGCACAGCATTGGCGCCGAACGCCTGGCCACCCTGCCTGGCATCGTCCCCGGCCGCTACGACCGCCCGGTCGGTTGCCTGCTGTCACCACGCTGCCCCTATGTACAGGACAATTGCCGGCGCCAGCGCCCGCCCCTCGACCCTCAGGCCCACAGCCTGGTGCGTTGCTTCTACCCGCTGAACCAGGAGGTGGCGTGATGGCCGTCGTTCTATCCGCCCGGGAGCTGACCCGGCATTACGAAGTCTCCCGCGGGCTGTTCAAGGGCCATGCGCTGGTGCGCGCGCTCAATGGCGTGTCGTTCGAACTGGAGGCCGGCAAGACCCTGGCCGTGGTCGGCGAGTCGGGCTGCGGCAAGTCGACCCTGGCCCGCGCCCTGACCCTGATCGAAGAGCCGTCGTCCGGATCGCTGCAAATTGCCGGCACCGAGGTGAAGGGCGCCAGCAAGGCAGAGCGCAAACAACTGCGCCGCGATGTGCAGATGGTGTTCCAGAGCCCCTACGCCTCGCTCAACCCACGGCAGAAGATCGGTGACCAACTGGCCGAACCGCTGCTGATCAACACCTCGCTGAGCAAGGCCGAGCGCCGCGACAAAGTGCAGAAGATGATGGAGCAGGTCGGCCTGCGCCCCGAGCACTACCAGCGCTACCCACACATGTTCTCCGGCGGCCAGCGCCAGCGTATCGCCCTGGCCCGGGCGATGATGCTGCAACCCAAGGTGCTGGTGGCCGACGAACCGACCTCTGCGCTGGACGTGTCGATTCAGGCGCAGGTGCTGAACCTGTTCATGGATCTGCAGAAGGAGTTCAACACCGCCTACGTGTTCATCTCGCACAACCTGGCGGTGGTGCGGCATGTGGCGGATCAGGTACTGGTGATGTACCTGGGGCGGCCGGCGGAGATGGGGCCGAAGGAGGACATCTACGCGAAGCCGCTGCACCCGTATACCCAGGCGCTGCTGTCGGCGACACCCGCGATTCATCCAGACCCGTTGAAGCCGAAAATTCGTATCGTCGGGGAGCTGCCCAACCCGCTGAACCCGCCGGATGGGTGTGCGTTTCACAAACGCTGCCCGTATGCGACCGAGCGGTGTGCCAAGGAGGTGCCGGCACTGAGGCAGGTGAGTACGCGGCAGGTTGCGTGCCACTATGCGGAGCAGTTTCTTTAACTGTTAGAAAACTGGGCAGCCCTCAGTGCGAAAAACAGCAGTTTGCTGCGCTGCCCAGCTGAAGTGCCAAGGCTTTTTGATTGTGGAGCTGAATCCATTTGTGGACGAGGTTGCCATTGAGGCTGTGGCCCAAGGCGATGTTTGCGATGGAGGCGCCGGGCTCGTCGCACTCTGGGCTTTGAAAGGTTTATTGTAGGTACGGCGCTGAGGATGCCTGGAAAATCCGCTTGATGGGCCAGAAATGGTGTCCACTTTTAGGTGGACACCATGGCCTTCGCCGGTTTCGTCAGGAAGATGTGTTGGCCGGACGGATACCGGGATTCGACTATCAGGGGAGTGTCAGTTTTTTTGTGTACGGGACAAGGCATTTTCAATGCTTTGATACCTGCTTGCTGACTGCAGACGCCGTCAAGCCTAATCGGGCAGATGCGTCTACAAAACTTCCAGTTTCACCACTACCGCAAATGCTGCCATGCAAGGCAACATATCAACATGACTTTTGCAAGATAGATTTGATAGTCCATTACTATGAGCACTCATATCTACAGGCCCGCAGCGAAAAATACGCCATTGGCACACTCCCCCAAAAATCTACAATTTATATACCGAAGAAAATGTCACGAGGCCTTTGGTGTTCATCAGAACACCAAACTGGATTTATTGATCTCAAGCCCGACATCCGGGCCCTGCCTTGCACACGCCTTTTGTAGCGAAGAGTTGTAGCAAAAGGGCCGCAAAGCGGCCCCCAAAATCTCAATGCATAAAGAACCAGATCAGAATGATCACCGGAATCGGCACCCCAATCATCCAAAGCAGTATCGAGCGCATGGCCTTTCTCCTTGTTCGATGGTGACAAGAAAGGTGCAGCCGCCATGCCAGTTGTATCAAAAAACTACATTCATAAGAATCAAAGGCTTACCCTCCAAGCCGCCTGAGCAAACCGTGCAATATGCAGGATCCACGCCCTTGCACCTGGGTGTTCTGCAATGCACTATCCACCCATGATCGCCACCACACTCCCCGATGGCCCCGAACAAACGCCGCTTACCGCCGAAATCGTGCTGCGCTACCACCTCTGCTGGAAGCATCGCGACCTCGACGGTGTCATGGCGCTCTACCACCCCGATATCCAGTACCACGACTTCTTTCAGAACCGCGTGCTCGGCCATCAGGAACTGCGCGACTACGTACGCGCCTGCCTGCCCCATGAAGCCGGCGAGGACATCGTCCACAGCGACCGCATCCGCGTCGATGGCAGCACCGCATTCATCCAGTATCAGGTCACGGTCCAGGGCGGTGACGGCCTGGTTGCGTTCCAGTCCAGCGAGGCGATCACCGTCAGGGACGGGCTGATCTGGCGGGTCAACGAATACGCCACGCTGGTCCGCCAGAACGGCACAGGCCACGCCAACAGCGGTCCGCGCCCCGCCACCAGCCGCCTGGGCTTGTCGCCTCGGCAGTTGTCGACCATGGCCCAGGACCTGGAGCATTACTTCCGGCGTCAACGCCCCTACCTCGACCCGGAGCTCGACCTGCAACAGGTCGCCGACGCCAGCGGCTACAGCCGCAACCAGATTTCCTACCTGCTCAACCAGGTGCTGGGGCAAAGCTTCTACCGCTACGTCAACCAGGCACGCCTGCAGCACCTGATGGCCAGCCTCGGCGACGACAGCGTCGAGGCGACGATCGACGAGCTGGCCTTCAGTGCCGGCTTCAACTCGCTGTCGGCGTTCTACAAGTGCTTCCGCGAACACACCGGGTTCACGCCCAAGGCCTACCTGAAGCAAATTTCCCTGCGTGCACGCACGTAAGACAGCCGCCCACTGACACCAATAGCATCGCCCACAGACCTTGACGGATGTGGAGCCGAACCCGATGCAACCCCTGCGCACGCTCAGCTTGTGGATGGACCAGCTCGACGAGCCGCTGTGCGCGCGCCCGGCACTGCGCAATGACCTCGACGTTGACGTGTGCATCATCGGTGCCGGCTATACCGGCCTTTGGACCGCGTACTACCTCAAGCGCCAGGCCCCCCAGCTGAACATCGCGGTGATCGAAGCCCAAATCGCTGGCTTCGGCGCCTCCGGCCGTAATGGGGGCTGGCTGATGGGCAACCTGCTCGGCGAAGACCGCCTGCTCGGTGCCCTCTCGCCGCAACAGCGCCGCGCCAGCATCGACCTGCTGCACGGCATCCCGGATGAAGTGCATCGCGTGCTGCAAAGTGAAGGCATCGACTGTGACTACCGCAAAGGCGGCGTCCTTTATTGCGCGGCGCGCTACCCGGAGCAGGAACGCAGCCTGCGCGCCTACCTCGACGACTTGTATCGCCAAGGCATGACCGAGGACGACTACCGCTGGCTGAGCCCCGAGCAGCTGGGTAACCAGTTACGGGTCAGCAATGCGTTTGGAGCCATCTACAGCCCGCACACGGCGACCATCCAGCCAGCCAAGCTGGTGCGCGGCCTTGCCCGGGCAGTGGAGGCGCTGGGCGTATCGATCTACGAAAACACCCCGGCCATCGACTGGCAGCCGAGCGAGGTGCGTACCCCGCTGGCACAGATTCGCTGCCAGTGGATGGTACCTGCCGTGGAGGGTTACGCCGCCAGCCTGCCGCCACTGGGCAAACACCAATTGCCAGTACAGAGCCTGCTGGTGGCCACCGAGCCGCTGCCAGAGGCCACCTGGGAGCAAATTGGCCTGAGCAAGGGCCAAGCCTTCAGTGAAAGCAGCCGCCAGGTCACCTACGGCCAGCGCACTGCCGACAACCGTCTGGTCTTCGGTGCTCGCGGTGGCTATCGCTTCGGTGGGCGTCTGCGCGAGAACTTCAACCTCGACGAACACGAAGTCGAACTGCGCCGCTACCTGTTCGGCGAACTGTTCCCGCAGCTCAAACAGGTACGCATCACTCATACCTGGGGCGGCAACCTCGGCATGGCGCGACGCTTCCGCCCACACATGCTTTGCGACCGCCAGCGCGGCATCGCCCTTGCCGGCGGCTACGGCGGCGAAGGCGTCGGGGCTACCAACCTGGGTGGGCGCACCCTGGCGGCGCTGATCCTCAACCAGCACAACGAACTGACGGCGCAACCCTGGGTGCTCGACAACCGCCCGCTATCGAGCCTGGCAAGCTGGCCTCCCGAGCCCTGCCGCTGGCTGGGCTACAACGCGATCATCCAGAGCTTCGTCCACGAGGACCGGACCCTCGCCAACCCCGCCAGTGCACCGTGGAGGCGGCGCCTGGCCATCTCGGTTGCGGACTTCATGGAAGGCTTCATGCACTGACTTCCCTTTTCACTCGTACAGGATCCACCGGTCATGAGCATCACCCAGTTCAAGAACACCGAATTTGCCGTGCTCGACAGCTCCAACCCGGTCGCGGTACCGCTCGGCGAACCCGTGGCAGTCACGTCAGTCACCTGCGTGGAGCGCAGCGATGGCGTTGAAACCGGCATCTGGGAATGCACCCCAGGGCGCTGGCGGCGGCAGATCGTGCAACAGGAGTTCTGCCATTTCATCAAGGGCCGCTGCACGTTCATCCCCGACGGTGGCGAGCCCCTGGTCATAGAAGCCGGAGACGCATTGATGCTACCGGCCAACAGCACCGGCACCTGGGACATCCAGGAGACCGTGCGCAAAACCTACGTGCTTATTTTCTGATCCGCTGATCGCCTGCCTTCGATAACAACAGACAAAGCAAGGTAAACCCGACATGCGCACCTTCCTCCTCGCCCCCCTGATGCTGGCCGCCAGCGTGGCCAGCGCCGCTGAAACGGTGAAGATCTACAACTGGTCCAGCTACGTGGCCCCCGATACGTTGAAAAACTTCCAGCAAGCCAGCGGCATCGTGCCGACCTATGACGTGTACGACAGCAATGAAACCCTCGATGGCAAGTTGATGACCGGCAATTCCGGCTACGACGTGGTGTTCCCCTCCAACCATTTCATGGCCCGGCAGATCCAGGGCAAGGCCTTGAAGCGCCTGGACAAATCCCAGCTGCCTAACTGGCACAACCTCAACCCGGTGCTGCTCAAGGCGCTGGAGGTGAACGACCCGGGCAACCAGTACGGCTTCCCGTACCTGTGGGGCAGTACCGGTATTGGCTACAACATCGACAAGGTCAAGGCGGTGCTCGGCGACAACGCGCCCGTGGACTCCTGGGACCTGATCTTCAAGCCCGAGTACATGAGCAAGCTGAAAAGCTGTGGCGTCGCGGTGCTGGACAATGGCCCCGAACTGCTGCCGATCGCCCTGCACTACCTGGGCTTGCCCCATCACAGCCAAGACCCCAAGGACTACGAGAAGGCCAAGGACCTGCTGATGAAAGTGCGGCCTTACATCAGCTATTTCCACTCGTCCAAGTACACGGGCGACCTGGCCAACGGCGATATCTGCGTGGTAGTGGGGTTCTCAGGGGATGTGCTGCAGGCGAAGAACCGCGCCGACGAGGCGAACAATGGCGTGAAGGTGGGCTATTCGATACCCAAGGAGGGCGCGCCGATGTGGTTCGACATGGTTGCCATGCCCGTCGATGCGCCGGATGAAAAGGCCGGATATGCCTACATGAACTACCTGCTGCAGCCGGAAGTGATGGCCAACATCAGCAACCACGTCCAGTACGCCAACGGCAACCTCAAGGCGGACGGGCTGGTGGACCCGGCGATGAAGGGTAATACGATGATTTACCCGAGCGACGAGGTGATGGGCAAGCTGTATGCGCTGGAGGCGATGCCGGCGAAGATCGACCGTATTCGTACGCGAATCTGGACCAGTATCAAAGCCGGAAATTGAAATGGGGCCGCCTAGCGGCCCTTCGCGGGCACGCCCGCTCCCACAGGTATCACATGACCTCCAGGTCTGGTGAT